>JBKHDT010000022.1:0-33449 GCA_046541195.1 Halothiobacillaceae bacterium | reverse complement strand
GATCGCCTCGTCCTGGAGCGTCTCGCCCTGGATCGCCTCGTCCTGGAGCGTCTCGTCATCCCCCGGCTTCAGATTGTCTGCCGGCAGATCATGCTCGTCGTCCCCTTGTGGCGCCCCGGATGATGCGTCACCGACGGACGGGTGGACAAGGCGCAGGTGCGCCCCGCCCGCCTCCTCCTCGGCCAGCAGGCCATCAAGGTAGTCGAGGATGGCGGATTCCTGCTCGGCCAGCTCGCGATGATCGGCTATCTGGCTCATTGGACACGCTCCTCTCGAAGGGTCCCGATTTCGGCACCGGGCGGGTCGAGGTCATCGAGGAACCGGGCATAGGCCCGGGCACCGCGACTTTCGGGCAACAGCAGCGGCAACGGCCGTCCCTTGCGACTGGCCTCCCGGAACTGGGTATCCACCGGAATCACGTCCCCCCAGACCTCGTCATCGTAACGGGCGCGCAGTTGGCGCAGGGTTTCCAGCGAGGCGCGCGTACGCTGGTCGTACATGGTCGGCAGAATCCGGTACTCCAGACGACGTGTACGCGAGTGCTGAATCATCGACAGCGTCCGCATCATCCGCTCAAGCCCCTTGAGCGCCAAAAACTCGGTCTGGACGGGAATGATCAGGTAACTGGCCGCCGCCAGGGCATTGACCATCGTGACACCGAGAATCGGCGGACAGTCGATCAGCACATAGTCGTATTGCTTGCTCAGTCGATCGAAGGCCCAGCGCAGCACCAGCCCCATGCCGCCTCGACCGGCAAGCTGCCGGTCGAGGGTCGCCAGCGCCGTGGACGCGGGCATCAGCGCAATGTGTTCGTGAAAGGTCGGATGGACCACCCGCGCAGGGTCGATGGTTCGCCCTTCGCCCGCCGCCTTGAACAGGCTGTACACGCTGGCGCCGGGCGCCTCGGGTTCCATCCCGAAGTAGGACGTCATCGAACCGTGCGGGTCGATGTCGACCAGCAGCACACGCTGCCCGCGCTCGGCCAGCAGGCCGGCCAGGGAAACGGTGGTGGTGGTCTTGCCGACCCCGCCCTTTTGATTCGCCACTGCCCAGATCTTCATCGTACGCACCCCGCGATTGCATCACCGATCTGACCGAGCGGCAGTACCGCCTCGGAAAGACCGGCCTTCGCCACGGCCGCCGGCATGCCGTAGATTACACAACTGGCCTGGTCCTGGGACCAGACGTGTCCGCCACTGTCCCGGACCATCCGGGCACCCTGGGCGCCGTCATCCCCCATGCCCGTGAGCACCACGCCGAGGGTGTCGGCTCCGTAGACCATGGCGGCCGAGGCTAACGCGATCGATACGCTCGGCCGGTAGTGCTCGTTTGCCGCCGGCTCCCGGCGTCGAAAGGCGCACTGGCCCTGTTGCCGGATCACCTCTCCATGGACGCCGCCTGGAATGACGTAGGCATGACCGGGCAGCAGCGGTTCGCCATCGACCGCTTCGCTGATCTTCAACCCCGAAATCGCGTCCAGGCGCTGCGCAAACGGGCCGGTGAAGGCCGCCGGCATATGCTGCGCAATCAGCACCGGAACCGGAAAGCCAGCCGGTATGCGCTCAAGCACGATCTGAAGCGCGGCCGGCCCGCCGGTCGAGGCACCGATCACCACCATGCCCCTGCGGGAGATCACCCCGCGCAGGTCACCGGCCTGGAGCCCCGACCCGCGTTCGACCTTTCCGGCAGTCGATGCGGAGGGTGGCACCAGCGGCGCCCTGGCCTTCCGGGGCACACCCCGGACCGCCAGTGTCCGCAAGCGGGCACGCAACAAACGTGCCGACTGGTGAAGGGTGCTCTTCGGATCGGTGGTGTCCTTGGGCCAGAAGTCCACTGCGCCGGCATCCAGCGCGTCCAGCGTGGCCTCTGCTCCGGCCTGCGTCAGGGCCGAGAGCATGAGGATCGGCGTCGGTTTCGCCTTCATGATCTCCCGCACGGCCGAAATCCCGTCCATGACCGGCATCTCGACGTCCATGGTGATCACGTCCGGTTCCAGCCGCGCCGCCTTATCGATCGCCTCCCGCCCGTTGACTGCCTCCCCGACCACTTCAAGGAAACCGTCCGCTGTCAGGACCTCCTTGAGCGCCTTTCGGAAAAACGCGGAATCATCGACGATCAATACACGCATCGCCATGAGATCAGGCCATCCTCAGGTCACGCCGGCCCAGACCGCCGTATTGCCGAACCAGGCCGGCCAGGTCCAGAATCAGGGCGATGTGTCCATCCCCCGTGATCGTGGCACCGGCGAATCCGGAAACCCCGTGCAGGATCTCTCCGAGCGGCTTGATGACCACCTCTTCCTGGCCGATCACGCTGTCCACCACCAGACCGATCAGCTGCGCGCCGACCTGGACGAGCACGACCTGCTCGGCCTTGCCCAGCGGGGGAACCTGCTCGCCACGCAGGGCCAGCCACTGCTTGAGGTTGTACAACGGCAACGCCCGGTCGCGCACGGTGATGGTGTGCTGCCCGTCGACGATATTGGTATCCATGCCGTCCATGTCGAAGATCTCGCTGACCACCCCCAGCGGCAGCGCGTACTTGCGTCCGCTGACCACGACCATCAGAGTGGGCAGGATCGCCAAGGTCAGCGGGACCTTGATGATGATCCGCGTGCCGACCTCCAGCTCGGAATCGATACTGATGGTGCCCGAGAGCTTGGAAATCGCGGTCTTGACCACGTCCATGCCGACGCCACGACCGGAAATGTCGGAGATCTGCTCCTTGGTGGAGAACCCGGGCAGCAGGATCAACTCGTAGCACTCGTTCTCGGAGAGCCGGGAAGCCATGTCCTGATCCATCAGCCCCTTCTCGACCACCTTTCGACGCAGCTTCTCGGCATCCATGCCCGCACCGTCGTCGTGAATCGACAGCAGGATGTGATCGCCCTCCTGCGCAGCCGACAGGGTGACGGTGCCGGTCCGGGGCTTGCCCTTGGACTCGCGCACGTCGGGCATCTCGATGCCGTGGTCCACGGAGTTGCGTACAAGGTGTACCAGCGGGTCGGCCAGGGCCTCGACCAGATTCTTGTCCAGGTCGGTGTCCTCGCCCTCCATGACCAGATCCACCTCCTTGCCCAGCTGCCGCGCCACGTCACGCACGACCCGCGGAAACCGGCCGAACACCTTCTTGACCGGCTGCATGCGCGTCTTCATCACGGCCGCCTGCAGATCGGAGGTCACCATGTCCAGGCTGGCCACCACCTGGGAGACATCCTCGCTTTCGAAGGTGCTCTTGAGCGTATTCATTCGGTTGCGTACCAGCACCAGCTCGCCGACCATGTTCATGATCGCGTCCAGACGCTCGGTATCCACCCGAACGGTGGTCTCGACGACCGGTTGCTGCCCGCCCCGGCCACCGCCGACCTTGCCCCCCACCGGCACCACGGGCCTGCTGGCAGCCGGGGTGGACTCCTCTGGCCTGACCGGCTCCAGGGTTTTTTCCGCAGGTGGCTCAACCTTCGGCGCCTCAGGCTCCGGGGCCAACTGCGTCGAGGGTCCCTTGCCCTCGCCGTAAAGCTGGTCGAGAACCTTCTCGAACTCCTCGTCGGTAATCAGCTCGTCGTCATTGCCGGAACCGCCCACGGCCTGGCCCGGCTGATCCGCGGCCGGCTCCTGGGCCGCCGCAGGGACCTTGAACTGGCCTGGACCGTGCAGCTGGTCGAGCAGGGACTCGAACTCTTCGTCGGTAATCAGTTCGTCATCGCCCGATGCCGCCTGATCAGGCTGGGTCTCTTCATCCAGTTCGGCCAGCATGGACGCGTACTCGGACTCGGCCTCATCCGTGACCCCGGCCGGCTCTTGCTGCCGAGCCGGTTCCGGCCGCGGCGCGGGCTGCGCTGCCGGAGCCTTTGCCACCTCGGGATGCTTGAGCGACTCGATCTCGTCGAGGAAGGACTGCGAGGTGGGCTCCGGCAGGACCCCGGCACGCAGGGAGGCGAACATGTCGTTGAGCACGTCGAGCACGCGCAACATCACGTCCATCAGGTTGCTGTCGACCTGAAGCTCGCCGTTGCGCAGCAGGTTGAAGACATCCTCGGCCCGGTGACAGACCTCCACCAGCGGGTCGATCTCCAGAAACCCCGCGCCACCCTTGATGGTGTGAAAACTCCGGAAGACGGCATTGAGCAGATCCCGATCGTTCGGCGCCCGCTCCAGGTCGATGAGCTGACCGTTCAGCCCCTCGAGCAGCTCCCCGGCCTCGATCAGGAAATCCTGCAAAAGCTCGTTGTTGGCATCAAACGCCATGTCACTTCCCCTTTAACGTATGCCTTGCCGAACGTATGCCTTGCCGGACGGTCGGCCGCCGTCCTGCGAGTCCGCCGCCTTCAAAAACCGAGACTGGCCAGCAAGTCGTCGACGTCATCCTGATTCTTGACCACGTCATCCGCCTGGCCGGGAATCTGCGGTCCATGCCCGCGCATCGAGGGTGAACGGTCCTTGTCCGCCTCCTGACCATGTTCGACATCGGGCTGGTCCGCCCCGTCATCGCGCAGGCTGGTAAGCCGAACCAGCCGCACCAGCTTTTCCTCGAGCTGCTCGAGCACCTCCGTCACGCGCATGAGCATCTGGCCGGAGAGATCCTGGAACTCCTGGGCCATCATGACTTCGGTCAGCTGGGTGCGCAGGCGGTTGCCATCTTTCTGGATGGAGTCGAGATAGGTGTTTACCGGGTCGACGATCTTGCGCAGTTCCGGCTGCTCGTCGTTCTTCTGCACCACATGCGCCAGCCGCTCGGTGAGCCGGCGCGAACGCTCCACCAGCCGATCGGCCACCGGCATGCTGTCCTCGACCAGGGCAAGTGTCCGGTTGGCAGCCTGGTCCGTCAGGGAAATGACGTAACGCAAGCGCTCGCGGGCATCCGGCATCTCCGCCTCGGCCAGTCGCGTCAGGCGACTGTCGTTGGCGAAATCCATCAGGGCATCATGAACCTCGCGGGTGATTCGACCCACTTCGCGGAACAGCGGCGTGCGTTCCGGCTCGAAAAGCCCTTCCAGACAGGCTTCGGCGTCCTCCTGCCGATCTTCTTCGAGGGCTGCCACCAGGTCGCGGGCAAGTTCAAGGCGACGATCGTTCTGGCTTTGCGAATCCATCACTTGCCCTCCACCCGCTCGAAGATCTTTTCGATCTTTTCCTTGAGGGTTGCCGCGTTGAAGGGCTTGACGACATAACCATTCACGCCGGCCTGCGCCGCCATGACGATCTGCTCCTTCTTGGCTTCCGCCGTGACCATCAGGACCGGCAGCGAGGCCAGATTCGGGTCCGAGCGAACTGCCTTGAGCAGCTCGATCCCCGTCATGCCCGGCATGTTCCAGTCGGTCACCAGGAAGTCGTACCCACCCTTCTTGAGCTTGGGCAGCGCCGTACTCCCGTCGTCGGCCTCGTCGATATTGCTGAAACCCAGTTCCTTCAGCAGATTCTTGATGATCCGACGCATGGTGGAAAAGTCATCCACCACGAGAATATTCATGTTTCGGTCCACACCACGTCTCCTCGGGCCTTACTCAAGCGGCACATTTTCGGCATAGGTTGGTATCGGTCACTGCCATTCTTTCATGAGCCCCTTGAGGCGAAGAATGGCCTTGTTGTGTATCTGGCAGATCCGCGACTCGCTCACACCGAGCACCGCGCCAATCTCCCGCTGGTTCAGTTCGTCGACATAGTACAGCGACATCACCATCCGCTCGCGCTCGGGCAGCTGCTCGATCGCCCCGGCCAGGTCGCCCCCGAACTGTTCCTCGCTGAGCGCATCGACCGGGCCGGCCCGATCATCGGCCACGTCCCAGGTCTCGTTTTCGCGCTCTCCACCATGATCGAGGCTGTACAACTGCACCCCGGAGGAATCAGTCAGAATCCGGTGATATTCGTCCAGCGAAATATCCAGGTGGTCGGCCACCTCCTGGTCCCTGGCTTCCCGCCCGGTTTCGGCCTCCACCGCACGGATTGCCTGGGCGACCTCCCGGTGACGACGGTGGACCGACCGCGGCGCCCAGTCGTTCCGCCTGACCTCGTCCAGCATCGCCCCGCGAATCCGGATCCCCGCGTAGGTCTCGAAACTGGCACCCTGCGCGGGGTCGTACTGCCGTGCCGCCTCGAGCAGTCCGATCATCCCGGCCTGAACCAGATCCTCGGCCTGCACCGAAGCCGGCAGCCGGTTGACCAGGTGGAAGGCAATCCGCTTGACCAGACCGGCATGTCGCGTCACCAGGTCCTCACGGTCGCCCTGCTGCACCGTGACATACATCGATCGGGCATTCATGAATCAGACCGCCTCCAGCTGCGCTCCGGAATGGATCAGTCGTTCAACGAAAAACTGCAGATGCCCCTCCGGTCCGGAAGGCAGTGGCCAGCGCGCCACGCGACCGGCCATTTCCGCGAAGGCGCGCGCCGCCCGGCTCCCCGCATAGGTGAGTGCGACCGGCTGCTGACGCTGGATGGCCTTGCGCATGTACTCATCATAGGGGACCGCCCCCAGAAAGCCGAGTTTCACGTCCAAAAAGCGATCCGTCACCGACAGCAGCTTCTCGAACAGGCGACGCCCCTCCGCGTGATGATGCGTCATATTGGCCACCACGTGAAAGCGATCCACCCCGTACTCCCGCGACAGCACCTTGATCATGGCGTACGCATCGGTAATGGAGGCAGGCTCGTCGCAGACGACCACGACGACCTCGTTGGCCGCGCGCGCAAAGCGCACGACGCTGTCGGCAATGCCGGCCGCCGTGTCGACGATCAGCGTGTCAACCGGACGCTGCAACTCGCTGAAGGCGTGGATCAGACCGGTGTTCTCGGCCGGAGTCAACTCCGCCATCTTCTTGACACCCGAGGCCGCGGGGATGATCCCGACCCCCTCGGGCCCTTCCACGATCACGTCCTCCAGGGCCTGCTCGCCGGTGACGACGTGGTAGAGGTTGGCCTTGGGACTGAGCCCGAGCAGCACATCCACGTTGCCCAGGCCGAGGTCGGCATCCATCAGCAGGACCTTCTGGCCGTTGCGCGCCAGTGACATGGCGAGATTCACGGAAACATTGGTTTTGCCGACGCCTCCCTTGCCGCTGGTCACGGCAATGACGCGCACGGGCTTGCGATTGACCAGATTGCGCAGCCCGGCGGCCTGGTCCAGATCGGCAGTCATCACCATGATGCAACATCCTCCTGAGCTTCGATCCGGGCAGCCTGCTCGGCCAGGTCGACGGCCAGCCCCACGAGCTCGGCAGCGTCCACATTGATCAGATCCTCGGGCACACGCTGCCCGTTGGTGGCACACAGCAGCGGCAGGCCGGAGCGGATGACCGCCGCCAGCGTGCCACCGAGCTGGGACGCCTCGTCCAGCTTGGTCAGAATCAGGCCGTACAGCCCGATCTCCCGGAAGCGCTTGAGCAGGTCGACCACCGTGGCGTACTGGGTGTTCGCGGAGAGTACCAGGCACTGGCGCAACGCACTGTGGGCCGACTGCAGCTTCTCGAGCTGCTCGATCATGCGAAAGTCGCGCTGCGACATGCCGGCTGTATCCACCAGCACCAGGCGTTTGTCGGCCAGACCCGAGATCAGTTCAGAGAGGTGCGCCTCGTCCCGCGCCACGTGCATCGGCACGTCCAGGATCCGCGCGTAGTTGCGCAATTGTTCCTGCGCCCCAATGCGGAAGTGATCGGTGCTGATGATGGCGACCGAACCCTTGCCATACCGAAGGACCGAACGGGCCGCCAGCTTGGCCAGGGTGGTCGTCTTGCCGACCCCGGTGGGGCCGACCATCGCCAGAACGCCCCCGGAGTCAACCAGATTCAGGTCCGCTACCGGCAGCCGGTCCGCCATGCCGCGCAGCGCCCGGTCCCAGGCCTGGCGCTCGTCACCGAGCGCGTCGGCCTCCTGTACCAGGACCCGGGCGAAGGCCCGCGGCAGGCCCAGCTGCTCGAGTCGTTCGAGCAACGCGACCTCGACCGGGTGCTCGCGCGTGTAGTGCGACCACTCGATGACCGAAAGCTGCTTTTCAAACAATTGACGCAAACCCTGCATTTCCCCCTTGAGATCGTCAAGAGCCCGGCGGGCGGCCCGGTCCTCGACCGTTTCCATCTGCCCCCCGGGTGGCGGGGTCTTCGCCCGGTCGGCCATTTCGTGACGGGGCGTGAAATCCCGGATCGAGGTCCGAAGGGGTGCCTGCTGTCCGTGGGCCGCAGGCCGGACCGGTGCCTCCGCAGGCTGTTCTGGGCTGGCCTCGGGGCGAACACCGGCTGCCGGGATATCGCTCATCCGGGCCATCCGCTCCGCAAAGCGATCCGCCACCGGGTCCTGTGCCGGCTGCGCGGACGCCCGGGGAAATTCGCGCGCGGGCTCCGGAGACGGCTTTGCGGTCGCCTGGCCGAGTGACGCCGAGGGATTCGGCGGCGTTTCGACGGCGGGACGGGGCGCTTCGCGGCGCTCCTGTCGCATCGCGGCTTCCCGAACGCTGGATTCGTCGAAGTCCATGGCGGCAATCACCTCGACCCCGCCCTCGCAGGGCCGGTTGGAGAGAATGACCGCATCCGGGCCAAAAACCTGACGCACCTGACGCATGGCTTCGCGCATGTCCGGCGCAATGATTCTTTTCATTCTCATACCGCAAGATCCTCATCCCGCGGCGGCCCTCAGCCGCCTTGCTGGCCCCCGATCGAAGCGACCACCTTGATCGCCTTGTTGTCGGGCACCTCGTTGTAACTCAACACCTGAAGTGTCGGGATGGAATGATGCACCATTCGTGCCAACCAGCGGCGCAAGTTCGGCGCCACCAGGAGAATTCCGGGACGTCCCTCCATCTCCTGCTGCTGGGTCGCTTCCTTGAGCGACTCGTGGAGTCGCTCGGCCAGTCCCGGCTCGATGCCGGGCGTCTCGCCACCGCCCTGGGTCGAGTTGATCAGCAGCTGCTCGAGCTGCGGGTCGAGGGTAATAACCGGCAGCTCCGGTTCAAGGCCGTTGATATGCTGGACGATCATCCGGGCCAGCGCGACGCGAACCACGGCGGTCAGCTGGTTGACATCCTGGGTCTGGGGCGCGTGCTGGGCCAGGGTTTCCGCGATGGTCCGCACATCGCGGATCGGCAGCCGTTCCTCAAGCAGGTTGCGCAGGACCTGAACGATCACGGTCAGCGGCAAGGCCCTCGGCACCAGGTCCTCGACGAGCTTCGGCGCGCTCTGCTTGAGCGTGTCGAGCAGTTCCTGCGCCTCCTCGTAACCAAAGAGGTCATGGGCATTTTCCTGGAGAATCTGGGACAGGTGGGTGGCAATCACGGTACTGGCATCCACCACCGTATACCCCAGTGCCTGCGCCTGTTCGCGCTCGAGCTTTTCGATCCAGGTCGCCTCGAGGCCGAAGGCCGGGTCCTTGGTCTTGATCCCCCGCAGTTCGCCGTGCACCGCCCCCGGATTGATCGCCATTTCCCGGTCGGGATAGATCTCGGCCTGGCCCACCGGCACCCCATTCAGGCTGACCCGGTACTCGCCCGGCTTGAGATCGAGGTTGTCCCGGATATGCACCGACGGAATCAGGAAGCCAAGGTCCTGCGACAACTTCTTGCGCACGCCCTTGATGCGGGACATCAGCTGCCCGCCCTGATTGCGGTCCACCAGCGGGATCAAGCCGTAGCCGACTTCCAGGCCAATCACGTCGACCGGCGGCACGTCGTCCCAGCTCAGCTCCTTGATCTCCGGCTTCTCTTCCGGCGGCGGCGGGGCGATCTGCCTTTCCCGCGCCTCCATCCTCTTGCGATAGGCCAGGTAGTAGGCAGCGGCGCCGGTCAGGGCTGCCAGTGACAGGAAGGCCAGATTCGGCATTCCAGGCACAATGCCCATCCCGCCCATCACCCCTGCGGCGACGCCCAGCACCCTGGGGTCGCTGAACATCTGCATCTTGACCTGGGTACCCATGTCCTCGTCGGCGGCGGTCACCCGTGTCACGATAATGGCGGTCGCCGTGGAGATCAGCAGCGAGGGCACGGTCGCCACCAGGCCATCGCCGATGGTCAGCAGCACGTAGGTCTGCGCAGCCTCGCCCATGGGCATCCCGTGCTGGAGCAACCCGATCATCAGCCCGCCGATGATATTGATCAGCACGATCAGGATGCCGGCGATGGCATCGCCTCGGACGAACTTGGAGGCACCGTCCATCGAGCCGTAGAAATCGGCTTCCTGGGTCACTTCCTGCCGACGCTGTCGCGCCTCGTCCTGGGTGATGAGGCCGGCGTTGAGATCCGCGTCGATCGCCATCTGCTTGCCAGGCAGGGCATCCAGGGTAAAGCGGGCGCTGACCTCCGAGACCCGGCCCGCGCCCTTGGTGACCACCACGAAGTTGATGATGATCAGGATCAGGAAGACCACGAGACCCACGGCGTAGTTGCCGCCGATCACGAAGTCGCCGAATGCCTGAATCACGTTGCCGGCCGCGTCGGGCCCCTCATGCCCGTTGAGCAGCACCACCCGGGTGGAAGCCACGTTCAGCGCCAGCCGCAGGAGCGTGGCCACCAGGATGATGGTAGGAAAGACCGCAAAGTCCAGCGGGCGCATCACGTAGATCGTCACCATCAGGATGATGAGCGACAGCGCGATATTGAAGGTGAACAGCGCATCGAGCGCCAGCGGCGGCAGCGGGATAATCACCATCGCCAGCAGGATGATGATGAAGAGCGGCGGCCCGAGCCCCTGCCCCCGGTATCCCCGGACAGCATTGGCCGAACCGCGCCAGTCCAGCGCCTTGAGCAGATCCCTCATGGCGTCGCGGCCGCCCCGTCATCCGGATCACGACCACGCCAGAGTTCATCCGGCACCGCGGGATCCGGGCGCTGCGGCGTCGGACTTGCGTAGCTGGCCGCGTCACGCAGCTGGAAGATGTAGGCAAGCACCTGGGCGACCGCCGTGTACAGCGCGGCCGGAATCGGATCGCCCAGCTGCACGTTGTAAAAGAGCGCCCGCGCCAGCGGCGGCGCCTCGAACAGCGGCACCTCGTGGGCGTTGGCGATCTTCCGGATATGCATGGCCATCTCGTCCACGCCCTTGGCCACGACGATCGGCGCCTCCCCGGTCTGCGCGTCATACCTGAGGGCGATGGAAAAGTGCGTCGGGTTGGTGATGACCACGTCGGCCTTGGGGACCTCTTCCATCATGCGCCGCTGCGACATCTCGTACTGCAACTGGCGAATCCGCTGCTTGACCTCCGGCTTGCCCTCGGTCTGCTTGAATTCGTCCTTGACCTCCTGCAGCGTCATCTTGAGGTTGTTGTTGTGCTCCCACAGCTGGTAGGGCACGTCGATCAACGCCACGACGATCAGCACCAGCGAAAAGGCCAGAAAGCCCCAGGCCAGCAGGTTTCCGGCATGCGCCAGCCCCTGGTGGAAGGGCTCCAGCCCCAAGGAGATGAAATCCTGCTCGAATGCCAGGAACACCATAACCGTGGTCCCGAGCACCAGCGCGAACTTGAGCAGCGTCTTGACCAGTTCCACCAGCGACTTGATCGACACCATGCGCTGCAGTCCCTTGATCAGGCTGATTCGCTCGGGCTTCGGCGCCAGCGCCTGTGTGGAAAAGTTCCAGCCGCCAATGACGACCGTGGAAAGGATCGCCACCAGCGTCATGATGATGAAGAAGGGCACCAGCGGCGCGAATCCCTGCCAGACGCCGAGCGCCAGCCGACGGGCCATTGCGCCGGTATCGAAGATTTCTTCCCGTGCCGGCGTGAAGGCCGTCTCCGCCATATGTGCCAGTCCCATGACCATCTCGCCGCCGATCACCAGGAACGTGGCCGCCGCCGCGACGGTGACCGCCACGGTGCTCAACTCCCGCGAACGGGGAATCTGGCCCTTTTCCCGAGATTCGCGGATGCGTTTCTCGGTCGCGTCCTGATTCTTTTCCTGCCCGTTTTCGTTCTCGGCCATCTCAGGCTCCCAGTACCGTCAAGACGTGGCGATAACCCTCTAGCATGAACTGCTCCAGCTTTGGGTGCCAGTTGGGCGAATTCACCATGATCAGGAACAGTCCGATCATGAGCGTGGCGGGAAAGCCGACCGAAAAGATGTTCAGCTGCGGCGAAGCCCGCGTGATCACCCCCATGGCGAGGTTGACCATCAGCAGCGCCGTCACGATCGGCAGGGCCAGCAGCACGGAATTCACCCACATGGTCTGCGCGAACAGGGCTACCTGCCGAAAGCCCTCCCGGTCCATCCCAACGGGGGCGATCGGCATGATCTCGAAGCTGTCGGACAGCAGCTTGATCAGCATCGCGACACCGTCAAGGCTGATGAACAGCAGGGTGGCGACGATGGACATGAACTGGGACACCAGCGGGATATTGACGCCGTTCTGCGGGTCGACGTTCTGGGCGAAGCCCAGGCCCATGGTCATCGCGATTGCTTCACCGGCGAGGACGAAGGTCCCCATCACCATGTTGAAAATGAAGGCCATGCTGATCCCGATGATTATCTGCTGGGCCACCAGCATGACACCCTCACCGGAAAGCGGGTCGACCTCCGGGACCGACTCGATGCCCGGCAACATCGCCAGGCTCAGGATCACGGCCACCAGCACGCGCACGTTGGCCGGCACGCTGCGCGAACCAAGCACCGGTGCCGCGGCTGTCATCGCGCCCACCCGGATGAGCACCCAGACAAAGCCGCCCACCCAGGCCATGATTTCCGCCATGGTCAGGGTCACGGGCCGGCCACCCTGGCAGACGGAGCACGCGGTGCGACCGACGACCGGCCCGGCAGGCGCATGGTGAGTCCCCCCCTATGGCTAGCCGATCAGGCCCGGGATCATCCCGAACAGGCGCTGGGCGAAATCCACGAGCAACTGCAGCATCCAGGGCCCGGCGATCAGGATTGCCACCATCACCGCGAGCAGCTTCGGGATAAAGCTGAGAGTCATCTCGTTGATCTGGGTCGCCGCCTGGAAGATCCCCACCGCCAGACCAACCGCCAGCGCAGTGATCAAAAGGGGCAGTGTCAGGTAGAGGATGACCATCATGGCCTGCCGGGTGATATCGATCACCGTATCCGGGGACATCGGGCTACCCTCCCACAAAGAAACTGGCCGCCAGCGTACCCATCAGCAACGCCCAGCCGTCGATCAGCACGAACAGCATCAACTTGAACGGCAGCGACACGATCATCGGTGACAGCATCATCATGCCCATCGACATCAGCACCGAGGCCACCACCAGGTCGATGATCAGAAACGGGATGAAAATCAGAAAGCCGATCTGGAACGCCGTCTTGAGCTCGGAGGTCATGAAAGCCGCAATCAGGACTGTGAAGGGCACATCGTCCGGGCTCTCGAACTCGGGATACCCGCCGATCTGCTGATACAGGCCGATGTCACTCTCGCGGGTCTGCTGGAACATGAACTCGCGCATTGGCGCCATGCTCGCCTCGATTGCCTCCTCCGCGCCGATCTCCTCGGCCAGATAGGGTACCACCGCGTCGTCGTAGACCTCCTGGAATACCGGTGCCATGATGAACAGCGTCAAAAACAGCGCCAGGCCCAGCAGGATCTGGTTGGATGGTGTCTGGACCGTACCGAGCGCCTGCCGCAGAATGGCCAGCACGATGATGATCCGCGCAAAGGAGGTCATCATCAGCAACAGCGACGGCAGCAGGGTGAGCACCGTCATCAGCGCGAGGATCTGCAGCGTCAGGCTGTACTGCGTCTGCCCCTCTTCCTCGACGACGGTGATCGCCGGCAGGTTGGCCAGCGCCGGGTCGGCGACCAGCACCGCCAGCAACAGCAAGCCCAGCGCCAGCAGCCGGGTCATTGGCCCGCGCCTCCCCGCGCCTGCTGACGGCGCAGCACCCGGGCGAAAGCCGCCGGCAGGTGTGCCGTCATCCGCTCGATATCCGCCTGATCGGTCTGTACCGGCGTGACCTGGGGCTCCAGCCAGCCGAGGTTGTTCACCCGGCCCGGCGCGACGCCCAGAAGCGCCTGGTGCTCGCCCACCCGGACCAGCACCACCCGCTCGCGCGGGCCGACCGACACCGACGACAGAACCTGCATGGGGTAGGCACCGCGACTCCGATCGAAACCGCCGCTGCGCTTGAGCAGCCAGACCACCACGAACATCACGCCAATGACCAGCAGCAGGCTGCCGACCAGCCGCAGCAGGTAGCCGGCGCTGAGCGGGTCAATCCTGTCGCCTTCCGACTGCGTCTCGACTTCCAAAGCCGCCTGCGACGACTCCGCGACCGCGGCGGATTCTGCCATGGCCGCACCCGGCGCGAGGAGCGCGGCAAGCATCAGCAGGAGCAGGATCGTACGCATCAGCGCAGCTTCTTGACCCGCTCGGCCGGGCTGATGACATCGGTCAGCCGGATGCCGAACTTCTCGTTGACCACCACCACCTCGCCGCGCGCGATCAGGGTCCCGTTCACCAGCACGTCCAGTGGCTCGCCGGCCAGCCGGTCCAGCTCCACGATCGAGCCCTGGTTCAGCTGCAGCAGATTGCGGATATTGATCTGGGTGCGACCGATTTCCATCGACATGTGCACCGGGATGTCGAGGATGACGTCAAGGTTCAGGTCCGGGTCGACCGATCCGTTGCCCGCATTGGCGTCCGCCTCGATATTGCCGGCTTCCACCGGCCGTGCGCCGTCACCGGACTCGGACTCCTCCTGCTCGGCCATGGCCGCGGCCCATTCGTCCTCCGCACTTGATCCTTGCTCGTTTGCCATCAGTGAAGTTCCTCATGTTCGTCCATCGGCTCCTCCCGGCCCTCCTCGTCGCCGTGGCGGATCGGCTCCAGCACCTTGACGGCCAGATTGCCCCGGTGAACGCCGTACTGTCCGTTGAACAACGGCACCCCCTCGGCCGCCAGCACGATCGATTCGGGCATTTCGAAGGGAATGATGTCGCCCTTTTTCATGTAGATCAGATCCGACAGGCGCATCCGGGACTCGCCAAGCTGGGCGACCAGCTCGATCTCCGCCTGCCCGAGCTCCCGCTTGAGCGCCCGTGTCCAGCGCTCGTCGACCTCCAGCCGGTCACCCTGCAGGCCGCCGTCCAGCAGGTCACGGATCGGCTCGACCATCGAGTAGGGCAGCACCATCTGAAACAGGCCGCCGCCACCTTCGACTTCAAGCCGGAAGCTGTTGACGACCACCACTTCCGTCGAGGACACGATGTTGGCCAACTGGGGATTCATTTCGTGGCTGACGTGCTCGAACTTGATCGGCTTGATCGGATTCCAGGATTTCTCGACTTCCTCCATGGCCATCTCCAGCACGCGCTGGATGACCCGCAGCTCGGTGGGCGTAAAATCACGTCCCTCGATCTTGGAATGCCGGCCAAACCCGCCAAAGTAGTTGTCCACCAGCGAGAACACCAGCCGGGACTCCATCATGAACAGGCCGAGGCCCTTGAGCGGCTTGACGTGCACCATGGTCAGCGAGGTCGGCACGAACAGCGTGTGCACGTACTCGCTGTACTTCATCATCTTGACGCCCTCGATGGTCACTTCCACCGTGCGGCGCAGCATGGAGACCAGTCGAATCCGGATATTGCGCGCGAAGCGCTCGTTGAGCATCTCCAGCGTCGGCAGGCGACCCCGGACGATCCGCTCCTGGGTGGTGAAATCCCAGGGCTTGGCCTCGTCCTCGTCCCCGACGCCGGTTTCCGTGTCGACGTCCCCGTCGTCCACGCCGTTGAGCAGCGCGTCGATCTCATCCTGCGAAAGAATGTCCGAACCGGCCATTTGCCTTCCCGTCGATTACTGCATCAGGAGCCGGGTCAGGAACACGTCGTCCACCGCATCACTGATCCCCTCGCGGTTCTCGATCACCTGGTTGACCTCGGTGACGATGGCCTCGCGCAATGCCTCCTTGCCCTCGCGCGTGCGCAAGGTCGCCGGATCGAACTCGCCGGCTACCAGGTTGATATTGTTGACGATCTCGCCCTGGTGGTTCCGGAAGATCTCCTCGCCATTCTCCAGGTGGGTACGAAACTGCATATCCATCTGCAGCAGGCGCGCGTCGGTCGGATTCGCGAAGTTGACCGTAATCGGTCCATCCAGGTTGAAGTTGGTCGCCGGCGCCTGTTCGGGCTGGGCCTGCTCCTCGTCGACCTGCTCGGTCTGCGTCTCCTCGCCGGCTTCCTCGTCGCCCCCCAGGAACATCATCGCCCCCACGGCGCCCAGCGCGAGCACCAGCAAGATGACCACGATCAGAAGAATCAGGACCAGCTTGCCGCCCTTCTTCTTGCCTTCCTCTTCCGCCTCTGCCATGGACTGCTCCTTTCTTTACATTCCACTGTCGCGATCCGGTCCGGGCCCCTGCCGGGAAGCCGGGCCGGCGCCCGGGTACCAGGAAAAACGGTAGATTACCACGCCGAACGCGATTGGGGAGCCATCCGCCTCCAGCTCAGGCCGCCTGCCGCTTGTGTCGGTACATCGCCTCGTCGGCACGCCGATAAAGCGCCGCAGCCGTATCGCCCGGTCCGGATTCGGCAACCCCGGCGTTGATACCCAGCAGCACGTCAATGCTGCCCACCCGCAGTGGGTGGTGGGTCAGCCACTCGTCCACCCGCTCGGCGACATGCACGCCCCCGCCGGCATCAGTCCCCGGCAGCAAGACCACGAACTCGTCGCCGCCGATGCGATAGGCACTGTCGGTATCGCGGAGCGTGATCCTCAGGCCTTCGGCAACATGCACCAGCGCCCGATCTCCCACGTCATGTCCCCAGGTGTCATTGACCTGCTTGAATTCGCGCATGTCGAACAACACCAGGGCGAAGAGGCTGCCATAGCGTTCGAAGCGGCGCGTCTCCTGCTCCAGGTCGCGCACCCAGGCCGCCCGGTTGCCCAGGCCGGTCAAGGCATCGCGATGCGCGGCATCGACCATCTGCTGGTACAGCGTGGCGTTTCGCAGCGGCAGGGTCGCCAGGGCGACCAGGGTTTCCACCCGTCCCATCTGCTCCGGCGCGATTGGCCGGTAACCGTAGAGCTTGAGTGTACCCAGCGGTTCGTCCCGCAAAGCCAGCGCGAACTGGGTGATCCAGGGCCCCTGCTCGCCATCGAGCAGTTCAAGGCCGCCGGAAATCCAGCGCGCTCCGCACACGGCGACCTCCTGGGCCAGATAGCGCCGGAAGGTAGCCAGCAGCACGGCCGGGTCGAGACTGTGCTGGAAGGCCCCGGACACAGTGAGCAGAAGATCGGCGGGCACATGCTGCAACTGACTTCCGAGCGGGGTCGCGGACTGTGCCGGATCGGGCAGCCGGACGATGGTGCGCGCATGGTCGTCCGATATCTGGTTCCAGCGGGTCCGTATTCCGTCCGGCTCGGGTGTATTGGCGATTTGGGCAGCCATGTCGAGCTCCTCTCGTGAATCGTTCACGGCTAACTCATGCAGAAGCCATGCCAACACGAAAAACTCCAGGGTCACACGACCGCCATAACGCCCAACACTTTGATTTTAAATTAACAAAATCGCAAGCCTGTCATGCCGACATACCCCTGAAAACCCCCGGCCCGGCTCCGTGCAGATCACGATGCGCCGAGTTCCATGACGCGCCGATAGATCGCGTTCTTCGGCTGGCCAGTGGCCGCAACCAGCGCCTTGACAATGCTGCGCGGCGCGACCCGCTCAGCGAGCAGCGCCGTGATCAGCGCGTCCGGGTGCACGCAGGTTTCGTCGACGGGCACCGGCTCGTCAGGGGCCCCGCCCACAAGCACTACCCACTCCCCCCGGCGATCGATCGTGCCTTCCACCAGCATCTGCGCCAATTGCGCCAGAGAACCGTCAAAAAAACGTTCGTGACGCTTGGTCAGCTCCGCAGCCAGCACCGCGGGCCGATCCTCACCCAAAACGTCAGTCAAATCATTGACCATATCCACCAGTCGATGGGGGGACTCGTAAAAAATCGTGGTCCCCGCATACGAGGCGATCCGTTCAATCCGCTGGCGACGTGCCGAAGACTTGGCCGGCAAAAACCCCTCGAAGGCAAAACGGTCGGACGGCAAGCCGGCGGCACTGAGGGCCGCGACCAGCGCGGCGGGCCCCGGAATCGGCGAAACCGGGTGCCCTGCCGCCCGCACCGCACGCACCAGCACAAAACCGGGATCGGAGACCAGTGGCGTCCCGGCATCGCTGATCAGGGCCACCGAGCTGCCTGCCTGCAAGGCGTCGATCAGTGTTCTGCTGCGCTCGGCCTCGTTGTGCTCATGCAGGGAAAGTCGCCGGGTGCCGATTCCGAAGTGATCCAGCAACCGGCCACTGTGGCGCGTATCCTCGCAGGCGATCAGGTCAACCTGTGACAGCACCGCCCGGGCACGATCGGACCAGTCTGCCAGGTTGCCCAGTGGCGTGGCTACAACGTAAAGGGTGCCGGGCACCACCCAGCGTCCTGAATCCGTTACTCGCATGACATATAATTTCCGAATCTACCGTAATCCCGTGCATCCCGGGCAGGCAGGCGAACCGCGTGCAATGCCCCGGTAACGCCGACCGAATCGATCACGCCCACGCCAGGAACCCAGCGGATGCTTGTGCCTCGAGTCCTCTTGCGCGCTGCCGCGCTCGCGACCACCCTGATTGCCCTGACGGCCTGCGCGCCCAAGCCAGCCCTGCAATCCACAGAGGCCGACGCAGACAGCGCGCCGCCCGGGACAACCCTCCCGGAGCGGCTGCTTGCGCAGGGCTCGGCCCGGGAAATCGCCGAGGGCTACTACCAGCTTTCGAAGCAGGCGGAGGGTAACACGGCTGTCGATGCCCGGATGCGTGCGGTCGAGACGCTCGTGGACGCCGAGGCGTTCGCCGAGGCCGGCATGATGCTGGACCGCTTCCCGCCCGAGGAGCGGTCGCGCTGGGCGGAACGGGCAGAACGGCGGGCGCAACTGCTCAACGGGCTGGCACTGATGGAATCGGGCGAGACCGTTTCGGCCTTGCAGACGATCCGTGACGTGCCGGTCCCCCTCGACGAGGCGGAAACCAACCGGCGGTTGCTGCTGCTTGCCGAGATTCACCACCGACTCGAATTGCCGCTGGACGCGGTGCGTCACCGGGTCATGCTCGACAGCCGCCTCGCCGGCGACGAGGCGACGCGCAACCGCGAGGCGATCGTGCGCGCCCTGCGCGAACTGCCGTCCGAGACGCTCCGGGAGGCCGAAGGTACCTACCGGGACGGCCCCATGCGCGACTGGATCGGGCTGGGGCTCGCGCTCCAGGGCGGGCAGGCGGCCCTCGCCGACTGGACCGCCCGCCATCCGGAGCATCCCGCCAGCCGGCCGCCGCTGGAGCAAATGCTGACCGAGCTGGCCCCGGCAGGGCCCTCGCTGTCCTCCGGCCGCCGGAGCGGTCCGATCGCAACCCTCCTGCCGATGGAGGGGCGGTACGCGGGGTTGTCCGCGGCAATCCGTCAGGGCATGGAGATGTCGGCGGCGATGCACCGGGAGGGTCCGGTGCCGGAAATTCGCCATTTCGATGCCGGCGAAACGCCCGAGGACTTCACCGCCGCGCTGGACGAGGCACTGGCGGAAAGGCCCGCAGTGCTGATCGGTCCGCTGCTCAAGGGGCAGCTGCCCGCGCTCGAAGGCCTGCCGGCCGGAAGCCCGCCGGTACTCGCCCTGAATCTGGACGAGGCAGGACCGCCTCCGCCGCCGCAGGTTGTCCGGTTCGCACTGTCGCCGGAGCAGGACGCGCGCGCCGTGGCCGCACGGATGATCGCGGACGGACGCTACCGCGCCCTGATGCTGCTTTCCGATGACGCACTCGGAGATCGGCTGGGCAGCGCCTTCGCCAGCGAGTATCGACTGCTCGGCGGGGCCGTCGTCTCCGAAGCCCGGGTGGACCCGGAACAGACGGATTTTCGCGAGCAGATTCAGCCGCTTCTCGGCGCGCGCTCTCCGGGCAGGGGGCGGTACGACCCGGAGATTCGCAGCGATGTCGATGCGCTGTTTGTCGGAGCATCCCAGGCGCTGATGGTCCAGCTGGTCCCGCAGGTGGACTATCATGGCGGCGACGACCTGCCGCGCTACGCCACAGCGCTGGTACACGAGGGCGTGCCGGATGCCTGGCGTGATCGCGACAAGCGCCAACTGATCGTCCCGACCGCGCCGTTACTGCTGGCCGGTGACAGCCTGCCGGACGATCCGCGCTACCTCGAGTTCGAACGGGCCTCGCTGACCGGGTATCCGCGCCTGTTCGCCTTCGGAGCGGATGCCATGACCCTGGCACTCGACCTGTCCGGGCTGGATCACGACCGCTGGATTCCCGGGCGAACGGGGCGGCTTCGCCTGAGCGGCACCGGCGTGATCGAGCGGGAACCGGCCTGGGCCCGCTTTGACGACAACGGCAGACTCGCGCCCCTGTCCGGCTTCGAGCCGTATGTCCCCGAAACCGCCGACCCGAACGCTGTCGAACCGAACGCCGTCGAACCGCTGCCTGCCCTGCCCGGACCGGAGAGGCCCAATGATCTTCCGCCAACGGACGTCAGCCCCGGCCGCTGACCGGCGCCACCGTGGCCAGGCCGGCGAACGGATTGCCCGTCAGTGGCTTGAGCGACAGGGACTGCACACGGTGTCGGAAAACTGGCGCGGTGGCCGCGGCGAGCTGGACCTGGTCATGCGCGAGGGGGGCACGCTGGTCTTCGTCGAGGTGCGCAGCAGGCGGGCGGGTGCCCGGGTCTCGGCCCTCGAGAGCCTGGATTCGCGCAAGCTGACAAAGGTTCGCGAGACGGCCCAGCGCTACCTTCTGGCGCACCCGCGCTGGCAGTCGGTCCCCTGTCGCTTCGACGTGGTCGCCCTCACCGGCGATCCCGACGATCCCCGGATCGAGTGGGTCCGGGACGCCTTCTGAGCCTGACGCGCATTTGCGGCGGCACGGACCCCGCCGCCGGCACACCTGGTCCGCCCCCTGACTGGACCGACCTTCACGGCCAAAAGAACAGACTGACACCACCCCATCTTCGTATCCAGGAAACCGCCATGATCGAAACCGTCGAACGACGACTCGACGCCTCCCTGAACGAGCTGCGCGAGGCCCTGCATCCTTTGGCGCCCCAGTTGCTGATGGCCGCCGGCGTCATGCTTCAGGCGATCCTGCAGGGCAACCGCATCCTGGCCTGCGGCGCCCGGGAGCGCAGCCAGCTCGCCGCGCACTTTGCGAGACTGATGATTGGCCAGTTCGAGCACGAGCGTCCCGGGCTGCCGACCGTGGCCCTCCAGGAGTTCCCCGGTGGCCGGGAGCCTTTTGCCAAGTCGATTCGGGCCCTGGGCGGTCAGGGCGATGTACTGTTTGCCATTGGACGGAATGATACCGAGGGGCTGCAGGCTGCGCTTGACGCCGGGCGGGAGCGGGAAATGCAGCGGATTCTCCTGACCTGCGGGCAGGAGGAAAGCCTTCGTGACGCACTGGAAACGCGCGATTGCCTGATCTGCCTGCCGCCGGGCCGGGCCGCGCTCGCGCACGAAGGCCAGCTGATGGTCATCCACGCGCTCTGCGACCTGGTCGACCGCCAGCTCCTCGGGCTGGAGGGTGCCGGGTGAGCACCGAAGACCGTTTTCTCTCCTGCCTGGAAGCGGCCGTAGGCCCTCAGGACCTGCGAACCGCCACAGGCGACTGCTGGCCCTACGGCATGGACAACAGCCGTCGACACGCGTTGCCGCGCGCGGTGCTGCTGGCAAGCAGCCACGAGCAGCTGGCCGCCGCAGTGCGCATCTGTGCGCAGTTCGCCGTCCCGCTGACCACCCGCGGTCGGGGCACCGGCACGGCGGGCGGTGCCGTGCCCGAACATGGCGGACTGGTAATCAGTCTGGAGCGCATGGACCGGGTTAAGGAGTTTGTCCCCGAGGATCGCCTGATCGTGGTCGAGGCGGGAATCACCAATGCCCGGGTCCAGGAAACCATCGGCGAGGCCGGCTTCTTCTGGCCCCCGGACCCGACCAGCAGCGCAATCTGCACCGTGGGCGGCAATATCGCCTGCAACGCCGCCGGTCCCAAGGCCGTCAAGTACGGCACCACCCGCGAGCATGTCCTCGGGTTGCGTGCCATTACCGGCCTGGGCCAGACCCTGCGCACCGGCACGCGCACGACCAAGGGGGTGGTCGGCTACGACCTCACGCGGCTGCTGATCGGCTCCGAGGGCACCCTCGGCCTGGTAACCGAGGCGACCCTGAAGCTGACGCCCCGGCCCGAGGCCCGACGCATGTTCCGCGTGCTGTATCAGGACATGCGCGGCGCCTCGCGGGGCATCTCGCGCCTGATGGCGCAGCCGGTCGTTCCCTCGGCCCTGGAGTTCATCGACGGCATGGCGCTGGCGCTGCTGCGCCGCCATCGGGGCGTGGACATCCCCGAGGCCGCCGGCGCCATGCTGATGGTCGAGATCGACGGCACCGAGGCTGCCGTGACCGCGGGCACCTCAGCGATCCTGCGCACCGCGGACGGACCAGGCTGCCTTGAGGTCCGGGCCGCCACAGACGACCGGGAGGCGGCGCAGCTGTGGGCCGCCCGCAAGGCGCTGTCGCCCACCCTGCGCCACCTCGCGCCCAAGAAGATCAACGAGGACGTCGTGGTACCCGTCTCCCGGATACCCGAACTGACCGACACGCTTCAGGAGCTTGCGCACGCACAGCAACTCACCATCGCCAGTTTCGGTCATGCCGGCAACGGAAACCTGCACGTCAACCTGATGGTCGACCCGGATGACCCCGAGCAGATGAAACGGGCGGATATCGCCCTGGATGCAGTGTTCCGGCGGGTTCTGGAATTGGGCGGCACCCTGTCGGGCGAGCATGGGATCGGCCGGGTCAAGCGCGCGTTCGTGCCCATGGAACTTGACCCGGTGGCACTGAACATCATGCATGGCATCCGTCAGGTCCTGGACCCGCACGGGATTCTCAACCCCGGCAGCAAGCTGCCGCAAGTCGAGACGACCTGAAACCGGCCAAGGGGTGCCGCCGCGTCTTGCCGGGACAACCGGGGCCGAAAATCACCCGCGGTGCGGCCGATTCCCACTCCAGAGTCCGCAGCTACCGGGCGTCGCGCCTCCCCCCGGGAAAGACCAGGTCGTCCGCGTGGCTCTTGAGATACTCCAGGAACTTGCCGGCCACCACCGAAAGCACCTTGCCCCTCGGGTACACGATGTTCCAGTATCGCTCCATCGGAAACCCCTCGACGTCCAGCGCCACAATCCCACTGCAGCCACGATCCTGGTTGAGTGCGTGCTGGGAGATCACGGCCAGGCCCAGTTCCCCGACCACGGCCTGCTTGATCGACTCGTCGTTCTCGAGTGCCAGGCGAACGCGCGGGGACAGTCCATGTTCCCGGAAGCGCTTTTCCACGGCCGCGCGGACCCCGGACCCCTGCTCGCGCATGATCAGCGGCTGTTCGGCGAACTGCGCAAAGTGGACCGGTTGCTCCGTGGCGAGCGGGTGGCCTTCCGGCGCGATGACCACCAGCGGGTTGGGCGCGAAGGGAATCACCTCCAGGTCCTGATCGGTCGGCGGAATCGCCCCAAGGATGTAGATATCATCGAGATTGTGCGCAATGCGCTGCAGCAGCTTGTCCTTGTTGGTGACCGTCAGCTCGATTTCGATGTCGCTGTACTGCTTGCAGAAGCGCCCGAGCGCGAGGGGCGCAAAGTACTTTGCGGCGGTGATCACGCCCAGCCGAAGCCGGCCACGCCGCATGCCCTTGAGCTCGGCAATCGACATTTCCAGGTTGGCGAGCTCATCAAGCACATCCCGACAGCTTCGCGCGACCAGCTTGCCTGCATCGGTCAGGTACACATTGCGCCCGATCTGCTCGAAGAGGGGCAGGCCCACGGCGTCGGTGAGCTTCTTGATCTGCGCCGAGACCGAGGGTTGCGTCAGGTGAAGCTCCTCGCCGGCCTTGGTGAAGTTCTCGTGGCGGGCAACCACCTCGAAGATCTGCAGTTGCCGCAAGGTGGCATGGCGAACCAGCTGCTGGTTTGATTTGCTCGTCAAGTGCCGTGGCCCCACTGCATTGGTTGCCCCCGTTGCGGGCCGAACACCGGCCATGCAGACTGACGGCCTGCGCCGCACCTGCGCATGGCCCGCACGATACCACGCCAGGCCCCCGCCCGGAGCGGGCTGCAGAACGCAGCAAAAGCCCGGGTCGGCCCCGGTGCCGGGTCAGTACTTGACCGGGTTCATCACCTGGGTGTCCCCGACGAACACGGTCGCATGATGCCCGCAGGCTTTCAGCCGCTTGATCGCCGACAGGAAGCCATCGAGCTTGCTCTCGGAAAGCACCACCAGAAACATGGTACTCGAGTCGCCGGCAAGATGTCCGGTCTGGGGACCGCTCTCGCCCTCGCCGCGCACCGTGAAATACGTGAAGCCCGAGGCTTCGGAGGCGCGAATCGTTCGCTTCATCCGCTCCTCAAGACTCGTCGATACGACGATCGTGACCATTTTTTCGGGATAAAGATCGACTGCCATCTTGAATCTGCTCCTTGGAAAGGAAAAACCGGCCCCAAACGGGTGCCAAACCCCCGACAGGCGCCCCTGCGCCATCTCCAAAACCGGCCAAGCCCGGGACCCTGGCCGGTGGCCGACCGCATGCCCTGTCCGGCCCCGGGTTCCGGGTACTTACCCCCCCAGACCGATGTACCAGCCGGCCGCGGCGTAATACAGCGGGATACCGAATACCACGTTGAGCGGGAAGGTGACCCCCAGCGACAGCGTGAGGTAGTAGGACGGGTTCGCTTCCGGGACCCCGAACCGCATGGCAGGCGGCACCGCGATGTAGGACGCCGACGCACCGAGGATCGCCACCAGCAGCGTGCCACCGACGCCGAAGTCCAGAATGCTGTGCCCGACAACGATCCCCACCGTCGCCCCGATCAGGGGCATCACAACGCCAAACACCAGCAGCACCGGCCCAACGCTCTTGAAGGCCCCCATGCGCCGTCCCGCTTCCATGCCCATGTCCAGCAGGAACAGGCAGAGCACGCCCATGAAGACTTCGTGCGAGAACGGGTAGACCTTTTCCATCGCATCGGGCGACGCGACCGCCCCGATGAGCAAGGAGCCAAGAAGCAGGATCACGTACCCGTTGGTCAGTGCCTCATGCATCAGCTCCTTCCAGTTGGTCTCGACCTGGTTGCACGAATCGCAGTCGGCCCCGCCGGCTGCCTGGATCTGCTTGCGCGCGAAGGCGGCAATCATCAGACCCACCACGATCGCGGGAAACTCCATGACCACCATCATGACGATCGGGTAGGTCTCGTACTCCACCCCCGTGGCTTCCAGAAAGGCGACGGCCGTCAGGAAGGTCGCCGCGCTGACCGACCCGTAGTGCGCCGCGATCGCTGCCGCATTAAGCCGGTCAATCCGGTCCCGCCAGCGAAGAATCAGGTAACCGATCACCGGCATCGCAAAACCGAGCACCAGCGCCCAGAAGATCGACAGGAACGCCTTGCTGAGTTCCACGTCCGCGAGGGCCGCTCCACCCTTCAGGCCAATCGCCATCAGCAGATAGATCGACAGGCCCTTTGACATCCCGTCCGGGAACTTCAGGTCCGACCGGACCCATCGGGCAAAAAGGCCGAGCGCGAAAAACAGCACGGCCGGAATCAGCAAGCTCTCGATACTGAACATTGTTATCAGACCTCTTTCCTGGAAATAGCGAATGCCGAACGGCGATCAGTCGCTGAAATCGTGGCGTTTCAATCCGTTTCAGGTTCGCCCTTGCCAAAACGCGCGAAATAGTCACGAACGATCATGTTCGTGGGTTTGCTCTCGACGTGACGGAAAATCAGATAGTTGATGACCGCATGAACCGCGAGCGCAATCAGCAGCCCCTCGAATATCCCGACCTTGTACACAAGCAGCCCGCAGAAAGTGGCCAGCAACAGGGCATAGGGACCGTGGTGTGCTACATGCAGCAGGCCCATGATCATCTTCCAGCCCACGAACATCATGATGATCCCGAGCGCGAACTTGGGGAGATATTCAAGGTACGCGACGTTGAGCACGAAGAACAACACCACCAGGGCGATGACCAGAACCGAAAACTTGGTATAGGCCCCGGCAAGCTTGTTTGTGGTGCTCTTGGCCAGACCATCGAGGTTCGTCATGCCCCCGAAGAAGCTCGAACCCATGTTGGCAACCCAGATCGCCAGCAGGCTGTTGTTGCTGTTGGTCTTGCGCCCCAGCGGGTCGATCTTTTCAATCGCCGAATTGCTCATCACCTGCTCGATCACGTCGATCACCGCGAGCATCAGCGCAAATCCGATCGCATAGATCCACAGCGACCAGGTTTCGAAGTCCGGAATCGGCAGCCCGAGCTCCAGCGGCACGTCCTCCACATGGAGCATCGAAACCGGCACCAGCTGCGAGGCCACCACACCGAACACGATCAGCGCAAAATACGGGATTGCCGGCTTGCTGTCCTTGAACCGTCCGAACAACCACAGGAACAGCCCCGCCCCGACCAGCGACAGCGCGATGACGCTCATCCGTTCCGCGGTCATGAATGAGTCGGAGGCGAGTTCTTCCGGCAGTTCGTAGGTAAACCCAAGAAAATTCAGAAAGATCTTCAGCCCGATTCCCGCAAGCAGCCCCTCCACCAGGTAGGTCGGCACCGCCATCAGGATGTACCGCTGCCAGTCGAACTTCCAGATCAACGCCTGGAAGGCCGCCGTCAGGAAGATCAGAAACGCCATGTTCTCGATCCCGAAGGTCGCGACCCCCATGGCCAGAATCGGCGCAAGCCCCGCCGCGATCCCGGGGCTGCCAATGTAGTTTCCCGGCCGGAACCAGGCGAAGAACCAGCCGATGAATCCGGCGAAGGCCACCGTCGCCAGACCGACCTTGATCGGGTAATCCGACATCATGGCAATCCCGACCGAGAGCGGGATTGCCATAGCCCCGGTGATGATTCCCGCCGGGATGTCCCGGGTCAGGTACCTGGCCTGAAATGCCGCGTTTCCCCGACGCCGGACCGCGTCCTCCGAAGACGCCGTCCTGTTATTCGGTTCCGTCATCCGACTCTCTCCGTTCTTGCCCGCGCCGGCAGGTCACCCGGACCGCTGGACGGTCACGTAGCAAAAAAGGCCGGAGGTACCGACCTTTTCTGAAGTCCGGACATCACCCGCCGCCTAGCAGGCGCGCTGCCGGGTCCACGCCATCCGGACCGGACCGGAGCAGGCGCCCTCAGTCAGGCCAGACACGCCGCCGCGGGAAATCCATCAATGCCTTCTCGATCACCCTGCGCGCCCGCAAACCGGCCTGATCCGGCGTTCGAGGCAGACGTGCAACCGGGTCCAGCCGACCCGAGGCAGCCTCCCGGGGCTTCCGATCGCCCCCGGCGTGATCGTCCGCCAGATACCCGGCCTTCACCGCTTCCCTTCGTCCGCCGAGGCATCAACGATTTGCCCGCCGGACACCTCGCGGTACAGTGCCTCGACTTCCGAGGCAAGCGCCAACTCCTCTTCGGAGAACTCGTCCCCGCGCGGGTAGATCACCAGGCTGGCGTGATCCCGGCCAAAACTGATGTTCATCTCCGCCCGGCCCGCATCGTTAACCTCCGCCACCCGGTCGAGAAACGCCCGCATGTCCTCATATCCCGCGAAGAGAAACTTGCCTTCCATGATGGCAGGCCGGGCACGGCGCTTCCAGCAGTCACTCATGCAAAGGGTCTCCCCATCGCCGGCGCACGCACGGCCATGGCTTGATACTCCGCGAGCCACTGCTCGACCCGCTGCAATTGATCCTGCTCTTCCTCGAGCAGCCCGTGAAACAGCGCGTGATCTTCCCGGGCTCCCATGCGGGCCATGTAGCCCAGAGCCTCCGAGTACAGCTCGATCAGCTCCATCTCGCGCTGGTGACAACCCACCAGCGCCTCGACCACATCCATGGCCGGTTCGGAAGGCCGCAGGACGGACCCCGAAGGCAAGGCGCCGTGTTCGACCATCCGCTGGATGAGCCGTTCGGCATGCATGAACTCCTCGCTCGCGAGCCGGCCGAAGCCTTCTGCGAACTCCTCCTCGCTGCGACTGCGCGCAAGCGCCGCCTGAGCGAGATAGTACTGGCCCGCCGAGAACTCGAGGCTCAAGGCCCGCCCAAGAAAGCCGAGTACCCGGGGGTTCATCTGCTGGGACGCCATGGGCGTGCGCAGGTGGGCGGAAGCCCCCGGTGCGCGTGGCGCCAGCGTGTTGTAGCGATAAGGACGCATCAGTCGATCCCCTGACAGGCCTGCCGGTCAAGCCGACCGGCAGACATGAACCTGACCCAAAACATTCGTGTGGATGCGGACAATCCCCAGGTGGCAGGCCCAGGTAGGCCCTGCCCCAATGTCACCCCCGGGCCACAGCCACCGGCTGCGCCACCCCGGTGTGCATCACCGTGGGGCCATGCCGGCGCCGCTACCCGGAAGATTGCCCGGGCACCTCACGAATGCATCGGGCTGAATGTCATCGACACCTCGTGCTCACGCACGACGCGCAGAGGCATCCGCTTCCAGGATCGGATCCAGTTCACGGTGCGGACGGGCAATGATGTGCGCGGCCACCAGACCGTCACCCACGCGCTCGCAAGCGTCCGCCCCGGCACGAACCGCGGCGTTCACGGCGCCGGTCTCGCCCCGGACGAGGACGGTCACATAACCGCCACCCACGAACTCACGACCCACCAGGCGCACTTCAGCAGCCTTGGTCATGGCGTCCGCCGCCTCGATCGCGGGAACCAGGCCACGCGTCTCGATCATGCCCAGCGCGATACCATATTCATTACTCATGTCTCTACTCCTACAGGAACTCTAAAAACCCTTCGCGGATGCCAGCCGGCAGGCTCGCCCAGAGGCGAGCCCCGGTGTCCGATGGTTCACCCGAGGGCGAACCCGGGCGACATCAGGCCTTTTCGGCGCTTGCCTGGGGCAGTACCGGCTCCACCTCGCGGTGCGGGCGGGCGATGATGTGCGCGGCCACCAGGCCGTCACCCACGCGCTCGCAGGCATCGGCGCCGGCACGAACCGCGGCGTTGACCGCACCGGTCTCACCGCGTACCAGTACGGTCACGTAACCGCCACCGACGAACTCGCGACCGATCAGGCGCACTTCAGCCGCCTTGGTCATGGCATCAGCCGCTTCGATGGCCGGCACCAGACCGCGCGTTTCGATCATCCCCAGAGCAATACCGTACTCGTTAGCCATTTTTGCTACCTCGTTGTCGTTACAGTTTTGTATCGTTCGATCGGGCCGGGCGCAATGCCCGACCCCACTTGATCAGTCGGCCGAAGCGCGACTGCCTTCAGCCAGTACCGGCTCCACCTCGCGATGCGGACGGGCGATGATGTGCGCGGCCACCAGACCGTCGCCCACCCGCTCACACGCATCCGCACCTGCCCGAACGGCCGCGTTGACCGCACCCGTCTCCCCGCGCACCAGTACAGTCACGTAACCGCCACCGACGAACTCGCGACCGATCAGGCGAACTTCCGCCGCCTTGGTCATGGCGTCAGCCGCCTCAATGGCCGGCACCAGCCCGCGCGTTTCGATCATGCCCAATGCAATTCCGTATTCAGTTGCCATTTCCAATACTCTCCACTGCCTTAAAAAATGCCCTTGCGGGATCCTGCCATGGTCCGCCCGTCAAGATTCGAACGGTCCGATCCTTTCTTCCCAGCTCGCTTCCCAGTTATCGATGATGCCGCCGACAGTCAGGTCGGTCAGGTACTTCGGGTCCCCCGCGGCCAGCCGCGCCGCGGAGTTGGCGATCGTGAACACCCAGTCCCCCGGCTTCACACCGATCGGATCCATGGCGACACTCTGCTTGCCCCCGGCACTCATCAATACCTGGCAGCGCAGCTGCCCCATGCCCTCGAGCCGCCGGGTCATCACCAGTGGCTGAACCACGCGGTGAATCTCCATCAGCTCAGTCCTCTTCCCAGCGGTCGATGATGCCCACGATCGTCAGGTCACTCGGGTAACCCTTGACCCCGGTCGCATCCCGGGCCGCCGAACTGCCGACACAGAGCACCCAGTCGCCCGGCTTGCAGCCCACCGGGTCAACGGCCACCATCGGCGTGCCGCCGGGTTTTTCCCGAACCACCAGCAAGGGCTTGTGCTCTAGGGTGTCGATGCGGCTGGTCGATACCAGCGTCTTGTCCACCTGGAAGATCTTCATTCAGTGTGCCCCGAGGTTGCCGCTGTCCGGCTCATCCAGCATCTGCGGCGCCGATTCGGCGGATACATCCTTCAACGTGCAACGCGTCACGAACAGCCCGTCTCGCGAGAGGTCCGCATACCGCGCGTGCATCGCCGATTCGATGCGGCGCACCCTCGCCTCGGCCCGATCCCGGGACCCCGGTACCCGGCCGTCGAAGTCGCCCCGAACCACGACCGGGATGGGAAGCCCCCGCCGGACATTGAGCCCGGAAAAGATCTTCACACCCACGTCGACGTCCGCCACCCCTTCCTCAAGCGTGTCCAGGAAGGCGTAGTAGGTCAGGTTGCGAAGCTGCACCTCGCCGAACCCCGAACCGACCCCGATGAACCGTTCGGCATGTCCGATGTCGGCATACCGGCCATCGTGGTAGCTGCGGACGTAGTCGACCTGCGACAGGTTGTTCACGACCAGCCACTCCACGAGTTCCAGCTTGCCGCCGGCAGGCGCCTTGCCACCGCGGCTGGTCGCCACGGAAAGCAACTGCTGCCGGATCGTATGCCGGGCGGTGTCCTCGTCCATCCCGAGAGTCAGGTCGAACAGGAACCCGGTATCGATGAACAGCTCCAGGTCAATCTCTCCCTGGGGCGACTCGAAATGCACCCGCATGCTGTCGTCGTCGGTATTCAGTCCGATGAGCAGGGTGTCCACCGTCGCGCCGCAGCAGAAGCGGTTTTCGATCGCCTCGACGAAGTCGTCCAGACGATCCTTTGCCGCCCGTGCCGCCTTGGCATCGTCGCTGCCGTGCGCGGCGCAGCCCTGGTGCGTCGGATCACTCGACGAAAAGTGATAGACCGCCACCTTGAGGTAGCTCGTCGGCTCGTCCGCCGGCACCGGCTCGCCGGTACGGTAGCGGTTGTGCTCGACGAAAACCCAGTTGCGGACACTTTCGCTGACATCAAACAGCACCCCGGCATGTGCCTTGCGACGGACCTGCCGCCACGGCAGCCGGAGCACGTAGCTGACCACGTGCGCCAGCCGCCCGTCGGCACAGGGCGCCACACCGATGGCGTGGTAACCCCAGCTTCTCAGGCGCGCCACGAAGTGATCGTCCTCCCGGGTCGCCAACGGATTGCGCTCGTAGAACTCCCCGGCAAAGTTGCGGTACACCTCGAACAGGCAGTGCCCGTAAAGACGCCGGATGTCGAGACCACCGATCCAGGAATCCCCGAGCAGCCGCTCGGGCAGGACCACACCCAGTTTCTGGCGAACCAGTTCCTGGGCCCGCGCCACGAAGTCCGACTGCGACTGAAGCCGCACCAGATCGCGCAGAACCGGCTCAATGCTGTCAAAGCGATCCTTGATGCGCGTCTCGTATTCGTGCAGCCGCGCATTGGCCACCAGGTCCGAGAGAACATGATGACCGGACGAGCTGGCCGGCACGCGGGCCGCGGCTTTCCGACCGCCCCGCTCGGGTGCGGTTGAAAACGCCCCCGGCTCGCGGACGAACCCGCGGTCGCCCACGGCCGGAGCCCGCGTAGCCGGTACACGAACGGTCGGCCACAGCAGGGAGCGCTTGCGCTTGCGAAGGTTCATCGACTGCCACGCCCCCACACACCAGGACCCGTCGGATCGTTGTACATCACGTCAACCACGTGCACCACCGGACAGCGTCACCAGCGCGCCGGTGCGCGTGTTCCCGGAAGAACCGCTGATCGGCGATTCCGGACGTTCACGCTCCATCTGCTCGCGCATCAGCCGTGCCCCGGCAAAGGCGCCAGCGCCAGCACCCCGAAGGGAGACGTTGCGCCGCTGGGCCCAGGGGCCCTCGGTTCCGGTCACGCGGTCGCCGCGATCCCAGGCATCACCGGTGATCCGGCTGCCTGACTGGGATGCCTCGCCGGTATAGCGCTTCTCGACGGTTGCAGGGTTCGGCACGGCCGGCGCAGGCTGTGCCTGCGAACCGTGACGCATCCAGCCGTCATCCACGCCGGTGACCTTGCCGGCCGCCCGCGCGAAGTCGCCGGTGAACCGGCTCTGCGCGTCGGGTTGGGCTGCGACGGGTGCCGCAGGCACCATGTCACCGCTGATCAGCACCGGAAAATCCGGGTCACCCGGCTCGGCCTCGAAATGCCCGCCGCAGTAACCCTGCACCTGGTCATGACCGAAGTACGGGGTACCGGAAACCGCATTGCACACGCCACGCTGGGCGCCGGTGAGTTGATCCACGCCGGGCTGCTGCCCGCTGATGGGCCGTGCAGCGCTACTCCCCCTGCGTCGGGGCGTGGCACGCTGCGCGGCCTCGTGAACCTCGTCGGTTGGACAGGTCTGGAACTGGTCGGTCCCCAAATAGGGCGTCCCGCTCACAGGTTCGCAGCGACCAGCTTCAGCGCCTGTCAACCGTTCTCCGTTTCCCACTCGCGCTCCGGTCACGCGCTGGCCACCAAACGTGACTGCATCGCGCACCTTCGAGGCACCGGGATCCGGGGTGGTGCCGCACTGGTCGGTGACCGTCTCGCGGCTGAGGTACGGTGTACCGGTCACGCCCTTGCAACGTCCCGGCTCGTCCCCGGTGACGGGCAGGACACGGTCCACCGAGGTACCGCTGATGCGGCTTCCGGCTGCCGTGGACGACTCGTAGGACTTGACGGGCGCCTGGCGCCGCACGTATCCCCCGGTGATCGTCGCCTCGACGCGCTCCGGCTTCGGCGCCGGTGCCGGACGCTCCGGACGGTCGAACATCACGGATGTGCGCATCGGGCGCCGCTGCGCTGACTGACTGGCAGTCCCGCTCGCCGAGCAGTAGAGATCACTCTGGTCCGCAGGCAGGTAGTCGGTGCCGGTGACGCTGCGGCAGAAGCCGACCTCGTCCCCGGTCGTGCGCTCGGAGCGTCCGACCAGCGTTCCCGATACCGACTGCCCGCGCCTGGATGCGCTGACAGAGACCTTTGCCGGCCCCGGCTCGGGAGCGCTGCCACACAGACCGGTAAACAAGTCGGGTCCGAGATACTGGGTTCCGGTCACGGAACGGCAGGCGCCATGCTCGGCACCTGTCATCGCATCACCGGGCCCCATCTTCGGGCCGCTGACCTGTTGACCGCGTTCGGTCTGCGCGTAATTGACCTTGGCCGGCACGGATTCAGGGTCCGTCTTCGGAGCGGCTGCGCCGCGACCGCCCGTGTTGCGACGCCCGCCGGTCGTGCAGACCTTGCCGCGGGTACAGCGCTCTGCACGAACCTGCCGGGCGATCTCCCGGCTGCTCGCCTTGGGGTTGGCCACCCGGGCCAGCGAGGCCGGGGAACCGCTCTGGCTGCGCACGGCATCAACGGTCGCCTTGCCGCGAACCTGCGCGTTGCGATAGGCACGAGACTGGAGTCGACC
>JBKHDT010000021.1:0-34559 GCA_046541195.1 Halothiobacillaceae bacterium | reverse complement strand
GCCCGCACCTACATCACGGAAGGGATGCGGCTGTTGCTGATTTCCGTGGCCCAGCGCCTGGCGGGCCGGGGCGGGGATCCGGTCATCCAGTTGCAGACGGCCTTTGGTGGCGGCAAGACGCACACGATGCTGGCGGTATTGCACCTGGCGACGCACGAGGTGCCCACGGACCGTCTGGCCGGGGTGCCGCCGGTGCTCGACGAGGCGGGTATTGCCGAGCTGCCCAAGGCACGCCTGGCGGTGATCGATGGCTTGAAGCTCTCGGCAACCGAGCCTGCGCGGCACGGCGCCCAGTCGGCCAGGACGCTCTGGGGGGAGCTGGCCTGGCAGTTGCTGGGCGACGAGGGTCTGGCCATGGTGGCCTCCAGCGACGAGCGCGGTACGTCGCCGGGCAAGGAGGTGCTGCGCGAGTTGCTAAAGAAGGCTGCGCCCTGCGTGATCCTGATGGACGAGCTGGTGGCGTTTATCCGGCAACTGGAGCCGGGCAAGTCGTATCCGGCGGGCACCTATGACAGCAACCTGAGCTTCATCCAGGCGTTGACCGAGGCGCTCAAGGCGGTGCCGAACGCGATCCTGCTGGCTTCGCTGCCGGAGTCGGAGCTGGAGGTCGGGGGCGCCATCGGTCAGCAGGCCCTGGCGGCGCTGGAAAAGTATTTCGCCCGGGTCGAATCGGTCTGGAAGCCGGTTGGCTCCCAGGAGGCATTCGAGATTGTCCGGCGACGGCTGTTCGAGACCCCCGGGGAACGCGCGGAGGTGGAGGGTATCGCCCGGCAGTTCTCGGATTTCTATCGCAAGCATGCCGAGCGGTTTCCGACAGAGACGCAATCAAACGCGTATTACGAGCGGCTGTGCCAGTCGTACCCGATCCATCCGGAGGTCTTTGATCGGCTTTACGAGGACTGGTCGACGCTGGAGAAATTCCAGCGCACCCGGGGCGTGTTGCAGTACATGGCGATCGTGATTCATCGCCTGTGGGTCTCGGAGAACCGGGATGCGCTGATCATGCCGGGGTCGTTGCCGCTGGAAGACGGCACGGTGCGCAACAAGAGCATCCATTACCTGCCGCAAGGCTGGGAGCCGGTGCTTGAGAGCGAGGTGGACGGGCCCCGGTCGGCGCCCCTGGACCTGGACAGCCACAATTCGTTGTTCGGCGGTGTGCAGGCGGCGCGCCGCACGGCGAGAACGATCTTTCTTGGCAGTGCGCCATCGGCAACGCAGCAGGCGGCCCGTGGCATCAAGCAGGAGCGGGTGCTGCTGGGCGCCGTGCAGCCGGGCCAGACCATCGGCGTGTTCGAGGATGTACTCAAGCGCCTGCGCGACCGGTTGCATTACCTGTACTCGGACCAGGATCGGTTCTGGTTTGATACCAAGCCCAATCTGCGCCGCGAGATGGAGAGCCGCAAGCGCAACGTTTCCGATCGAGACGAGCTGCTGCCGCTGCTCAAGCAGCGCGTGGAACGGGTACTGGGCAAGACCCAGGCATTCTCGGGTGTGCATGTGTTTACCCCGTCGGCCGATGTGCCGGACGACTACGGCATCGGGCCACGCCTGGTGGTCTTGTCGCTGGAGGCATCTTTCAGCCAGACGGAATCGAATTCGGCCCGGGCAAAGGCAGAGGAAATCCTGCGCAATCGGGGCGATCAGCCACGTCAAAAGCAGAATCGCCTGATCTTCCTCGCCGCCGATCAGGCTGTGGTGAGCCGACTCAAGGACCATGGGCGGGCGTTCCTGGCCTGGCGATCGATTGTCGCCGACATTGAAGGCGGTACGCTCAATCACGACATGGCGCACCTCAAGCAGGCCAAGCGCAGTCGGGATGCGACCGAGACCGCGCTGACCGGTCTGGTGCGCGAGACGTACAAGTGGCTGATGGCGCCGGTCGAGGAGTTTCGCGCCGGCAAACCGGAGCTCAAGTGGGAGGCCGTGCAGGTTTCGCCTTCCAGCCCCAGCCTGATGCAGGCCATCGAGCAGAAGCTGCGCGAAGAGGAGTGGCTGATTACCGAGTGGTCGCCCATCTTCCTGCGCCAGGAGCTGGCGCGCTGGTACTTCAAGGACGGCGTGACCGAAGTGAGCGCGCTGCGGGTCTGGCAGGACTGCTGTCATTACCTGTACCTGCCCCGCCTGGCCAATGATGTGGTGTTCAAGCGTGCAGTGGCCGAAGGGGTAGATACCGAGGACTTCTTTGGTTTTGCGACGGGCAAGGAAGGGGATCGGTATCTCGGCTTTGCCTTTGGCCGCAGTGCGCTGGTGGAGCTCAATACCGAATCCCTGCTGGTCGAGCGGGAGGCCGCGTGCGCGTACCGTGACCGGCTTGAGGCCCGGCGCACCTCGCACGAGGCGACCAAACCGGATGACCGTGCGCAGGGCGGCGGCTCGCCGGGGACCGGGGGCGCTGGCGCCGGGCGTGCGCCTGTAGGGGAAGGCGTTGCACCGACTTCATCCGGGTCGGATGCCGGTGCTGCGCCCCCCCGCAGGCATTTCTACGGCACGGTCTCGCTTGATCCGGTCAAGGCAAAAATGGATTTTGCGACGCTGGTCGACGAGGTGGTGGAGCAATTCACAACCCGCACCGGTGTGGAGGTGACGATTTCGGTCGAGATTGAAGCGACCAGCAGCAATGGATTTGACGAATCGCTTCAGCGAACGGTCAAGGAAAACTGCAATGTGCTCCGGTTCCGGTCGGCTGAATTTGAGGACTAGGGAATCTCTGCACGAATGGTTCAGATTCCCGTTGGGGGCATGGATGTCCCAACGCAAAATGGCGTAAGCCCACCGGGCCATGCGTGTCTGAATGCGGGCTCCGCCAGAGGACGCGTTGAGCTGGCGCCAGCCCGCAAATCCACGGATGGATTTGTGCAGAGTTTCCCAAGCCATCGGCGAGGACGTCTGCCGAGCAGATGCCCGGACGCCGGAGAAACCCGCAACTGTCTGCCGGGCTGTCGCCCGCTGGTTGGTTCGCAGCGCTGCCCTAGCGAGACCCCGATGAGCTCGAAAACGAAAAAGGCCCGCCGAAGCGAGCCTAAGTTCTTGAATTTACTGGTGGCCAGGGAGGGAATCGAACCCCCGACACGGGGATTTTCAGTCCCCTGCTCTACCAACTGAGCTACCTGGCCGACGCGAGGCGCAGATTAAAGCGACTTTTGATGCGCGCGTCAAGTCCTGTTCAGGCCCCGACGGTGAGGCCTTGTCCGCGCGGGGTGGAATTCCCCGGGTGGGGTATTTCGGTGTATTCTTGCAGGCCGTTTCATTACATTCTCATCACGCCTTCCCGAATCATGCCTGAGCGTCGCGCCGCGGTTGACCGCAATACCCTCGAAACCCGGATCCGGGTCGAAGTCAATCTGGACGGCAGTGGCCGCGCCGATTTGCAGACGGGCGTGCCGTTTTTCGAGCACATGCTCGACCAGATCGCCCGCCACGGCATGATTGACCTGTCCGTGCAGGCCGAGGGGGATACGCATATCGACGATCATCACACGGTCGAGGATGTGGGTATCTGCCTGGGCATGGCGGTAGCCCAGGCCGTGGGCGACAAGAAGGGCATCCTGCGTTATGGCCATGCCTACGTGCCGCTGGACGAGGCGCTGTCGCGGGTGGTGATTGACCTGTCCGGCCGCCCGGGTCTTGTATTTCAGGCGCCGTTCACCCGGGCGACGATCGGCCGGTTCGAGACGCAGCTGGTGGAGGAGTTCTTCCGCGGCTTCGTGAACCACGCGGCGGCCACGCTGCACGTGGACAACCTGCGCGGCGACAACGCTCATCACCAGGTGGAGACGATCTTCAAGGCCTTTGGGCGGGCGTTGCGCATGGCGGTCGGCGTGGATGCGCGCGCGCAGGATGCGATTCCTTCCACCAAGGGTGCGCTCTGACAGCCCGGCCGAGGTTTCCATGAGCCAGATCACCATCATCGACTACGGAATGGGCAACCTGCGCTCGGTGGCCAAGGCCATCGAGCACGTGGCGCCCGCGGGCACCCGCGTGGTGGTGAGCGGTTCGCCGGCGGAGGTCCGCGCGGCTGACCGGGTGGTGTTCCCGGGGCAGGGCGCGGCGGCGGACTGCATGGCGGAGTTGCGCAGCCGGGATCTGGTGGACGTGGTGCTTGAGGTGGCTCGCGATCGGCCGTTCCTGGGGATCTGCATGGGCATGCAGGTTTTGCTGGCGCACAGCGAGGAAAACGGCGGCACGGACTGCCTGGGGTTGTTTGCCGGGTCGGTGCGTCGGTTTGGCGACATGACGGACGCCGGCGGACTGCGGCTGAAGATTCCCCAGATGGGTTGGAACGGCGTGATGCCGACCGGCGATCATCCGCTGTTCGCGGGGATCGAGCCGGGTGCGCGCTTTTACTTCGTGCACAGCTATTACGTGGAGCCGGAGGACGGCAGCCTGGTGGCGGCGACTACCGAGTATGGCATCCGCTATGCGAGCGCCCTGGCACGGGACAACCTGTTTGCGCTGCAGCCGCACCCGGAAAAGAGCGCGGTCACGGGGCTGCGGCTGCTGGAAAATTTCACGCGCTGGAATGGCTCGGTCTGAGTCGTGCCCGGCGATACCATCGGCCATGCGATTGGCGATACTGCAAAAGACCGAAACTTGACGAGGACCAACTGAGGCCATGCTGCTCATTCCGGCGATCGATTTGAAAGGGGGCAAGTGTGTCCGTTTGAAACAGGGACGCATGGAGGACGACACGGTATTTTCGGACGACCCGGTCGCAGTGGCCGACCGCTGGGTTCAGGCCGGCGCGCGCCGGCTGCACCTGGTGGATCTGGACGGTGCCTTTGCCGGCTCTCCGAAGAACCGCGAGGTGATCCGCAGGATCGTGGAGGCACACCCGGAACTGCCGGTGCAGATCGGCGGCGGCATTCGGGACGAGTCCACTGCCGAGGGATACCTTGAACTGGGGGTCCAGTTTGTCATTGTGGGAACCAAGGCCGTCAGCGAGCCGCATTTCGTCTCGGACCTGTGCCTGTCGTTTCCGGGGCACGTGATCGTGGGGCTGGATGCGCGCGACGGCAAGGTGGCCATCGATGGCTGGTCCAAGCTGTCGAACCACGACGTGATCGACATGGCCGGGCTGTTCGAGCGCGATGGCGTGGCGGCGATCGTGTATACCGACATCTCGCGCGACGGCATGATGCAGGGCGCGAACATGGAGGCAACCCGCGAGTTGGCCCGGGCGGTGCGCATTCCGATCATTGCTTCGGGGGGCATGACCAACATGGACGACATCGAGCGGTTGTGCGACGCGGACGAGGACGGTGTGGCCGGTGCGATTCTTGGTCGGGCCCTGTACGAGGGCACGCTGGATCTGGCGGCCGCGCAGGCATTTGTCGACGGCCGCTGCGGTGTGCCGGAGTTCGATGCCTGATGGGGCTGGCCAAGCGCATCATCCCCTGCCTGGACGTCGACAATGGCCGGGTGGTCAAGGGCGTGCAGTTCGAGTCGATCCGCGACGCGGGTGATCCGGTCGAGGTGGCCCGCCGTTACGATGCCGAGGGCGCCGACGAGATTACCTTTCTGGATATCAGCGCTTCGCACGAGGGCCGGGCGACCATGGTGCATGTGGTTGAGCAGGTCGCCGAGCAGGTGTTCATTCCGCTGACGGTCGGTGGCGGAATCCGCACGCTGGATGATGTTCGGCGCATGCTCAACGCGGGGGCCGACAAGGTCTCCATCAATACCGCTGCCGTGCATCGGCCCGAGTTCGTGCGCGAGGTCAGCGACCGCATCGGCAGCCAGTGCATCGTGGTGGCCATCGACGCCAAGCGGGTCAGCGCCGGGGGCGAGCCGGCTCGCTGGGAGATATTCACCCACGGCGGACGCAAGCGGACCGGCCTGGATGCCATCGACTGGGCGCGGAAGATGTGCGCCTTCGGCGCGGGGGAGCTGCTGGTGACCAGCATGGATCGCGATGGTACCCGGCAGGGATTCGATCTGGAACTGACCCGGGCGATTGCCGACGCGGTGCCGGTGCCGGTGATTGCCTCGGGCGGCGTCGGCACGCTGGAGCATCTGGTCGAGGGGGTCCGGGCGGGACATGCCGATGCCGTTCTGGCCGCGAGCATCTTCCACTTCTCCGAACATGCGATCTGCGAGGCCAAGCAGCGCATGGCCGACGCCGATATCGAGGTGCGCCTGTGACGCTTCTTCCAGCCGTAGGCGTGTCCGTCCGAGGCTGGTATAGTGTCGGGCCTCGAATTTCAGGCGGCCGGTCCGGCGCGGGGAGGTGCCATGGGCATGCATGACATCGACATCGAGCAGGACTGGCGCGAGGCCATTCGCTGGGGCGCGGACGGGCTGGTGCCGGTGATCGCGCAGGATGCGCGTAGCGGTCGGGTGCTGATGTTCGCCTGGATGAACCGGCAGGCGCTGGAGCAGACCGTGCAGCGCGGCGAGGCCGTTTACTGGTCACGCTCCCGGTCCCGGCTCTGGCACAAGGGGGAGGCGTCCGGCCACGTGCAGCGCGTCCGGGAAATCCGGATCGACTGCGATGGCGACGTGATTCTCCTGCAAATTGAACAGGCCGGTGGCATCGCCTGTCATACTGGCAGGGAGAGCTGCTTTTACCTGCGCCTGGAGGGCCGGCGGTGGAAGCCGGTTGATCCCGTGATCAAGGACCCTGACGAGATATACGCATGAGTGAACCGACGAACGACCCCCTGCGCGTGCTGGATGGAATCCTTGCCGAGCGGCGCGGTCAGTGTCCCGAGTCTTCCTACGTGGCCAGCCTGTATGCGAAGGGTCTGAGCGCAATCGCCCAGAAGGTGGGCGAGGAAGCGACCGAAACCGTGATCGCGGCAATGAGCAACCGCCGCGAAGAACTGGTCAAGGAAACGGCGGATCTGTGGTTCCACAGCCTGGTGTTGCTCGCCAACGCGGGGCTGGATTCGCGCGACGTGCTTGCAGAGCTCGCACGCCGGCAGGGGACTTCCGGCCATGACGAGAAGCGGGCGCGCCTGGCGCACACGCATGGTGAATGAGCAGGCGCAACAGGCCTGCCCATCCTTCTTCAATTATCGAAAACGGTACAGCGCGGAGTATTACAGCATTATGGGCGCATTCAGCATCTGGCACCTTCTGGTCATCCTGGCCATCGTCATTCTCCTGTTCGGAACCAAGCGCTTGCGCAATATCGGCTCCGACATGGGCAATGCCATCAAGAGCTTCCGCACGGCGGTCAAGGACGAAGACAGCAAGGGCGAGGAGAGCCAGCCCGATCAGGCCAAGCGCGAGGGCGGCAACCTGCCCCCGAAGGACGAGCCGGCAGCCGGCGAGACCGGTCGGGTGATTGACGGCGAGTCCAGCCGCGAAAACACCAAGCCCTGATCCTTCGGTCGCGCGGTGATTCGCATCCCTTCGCAGACGCGGCACCAAGCCCTCCGTGGCCTGGCGGCGCACCCCGCCGGCAGGGCACGGCCCGGTTCGTACCCCGTGATTCAATGGCTCGCGCCACGATGCGCCGGGGCATCCGTGCCCCGTGCGGGCCGGGGTGCTGTCTTGCGCACCGTCGTTTCGCAGCCTCGGTGCGTACCCTGCGGGCGTTCTTCGCGCGACCGGGTTTGGGCCCGGCAAGAGGGTGGTGATTCGACATGTTTGGCCTGAGCGTCTGGGAAATCTTCATCCTGCTCGTGGTCACGCTGCTGATTGTCGGCCCGGAGCGGATGCCGGCACTTGCCCGCTCGGCAGGCGAGTGGGTGGTCAAGATCCGCCGGTTCGTCGCCAATGCCCGTGCCGAAATGGACAGCGAGTTCAACACGCAGGATCTCAAAAAGCTGCTCAACTCGCAGGAGCAGGAGCTCGAAAGCCTGCGCCAGCTGGTCGAGGATTCGCGCCGGGATGTCGCGGACAGCGGGCGCACCATGCTCCGGGCGATTGACGAGGCGCGTACCGACGCGGAGGACGCGGGGTCTGACGTGTCCGGTCGGCTGTCCGAGGCGCTCAATTCGCTAGAGGCGGGCGTGAAGACCGAGCAGGCCCGGGAGGAGCGTGCGCCTGCGTCCGCCGGGGAGAAGCCCGAAGGCGAGCGCGCAACCGGGAAAGAGGCGGGTCAGGCGGCCAGCAGTGCCGATGTGGCGTCCGGGGCGCGCGCGGACCGTCCCGCCGAGCCGCCCGCGCCGGGCAGCCGCGACGACGATGACTATGATGCCCTCCTGGAACAGGCCAACGAGCGTTTCGCGCGGCCCTTCGCGCCGCCGGAGCCCGTGCAGCGGACTGACCAAGAACAACAACCGGACGACAAGGCTCGATGAGCAAGAACGACACGGCAACGGGTGAGAACGAATCCGGACTGGCCGGCTTCATTTCGCATCTCGTGGAACTGCGCAACCGGCTGCTCAAGTCGGTGCTTGCGGTGTTCGTGCTGTTCCTGGTGTTGTTCCCCTTCGCCAACGAGCTTTACAGCCTGCTGGCCGAGCCGCTGATCGCGAAGTTGCCGGAAGGCACCAGCATGATCGCCACCCAGGTGGTCTCGCCGTTCCTGGTGCCGCTCAAGCTCGCCGGCTTCACGGCGCTTTTTCTTGCCGTCCCCTATCTGCTTTACCAGCTGTGGGCGTTCGTGGCGCCGGGGCTGTACCAGAACGAGCGCCAGCTGATCCTGCCGCTGGTGCTTTCCAGCACGGCCCTGTTCTACATCGGTGCGGCGTTTGCCTACTTTGCGGTGTTCCCGGTGGTGTTCGGCTTTCTGGCCTCGACCACGCCCGAAGGCGTGGCCATGATGACGGACATCAACGAGTACCTCGGCTTCGTCATTACGCTGTTCTTTGCCTTTGGCCTGGCCTTCGAGGTGCCCGTGGCCACGGTGCTGCTGGTGATCGTCGGGGCGGTCACGCCGGAGCAACTGGCCGAGAAGCGTCGTTACGCGATCCTGATTGCCTTCATCATCGGGGCGATCCTCACGCCGCCGGATATTCTCTCGCAGTTCATGATGGCCATTCCGGTGTGGATGCTCTACGAGCTGGGCATCCTGATCAGCCGGGTGATCGTGCGTCGTCGGGCAGCAGCGGAAGCAGCCGAAGAGGCCGCGGCGGCAGGCATGCCGGCGGTGAGCGGCGCGGCTGCGGGTGCGGGTGCGGGTGCGGGTGGCGCTCCCACGCCGGGCGGCGAGGGGTCCGGTGGCGCGTCATCGTCGGGAACCGACGCACAGCGCGACGACTCGGACTGGGAACGGGAATTCGACGAGGCGGTCGCCGCCCAGGAGGCCCTGGAGAAGCGCCGGGACGAAGCGGCAGGGGGCGAGCGTGGCGACACCGGCACGCAGGATGGCGACCGCGGAGACGACCGTGACTCGGCTGATGACGACGGGGGACGGCGCAATGAAGACCACAGCGGCGGGGGCAAGCCCCGCTGAGCGAGTCCGGGGTGACCGATCGGGTCCGCTCCGGTTCCTGACCGGCGTGGTGTTCGCCGTGTCCCTTGTCGTCTCGTGGCCCGCGCCCGCCGCGGACCTGGCGAACGACCCGTCACCCTACCTGCAGCTGCATGCGGACGACCCGATCCAGTGGCGGGCCTGGAGCGACGACACGCTCGAGGAGGCGCGCCGGCTGGATCGGCCCCTGCTGCTTTCCATCGGCTATTTCACCTGCCACTACTGCCATGTCATGCACCGCGAGAGTTTCGTGGACGCCGGCGTGGCCGAGCTGCTCAACGAGGCCTTCGTGCCGGTCAAGATCGACCGGGAGCTTGAGCCCGTGCTTGATGCATGGATGATCGAGTTCGTCCGGCGCACCCGCGGCGTGGCGGGCTGGCCGCTGAACGTGGTGCTCACGCCCGAGGGGCTGCCGTTCTACGGCATGACTTATGCGCCGCGGGACTTGTTCCAGGCGCGGATGGATGCGGTCGCCGCGCAGTGGGCGCGGCGGCCGGGGCGGATTCGCGCGCTGGCCGAGGCCGGCATCGAGCAGCTGGAGGCACCCGCCCGGACGCGGGTTGCGCTGGCCGGGCAGGCGGCGGTCACGCAACTGTACCGGGCCGTCGAAGCGCAAATGGATGGCTTCGAGGGCGGGCTGGGGACGCAGGCGAAGTTTCCGCGCACGCCACTGCTGCTGGCCCTGCTGCGCCTCCAGGACACCAGCCCGGATCCCGCGATCGGCTCCTGGCTTCGGGCCACTCTGGATGCGATGGCCACGGGCGGACTTCGTGATGGCATCCGGGGCGGATTTTTCCGGTACACGGTCGACCCGGGCTGGACGCATCCGCATTTCGAGAAGATGCAGTACGACAATGCCCAGCTGGCCCTGCTCTACCTGGAGGCCGCCCGGCATTTTGGTGCGCCGTTCTACCGGGCGGTCGGGTTTGACACCCTGGACTTTCTGATCGCGCATACCCGCGGACGCGACGGGCTGTACCAGTCGGCCCTGTCGGCGCTTGATGCCGACGGGCACGAAGGCGGGGACTACCTGTGGTCCGAGGCGGAGCTTGAGCGCGTCCTCGGTGCCGACGAGGCGGCCCGGGTGCGGCAGGACTGGCGCTGGGACGGTCTGGAGGAATTGCCGGGGCTGTTTCCGACTGCGGTCCCGCTGGATGATCCTGCGCGCATGCGTCTGGCCGACACAAAGGGGATGCCCCCGGCGGATCGCAAGACCCTGACCGGCTGGAATGCCCTGGTGCTGGCGGCGCTGGCCGAGGCGGCCGTGCAGCCCGGGGGCGAACGATTTGCCGGCGAAGCCCTGGCGCTGGCGGAACTGCTCTGGGGACGGTTCGACGAGCAGCAGGGGACGCTGATCCGGGATGCGCGAATCGATCGCCTCTGGCTGGAGGATTATGCCTATCTCGCCGAGGCGCTGTTGCGCGTCGCGGTCCTTGACCCGGCGGGGGGCTGGAGCGAGCGGGCACAGTCCCTGACCGCCGCTGCGCACGATCGCTTTGCCCGCGCGGACGGGCGCTGGGACCTGTCAGCACCCTTGCGCCTGAGTTATCTGGGTGGCCAGCACCTGGACCGGGACACGGCGGTCCCCTCGGCGGTGGCCGTCCTGCTGGGCGTCCAGGCACGCCTGTCCGGAGGCGTGGACGAGGTGCCCGGGCCGGCTGCGGGTGACGACATCGTTCATCACGCCACGGCCATTGCAGTGGCTGCCGGCGCCATCCACTGAGAAACGCGGCGGTCGCGGGCTCCTGACACCTTCGGGGCCTGAAGGGGCCGGTAGTGATTTTCCGGCGCGTTCTCTCGGGGATTTCCTTTGCGGGTTTGCTGCCGCGCCGGGGCGCCGATCCGGTTTCGCGCGGGCCATCCGGCCGCCATGACGGCCGGGGTCAATTCCCGTATAATCGTCAAGCCTTGCAGGTTGCCAACAGCCGTGGCAAAACGCCGGAGACCCCGGCGCCGCGGTATTCTGGGGCCGTCGCTGCCCGATCGGCGCGACAGGCTTCGGCAACCGTGTCTCACGCCATACAGGGAACCTGATATCCATGTCGAGCCACCCGCCGCGTCGCCCCGTCCTCCTGATCATCATGGATGGGATCGGGGTCAACCCCAGCCGTGAAAACAACGCCTTCAGCCTGGCCAGAACGCCCCGGCTGGATGCGTTGTTCTCCACCCACCCGCATACCGTGATCGAAGCCTCCGGGCGGGCCTGTGGCTTGCCGGACGGGCAGATGGGCAATTCGGAAGTCGGACACCTGACCCTCGGTTGCGGGGACATCAACCGGCAGGACCTGGTGCGGATCGATGATGCCATCGTCGATGGCAGCTTCTTCGAGAACGCGGCGCTGGTCCAGGCGGCGCGCAAGTCGGCGCAGGCGGATCTGCCCCTGCACCTGGTCGGGCTGGTCTCGGATGGTGGCGTGCACAGTCACATCAATCACCTGCTGGCCCTGATCGACCTGGCCAGGCAGCAGGGGGCCCGTCCGCTGGTCCACATGATCACCGACGGGCGAGACACCGCCCCGAAGTGCGCCAGAACCTACCTGGACCGGCTTGAGGCCAAGCTTGAGGAGGCCGGTGGTGCGATCGCCACGGTATCCGGGCGTTATTACGCCATGGATCGCGATCAGCGCTGGGAGCGGACCGAGAAGGCCTGGCGGGCGATCGTCCGGGGCGAGGGTGCGCGTCATGCATCCGCCCGTGAAGCGATCGAGGCAGCCTACGAGGCAGGTCAGACCGACGAATTCATCCAGCCCTGCGTGCTCGAGGCCTTCGAGGCGCCGACGCCACAGGGGGGCATGATCTTCTTCAACTTCCGGAACGACCGCCCGCGGCAGATGACCGAGGCGCTGGGACAGCCGGAGTTTTCCGGTTTCGATCGCGGCGACTACGAGCGGATCGTGGTCACCTGCCTGACCGAATACGACCCGCGCTTTCTCTCGCCGATCGGGTTTCCGCCCGAGCGGCCGAAGATCACGCTGGCGGAGGTCATCAGCCAGTCGGGCATCAAGCAGTTCCACTGCGCGGAAACCGAGAAGTACGCGCACGTGACGTTCTTCTTCAACGGGGGGCGCGAGGAGCCTTTCGCGGGCGAGGATCGGGTGATGGTGCCTTCGCCGAAGGTGGCGACCTACGACCTGCAACCTGAAATGAGCGCCGACCAGGTGGCCGATGCAACCATCAAGGCCATCGAGTCGGATCAGTACGGGTTTATTCTCGTGAATTTCGCCAACGGCGACATGGTCGGTCACACGGCAGTCCGGGACGCCGTGGTGCAGGCCGTGGAAGTGGTTGACGAGCAGGTCGGCCGGGTGATCGATGCGGCCGAGCAGCACGGGTTCTCGGTCATTGTTACCGCCGATCACGGCAACTGCGACGAGATGATCGACCCGGTTACGGGCGAGCCGCATACCCAGCACACGGTCTACCCGGTACCCTGCATCATTATCGACGAGCAGGCCTGGCGGTTGCGCAATGGCGGGGGAATCTACAACGTGGCCAGCACGGTGCTGGAGCTCATGGGGCTTCCGACGCCGCGCAAGATGAAGAATTCACTGCTGCTCGGCCCGGTGGGACAGCAGTGAGGCGGGCGCGCCGGCGGCCTGGCGGCCCGGTGATCAGTCAGTCGAACTTGTAGTAGGTGGCGTTCAGGTAGTCGGCGACGGCGTTGACTTCGTCATCAAACCAGTCGAGGCTGAAGTTGGTGGCGCAGCCCTGGACCATCGTGCGCAGGCTGTCGAGATTGTCGATGCCCCGGTCGCTCTGGCCATTGATCCGGGCCTCGTAGAATGCGTCGTCATGGGTCACCATGTGGCAGTCGACGCAGTTGGCCTCGTGCAGTGACTTGCCCATCGAGACGTCCGCCAGCGTCGCGTTGCCTGCAGTCAGTGCGAACAGTGCGGCGAGAACAGGCCGTGTGTGCTTGGTCATCGGGGTGGTCTCCTTCGTGTTTTTCTGCGTGGATCACTCACCAGTCTAGCCACCTGCCGACCGGGCAGAAATAAAATCTTTGCAGCGCCAATAAACTGCTGGCGGGCTGCCTCGCATATGGTGGCGGTACGATGCGCGCCGCACGCCCGGCCGACACGGAATCACCGGTCTCCCGGCCGGAAAAAGCCGGCGGCCCGGGTCCGCAGGAGGGAAAATCTTGATCACAGTTTATGGAATCGGCCATTGCGACACGGTGCGCAAGGCGCGGCGCTGGCTTGACCAGCGCGGGATCGACTACCACTTTCACGACTATCGAAAGCAGGGCATCGACGCCGAGCGCCTGGCGCGCTGGATGGACCGGCTGGGCTGGGAGACGCTCGTCAACCGCCGGGGCACGACCTGGCGGAACCTGCCGGAGGCCGTTCGCGAGCAGATGGATCAGCGGGCCGCCGTGGAAGCGGCCTGCGATGCGCCAACCCTGCTCCGGCGCCCGGTCGTCGAGTCCGAGGAAGAACTGCTCGTCGGCTTCGACGAGCAGACCTGGGCGGAGCGACTTGCATGAGCGCAACGATCGACCTTGCACGTGCGCTGCTGGCCCGCCCTTCCGTCACGCCGGACGATGCCGGCTGTCAGCCGCTGATTGCCCGGCGTCTCGAACCCCTGGGGTTCGTGTGCGAGGAGCTGGTATTCGGCAACGTGCGCAATCTCTGGGCGCGGCGTGGCGACGCCGGGCCACTGTTCTGCTTTGCGGGGCACACGGACGTGGTGCCGACGGGAGACGAGTCCGCCTGGCGGTTTCCGCCGTTTGCCCCCACCATCCAGCAAGGCCGGCTTTACGGGCGGGGCGCAGCCGACATGAAGGGCTCGGTGGCCGCGATGGTGACCGCCGTCGAGCGTTTCATCGAGGACTGTCCGAACCACGCCGGATCGCTGGCGTTTCTTTTGACCTCGGACGAGGAGGGCCCGGCGGTGGACGGTACCGCCCGGGTGGTCGAGTGGCTCGCGGCTCGCGGCGAGCGGATCGACTACTGCCTGGTGGGCGAGCCCTCCAGTCGGGAGACGCTCTGCGACGAGTTCAAGATTGGCCGGCGTGGCTCGATCACCGGCGATCTGGTCATCGAGGGCCGGCAGGGGCATGTGGCCTACCCGCACCTGGCCGACAACCCGGTGCATCGGGCGGCGGCCTTTCTGCAGGAACTGGTGGCCATCGAGTGGGACCAGGGCAACGAGCACTTTCCGCCCAGTACCCTGCAGATCGCCAACATCCACGCGGGGACGGGCGCAAACAACGTCATCCCCGGCACGCTGGAGGTGCAGTTCAACCTGCGTTTCGGCACCGAAACCTCCGAGGAGCAGATCCGGCGCCGGGTCGAGGACCTGCTCGCAGCGCACCGCCTGCGCTACCGGCTGGCCTGGAAGCTCTCCGGCAGGCCCTTTCTGACCGACCACGGGCGGCTGGTGGATGCCGTTCGCAGCGCCGTGACCGAAACGCTGGATCGCGAATGCCGACCGTCGACTGCCGGCGGGACTTCGGACGGGCGGTTCATCGCACCCACGGGGGCCGAGGTCGTCGAGCTGGGGCCGCTCAATGCCACGATCCACCAGATCGACGAGCATGTCGATGTCGAGGATCTCGAACGGCTTTCGTTGGTCTACCAGCGCGTGATGTCGCATTTGCTGGCCTGAAGGCGGCCCGCGGCGAATGGGTTTGACTTGGCTGGTGTTGCTGGGTAAGATCTGCGCCCTTCGATTTGCGCTCTAATCAAAATATATTCAAGGGCTTCTAGACATGTACGCAGTGGTTGTGACCGGCGGCAAGCAGTATCGGGTCGCGGAAGGCGATACGGTCCGCGTTGAGCTGCTCGACGCCGAACAGGGATCGACCGTTTCGCTGGACCAGGTATTGCTGGTCGCGAACGGCGAGGACATCAAGGTCGGCACCCCGACCGTTTCCGGTGCGAAGGTGGAGGCCGAGGTGGTCTCTCACGGCCGCGGCAAGAAGGTGGAGATCATCAAGTTCCGCCGGCGCAAGCACCATCGCAAGCACCAGGGTCATCGCCAGTATTTTACTGAGCTGAAGATTACTGGCATCAGCGCCTGAGGGGGATAGGACAGCATGGCACACAAGAAGGCAGCGGGTTCGTCCCGCAACGGACGCGATTCGGAAAGCAAGCGCCTCGGCGTGAAGCGCTTTGGCGGCCAGGCCGTCGTGGCCGGCAATATCCTCGTGCGTCAGCGTGGCACCAAGTTCCACGCCGGCACGAATGTCGGAATCGGGCGGGATCACACGCTTTACGCCAAGGCCGACGGCAAGGTGGCCTTTGACGTCAAGGGCCCGAATGGCCGTCGCTTCGTCAGCGTGGTCGAAGCCTGAGCGGCCGGCACGCGGGGGCGGCGAGCCCCCGGGACGAGTCAGGAAAAGCCCCGTCATGCGCGGGGCTTTTCGCATGAAGGAGAGGGTCCGGTGAAGTTCGTTGACGAGGCGACCATCAAGGTCAAGGCCGGCGACGGCGGGAACGGCGTGGTCAGCTTTCGCCGCGAGAAGTACGTGCCCTTTGGCGGTCCCGATGGCGGCGACGGCGGCGATGGCGGGGACGTGTTCCTGGTCGGCGACAATAACCTGAACACCCTGGCCGATTTCCGGTTCCAGCGGTTCTACGAGGCCGGCCGCGGCCAGAACGGCATGGGACGCAACAAGACCGGCGCGCGCGGCGAGGACTTGCGGGTTCCCGTGCCGCTGGGCACCGTCGTCCACGATGTCGATACCGGCGAGGTGATCGGCGAAGTGCTCGACCCCGATACGCCGCTGCTGGTGGCCAAGGGCGGCTGGCACGGGCTGGGCAACACCCGCTTCAAGAGCTCGACCAACCGCGCGCCCAGGCAGTGTACGCCCGGTACCCCGGGAGATGAGCGCCGTCTGCGCATGGAACTCAAGGTCCTCGCGGACGTCGGCCTCCTCGGCATGCCCAATGCCGGCAAGTCGACGCTGATCCGGTCGATTTCGGCAGCCCGGCCCAAGGTGGCCGACTACCCCTTCACTACCCTGCACCCCAACCTCGGCGTCGTCCGCGTGGAGGCGCACCGCAGCTTCGTGGTCGCGGACATCCCGGGGCTGATCGAGGGCGCGGCCGAAGGCGCGGGGCTGGGTCACCAGTTTCTGCGCCACCTCGCGCGTACCGATCTCCTGCTGCACGTGCTTGACGTCGCGCCGCTGGATGACCACGACCCGGTGCGGGACGCGCGTGTCATCCTGGAGGAGCTGGCTAAGTACAGTCCCGAGCTGGCCGAGCGCCCGCGGTGGCTGGTGCTCAACAAGATCGACGCCCTGCCCGAGGACGAGCGCACGGCGCATTGCGCCCGCATTGTCGAGGATCTTGGGTTCGAGGGGCGGGTCTTTGCGATCAGCGCGATCAGCGGGGCGGGCACGCAGCCGCTGATTCATGCGATCATGGAGCATGTGGAGTCCGCCCGCGCGGCGGGGGATGCGCCGGAGGCATGAAGCGCGCCATCGCGGTCAAGGCACGGCGCTGGGTCGTCAAGATCGGCAGCGCCATGGTGACGGCGGCCGGTCGAGGCCTGGACCGGGCGGCCATCGACGGCTGGGTTCGGCAGATCGCGGCGCTGCGCGGCGATGACCGGGAAGTCCTGATCGTCACTTCCGGCTCGGTGGCCGAGGGCATGGCGCGCCTGGGCTGGAGCCGTCGGCCGGAGGACCTGCCGCACCTGCAGGCGGCGGCAGCGGTGGGGCAGATGGGGCTGGTGCAGGCCTATGAGTCGGTGCTCAAGGAGCACGGGATTCATTCGGCGCAGATCCTGCTCACCCACGAGGATCTCTCCGACCGGCAGCGTTACCTGAATGCGCGCTCCACGCTGCGCACGCTGCTCTCGATGGGGGTGATTCCGGTGGTCAACGAAAACGACACCGTGGCCACCGAGGAAATCCGCTTCGGGGACAATGACACCCTGGCCGCCCTGATCGCCAATCTCGTCGAGGCCGACCTGCTGGTGATTCTCACGGACCAGGAAGGACTGTATGACGCCGATCCACGCAAGGAGCCGGCGGCCCGGTTGCTGTCCGAGGTGCAGGCGGGTGATCCGGCACTGGAGCGCATGGCCTCGCCGGAAGGCGGTGTGCTCGGGCGTGGCGGCATGTATACCAAGGTCAAGGCCGCCGAACGTGCCGGCCGCTCCGGCGCGGCGACACTGGTCGCCTCGGGCGGTCAGCCGGGTGTGCTGACCCGCCTGGCAGCGGGCGAGGCACTCGGCACGCTCTTCGTGCCGGAACGCTCGCGGCTGGCCGCGCGCAAGCAGTGGCTGGCCGGGCAGCTCAAGGTGGCCGGTACCGTGGTCGTGGACGAGGGTGCGGTCCGTGCCCTGACCGAGCGTGGCCGGTCACTCCTGCCGGTGGGGGTGCGTGCCGTGCAGGGCAACTTTACCCGCGGTGAGTTGGTGGCCGTCGTGGGCACTTCCGGGCAGGAAATCGCCCGGGGTCTGGTCAATTACAGCGCCCTGGAGACCGAGCGAATCCGGGGGCTGCCCAGTGACCGCATTGCCGACCGACTCGGCTTTGTCGAGGAGGCCGAGCTGATCCACCGCGATAATCTGGTGCTCGTTGGCCCGTCCGCGGGGCCATCGGGCTGAAGGGCCCAAACCGTCTGGAGAAACCGTGATGACCCAACAAGCCGCTTCGATTCGCCGCGCCCTGATCAGTGTTTCCGACAAGACCGGGGTGGTCGAGTTTGCCCGGGCACTCGCCGGCCAGGGCGTTGAACTCCTTTCCACCGGCGGGACCGCCCGACTGCTGGCCGAAGCAGGTCTGCCGGTGGTCGAGGTGGCCGACTACACCGGTTTTCCCGAGATGATGGACGGGCGGGTCAAGACGCTCAATCCCCGGATTCACGGGGGCATCCTCGGGCGTCGCGGAGTCGATGATGCGGTCATGGCCGAGCATGACATCAAGCCGATCGATCTGGTTGCCGTCAACCTCTACCCCTTCGAGCAGACCGTGGCCCGGCCCGACTGCCGCTTCGAGGACGCGGTGGAAAACATCGATATCGGCGGGCCGGCGATGGTGCGCGCAGCGGCCAAGAACCACGCCGACATCACCATCGTCGTCAATCCGTCCGACTACGGGCGCGTGCTCTCGGAGCTTGAGCAGGGCGGCATCTGTGCCGAGACCCGGTTCGATCTGGCCATCCGCGCCTTCGAGCACACCGCGCGCTATGACGGGATGATCGCCGCGCACTTCGGGGCGATGTTTGCCAAGAGCCGCTTCCCGCGCACCCTGAACCTGCAGATGAACAAGCAGATGGATCTGCGCTACGGAGAGAATCCGCACCAGGCGGCGGCGTTCTACGTCGAACGCGACGCGCCGGCCGGCACCGTGGCCACCGCGCGGCAACTTCAGGGCAAGGAACTGTCGTTCAACAACATTGCCGATACCGATGCCGCGCTTGAATGCGTCAAGCAGTTCGATCGCCCGGCCTGCGTGATCGTCAAGCATGCCAATCCCTGCGGGGTTTCCGTCGGGGACGATGTCACCGTCGCCTACGATCGCGCTTACGCGACCGACCCGACCTCTGCGTTTGGTGGAATCATCGCCTTCAACCGGACTCTTGACGCGCACACCATGCGCGTGATCCTCGAACGGCAGTTCGTGGAGGTGATCATCGCACCCGAAGTCGAGGAAGAGGCGCTCGCGGAGGCCGCCGCCAAGAAGAACGTGCGGGTACTCGCCTGCGGACAGTGGGCCGCGCAAGCCCCGACGAGCACCGACTACAAGCGCGTCGCGGGCGGAATGCTCGTTCAGGATGTGGATCATGGCATGGTGGCCGACAGCGATCTGAGGATCGTGACGCGCCGTGTGCCGACCGAGGATGAGATGCGTGACCTGCTGTTTGCCTGGAAGGTCGCCAAGTTCGTCAAGTCCAACGCGATCGTCTACGCCCGGGACGGGCAGACGGTAGGTGTGGGCGCCGGCCAGATGAGCCGCGTGTATTCTGCGCGCATTGCCGGCATCAAGGCGGCGGACGCCGGCCTGCAGATCGAGGGGTCGGTCATGGCCTCCGATGCCTTTTTCCCGTTTCGGGACGGCATCGACGCGGCCCATGGCGCAGGGATCCGCGCGGTGATTCACCCGGGCGGCTCCATGCGTGACCAGGAAGTGATCGACGCGGCGGACGAGCACGGCATGTCCATGGTGCTGACCGGCATGCGGCATTTTCGCCATTGAGACAGGGCCGGCCATCCTGGCGGGAAGAACGGTTATGATGGTGCTTCCTCGCGATGATCGGGCCGCCCGGGTCGTCCTGGACTGATTCGTGCGTTGGTTTTCCGGTCAGGGGTTTTGGCCGGGACACCCGGCGCACGCTGGCGAGCATGGGCGGGGGGCGACGCAGGCCGGCGGCCCCCGGGATGTCAAACGCGAATGGAGTGGACGATGACCGAGTCGAGAAGGCAACAGGCAGGAACCGAGGGGTTTACCGAATCGGAAGCAGGCGAGCTGGCCCGCGGATTCGATGAACAGAACGAGGATCGCCGTGGCAACTTCCGGCCTCGCCCCGTCCTGGTCCAGGCCCTGGGCAGTTTTGGTGCGCCAAACTGGGGCGTGCTGGTCGGCGAACGCGCGCACGAGTTCACGATCGCTTCGCCGCGCGGTTTGCGCGAAGGCGAGCGCGTGGTGATCTTCGATGAAGAGGCGCCGGGGGGGACCCGCGACATCGCCTGCATCGTGACGGCCACCCGCCTGGCCAATCGCCCCGGTGACGAGCAGCTCAAGCTCGTCATCAACTACATGGTCTCCGAGCAGACCGACCCGGCCTGAGGCCACCCGGGTAAATTCTGCGGATGCAGGGTCTCCCGGCACAAATCCATCCACTGCCCGATCGGACATCGCCGGATCGGGCAGGCCGCCCGCGCTGACCGGAAGTCGATCCTGCCGGTTGGCGCGGATGGGGCATTGCCGCCTGTTCGGGGGTGCCCCGAGCCGGTTGCAGGAAGCATGTTCATGACGCTCGAAACACTCAGACACGATGCCACCGAAACCCTGGCAGAGCTGGAATCATCGGGCCGGCTGCCGGAACTGTCGGTCAATGACCGGGCGCTGTGGCTTTCGGTCCTGTCGGCCAGTCCCTTTGTCGCGCTGGCGATCTCCCGCGACCGGGACCTGGTGACCGACCTCTGGGAATCGGGCGATCTGGAGCGCGCCTACGAGGCGGAGCAAATGCATCGACGGCTTGCCGGTCTGGTGGCCTCGATCGACGACGAGGGGGGGCTGGCCCGCGTGTTGCGCCGCTTCCGTCGGCGGGAAATGGTGCGCATTGCCTGGCGAGACCTGACCGGTCGCTCAGAGACTTCCGAAACGCTCCGGGATCTTTCCGGCCTGGCGGACTGCTGCGTCGAGCAGGCGCTGCGCTGGCACGAGCGTCGTCTGCTGGGTCGCCACGGCACCCCCCGCGATGCCGAGGGCGTGCCTCAGGAACTGGTGGTCCTGGGGATGGGGAAGCTCGGCGGGTGCGAGCTCAATTACTCCTCGGACATCGATCTGATCTTTACCTTCGAGTCCGAGGGGGAGACTGATGGCGACCGGGCGCTGAGCAACAGCCAGTTCTTCATCCGCCTCGGGCAACGCCTGATTCGCAGCCTCAACGACGTGACCGAGGACGGCTTCGTCTTTCGGGTGGACATGCGTCTGCGCCCCTACGGCGACGAGGGGCCACTGGCGATGAGCTTTGACGGCATGGAGCTGTACTACGCCACCCAGGGGCGGGAATGGGAGCGTTACGCGCTGATCAAGGCCCGGGTCATCGCCGGCGATCAGGCTGCCGGCCAGCGGCTGATGGACATGTTGCGCCCGTTCGTGTTCCGACGCTACCTTGACTACGGCGCCTTCGCGCAGCTTCGGGACATGAAGCAGATGATCGAGCGTGAAATGGCGCGCAAGGGCATGCGGGACAATATCAAGCTCGGGCCGGGCGGAATCCGCGAGATCGAGTTCATCGGGCAGCTTTTCCAGCTGATTCGAGGCGGCCGCGAACCCCGGTTGCAGGCCCGCGGCATTCTGCCGGTGCTGCATTCGCTGGTGGTACTCGGCGAGCTGCCGCAATCGGTGGTCGATGACCTGGTCGAAGGCTACGATTTTCTGCGTCGTTCGGAAAACCGGCTGCAGATGATGCATGACCAGCAGACCCAGACCCTGCCCGAGGAGGAGGCGGACCGGCTTCGGCTGGCCATGGCCATGGGTTTCGAGCAGGGGTGGGACGCTTACATGACCGCCCTGGACGCGCACCGGCAGCGAATTCACCGACATTTCGGCGATGTCATGCGGGTTCCGGACGAGCGGGCCGGCAGCGATGACCACGATCCGCTCGAGGCCCTGTGGAACGATTCGCTGGACCGGGCAGAGGCGGAACGGGCGCTCGCCGCCGCCGGGTTCAGGCAGCCGGAAAAGGCGCTGCAGGTCATTGCGACCTGGCGCTCGGAGCGCTCCCACCAGGAAGGCGGCGCGGCGCGTACCCGTCTGGACGCGCTGATGCCGGCCCTGTTGCGGACTGTCGGCTCAAGCAGCGCCCCGGAGGCGGCCCTGCCGCGGGTGCTCGAACTGGTGTCGCGCGTGGTCCGGCGCAGTGTCTACATCGCGCTGCTGGTCGAGCAGCCGCAGGCACTGCAACAGCTCGTACGCCTCTGTGCTTGCAGCCCATGGATCGCGGAACTGCTGGCCCAGCATCCGATCCTGCTCGACGAGCTGATCGATCCGCACGCGCTGTACGAGCCGCCGGACCGGAACGTGCTGGTCGAACAGCTCGCTCAGGTGATCGAAAAGTGCGACGGTGATCCCGAGCGCGAGATGGACGAGCTGCGTCGTTTTCGGCAGCTGGCCGTATTGCGGGTGGCGGCCGCCGACGTGTCCGAGGCGCTGCCGGTGATGAAGGTTTCGGATCACCTGAGCTGGATCGCCGAAGTCATCCTCGAACGGGTCCTGGCGCTGGCCTGGTCCCAGCTTGAGCGTCGACACGGACGGCCATCGGCCGTGAAGGATGGCCAGCGGTTCGAACCGGGGTTCGCCATCATCGCCTACGGCAAGCTCGGTGGGCTGGAGCTCGGTTACGGTTCGGACCTGGATCTGGTGTTCCTGCATGATTCGGAGGGCGAGGAGGCTTACACCGACGGCGACAAGAGCATCGACAACTCGCTGTTCTTTGCGCGGGTGGCCCAGAAGGTCATCCACCTGCTGAATACCCGGACCCAGGCCGGCATCCTCTACGAGGTCGACACGCGGCTACGACCGGACGGGGCCTCCGGCCTGCTCGTCAGCAGCATGCGTGCCTTCGAGGACTACCAGCGCCATCATGCCTGGACCTGGGAAGTGCAGGCCCTGGTTCGCGCGCGCTTCGTGGCCGGTGAGCAACGGATTGCCGAGCGGTTCAGTACCATCCGCCGGGAAATGCTCTGTCGTCCCCGGGCGCCGGAGGATCTGCGCAGCGAGGTCGGGCAGATGCGCGGCAAGATGCGCGCCGAGGACAAGGCGCCCCCTGCCGGGCTGTTCCACCTGAAAAAGGGCTGCGGCGGCATCACGGACATCGAATTCATCGTCCAGTATCTGCTGCTGGCCCACGCTGCCGAATACCCGGAGCTGGTGACCTTTACCGACAATATCCGCCAGCTTGAAGCGCTGTCGAATGCCGGGGTGCTTGAGCCGGAGCAGGCTCGTGCCCTGATTGACGCGTACCGGACGCTGCGCGACGCCGGCCACGAGCAGGTGCTCAAGGGTGAGAAGGCCCTGGTCCCGGATGATCGCTATGCCGATCACCGGGCGCAGGTTCGGTCGGCCTGGACGGCGGTGTTTTCCGTTCCGCCCTGTCCTTGAGGGGGGCCGTTCGCCGGACCCGGCGCGCCGCCCGATTCGTGGCATAATGCTTCATGGTCCCGCATGGGCGGGCCGGCAAAATTTTATGCGGCCCCTGCGGGTGCGGCCATGTGGGCGACGGCGCCGGCCCCTGCCGGGACGCAGCCAGTTTTTCCAAAGCCGAGGCCCGGCCTCGTGCGAACCTTGCAAACCGATCTGAACGAGGCGTGACAAAAGATGTCGATGGCGGACCGTGACGGCCTGATCTGGCTTGATGGCGAAATGGTGCCCTGGCGCGAGGCGAAGACCCACGTGCTCACCCATACCCTGCACTACGGCATGGGGGTTTTCGAGGGCGTGCGCGCGTATCCCACCGACCGGGGCGCGGCGATCTTCCGGCTGGGCGACCACACGCGGCGGCTGTTCAATTCGGCCAAGATCCTGCGCATGGAGATTCCCTTTTCGCGCGATCAGATCGACGAGGCCCAGTGCCGCGCCGTGCGCGAGAACAACCTGGAGTCGGCCTACCTGCGCCCGATGTGCTTCTACGGCTCCGAGGGCATGGGTCTGCGCGCGGACAACCTCAAGGTGCACGTCATGGTCGCGGCCTGGACCTGGGGGGCCTACCTGGGTGCGGACAACATCAACCGCGGCATCCGCATCAAGACCTCCTCGTACACCCGCCATCACGTCAACGTGACCATGTGCAAGGCCAAGGCCAACGGGGCCTACATGAACTCCATGCTGGCGCTGCGCGAGGCCGTTCAGGACGGCTACGACGAGGCGATGCTGCTGGATGCGGAGGGCTTCGTGGCCGAAGGTTCCGGCGAGAACATCTTCCTGGTCCGGGACGGCGTGCTCTACACGCCGGATCTGACCTCCGCCCTGGACGGCATCACGCGCCGCACCATCTTTGCGCTGGCCGGGGACATGGGTCTTGAGATCGTGGAGAAGCGGATCACCCGCGACGAGGTCTACATCGCGGACGAGGCGTTCTTCACCGGGACAGCCGCCGAAGTCACGCCGATCCGCGAGGTGGACAACCGCCCGATCGGCAACGGCAGTCGCGGACCGATCACCGAGCGTCTGCAGACGGCCTACTTCGATTTGGTCCACGGTCGGCACGACGACAAGTACGACCACTGGCTGACTCACGTTTGAGGTGACCCCGCCATGAACCCGAACACGGCCGAACGCCCGCAAGACTACAAGACCCCCGCGGACCAGACCCGCGTGGTGGTCACGCATCGTGACCTGCCGATCCACTGTCCGGCTCCGGACGCCAGCCTTTGGGACGCCCATCCGCGCGTGTACATCCCCGTCGAGGAAAACGGCGGTGAGGCGCGCTGCATCTACTGTGGCGCGCTTTACGTGCTCGAGGACGAACCGGCCGGGTGAAGGGACTCGCCGGCTACTGGTGGTTGCTGGTTGCCCTGCTGCCCCTGGTGTTCGGCCATGCCGTGATTCGGGCCTGGCGGGACGGTGGGGGGCGGTATCTGCGTCAACGCTTCGGCCGGGGCTACCGGGATGGCATGCCGGCTGGCCGGCGTCCCGACTGGATCCACTGCGCCTCGGTCGGCGAGGTCTTTGCGGCGGCGCCGCTCATCGAGCGGCTTGCGGGCGCGGGGCGTCCCCTGCTGGTCACCACGACCACGCCGACCGGGGCCGCGCAGCTTGCGCGGCGGTTCCCGTCGCTGGTCCACGCCTATCTGCCGCTGGATTACCCCGCCGTCGTGCGGCGCTTTCTGGCGCACTGGCGCCCTGCGCGCCTGCTGGTGGTCGAGACCGAAATCTGGCCGAATCTCTACGCGGCCTGTGCCGGCGCGGGTTTGCCCATCGTCATCCTCAATGCCCGCCTTTCCCGACGCACCATGAACGCCCCGGGCTGGTTGCGTGCACTCTACGCCCGAAGTCTGGCGCAGGTGGCCGGGGTGCTGGCACGTTCTGCGCATGACGCCGAGCGCTTCGTGCAGCTCGGCGCTCCGGCCGGGCGCGTCGAGGTGCTGGGCAACCTGAAATTCTGTGCGGTGCCGTCGCTGCCCGTTGACTTCTCGCCCCCTGCGCGTCCCTATCTGCTGGCCGCTTCAACCCGTGAGGGCGAGGAAGCCCTGGTGCTGGACGCCTGGCGTCGGGCCGCCCCGGACGGGGCGCTGCTGGTGATCGCGCCGCGCCATCCGGAACGCCGCGGGGAGATCCTGCGGGCGCTGTCCGGTCTCAACGTGGCTTTGCGCAGCCGGGGCGATCCGGTCGGGCCTGATACCGAGGTCTACCTGGCCGACACGCTGGGGGAGTTGCCGGGCTTCATGGCCTTCGCACGTCTCGTGTTCATGGGCGGATCGCTGGTCCCCAAGGGCGGGCACAATCCGCTGGAGCCGGCGGCCCTGGGGGCGCCGGTGCTCACCGGGCCGAACCTGGATAACTTTCTCGACGAGTACGCGCTGCTGGACGAGGTCGGCGCCCTGAGGCGGGTTGGCGATTCGGCGCAACTGGCCGAGGCGATTGCGGCGTTGTGGGACGATGCCCCCGCCCGGGACCGGATGGCTACGGCGGGCCGCTCGGTCATCGTCCGGCAGGCCGGTATCCTCGATGCCTACCTCGATCGGCTGGCCAATCCACAGTTCGGAGGCGCCGGCGAGCAGATGGCCCGCTCGGACCCGTGAAACCGGCCGGCGCCGTTTTTCGATCCGCAGCCCGTACCGTCCGGGTATCCGGTGCGGCCGGGGACGTTTTTCGAGAAAGCAGGTTTTCCTTGAGAAGATCTCTGCAGAAGCCCTTTTTGGGCTTCGGGCAGTAACGCGCGGACCGATGCCTGCCCGGACCGAGCCGTGCGGCCGACTGGCTTTCGTCCTTGCGCGGCAGCGCTTCCATGCCCTGCCGTGGCAATCTCCGTCCTGGTGCAGCGTCTTTCCGGGAACCGTCGGTGCCAGTCATGACGCCCAGGTGACGGTGGCACCGGGCATCAGGCCTTGCCGGCTTGTGCGTAGCCGTGCTCCAGCGCGGGCCAGTCGGTTTGCTCCTGCCAGTCGATCCGCCCGGCCTGGTACATCTTGCGAAGCGAGCGGCGCAGGCGTTCGAGGTTGGCTCGTTGCCAGCGACCCGGCCGGCGCCGTCGTCCCCGGTCGAAATCAATCAGAAAGAATTCCGCGCCGGTCCTGGTCAGGATGTTTCGGGCGTTGAGATCCGCGTGCCAGATGCCGTGGTCGTGGAAGCGACGCAGGCAGGTGCCCAGTGCCGCCCAGTCCAGTGGCGGGCCGTCATCCTCGGCAAGATGATCGACCAGGGTGACGGCGCCCTCGATCCGGCCGGTAATCAGGTCGGCCCGACAGAAAAGCCCGTGACAGCTCAGCCGTGCCGCGACCGGATGAGGTACGGGCAGGCCTTCCCGGGTGAGTTCGGCCAGCAAACGCCACTCCCGGAAGGGCCGGCTGCGCTCGGCGCCCACACGCAGGTAGCGGTCGCCCAGCAGTTTCGCGAACAGGCCGCCCCGCCGATAGTGCCGCAGCACGCAGGGCCGGGTGCCAACCCGCAAAAACAGCGCCTGTCCACGGCCGGAGGCCTCGCCATCCACGCAGCCGGCAGCGTGCAGCTGCTCGGCGTCAAACCATTCGATCCCCGGATTTTCAAGCTGCTCGGCATCATATAGGATGCAATGCCTCGAGCCATGCCATGTTCTGGGCTTCATATGCCTCCATCAGTCTCCGGGCCGCCCGCGTCGATCTGTATCCTGCGGCTCTCCGCCATTGGCGACGTGACACACGTGGTGCCGGTCGTCCGTACCCTCCAGGCCGTCTGGCCCGATACCCGTTTGACCTGGGTCATCGGCAGGGCGGAGGCCGGGCTGGTCGGGGATATTCCGGGGGTGGAGTTTATCACCGTCGACAAGGGCCAGGGCGCGCAAGCACGTCGGGCATTGAAGAGGGCGCTGGGGGGGCGGCAGTTCGACGTGCTGCTGCACATGCAGGCGGCGCTGCGTGCCAGCCTGCTCAGCCGGGCGATCCCCGCGCACACGCGCCTGGGCTTCGATCGCGCCCGCGCGCGCGACGGGCAATGGCTGTTCACCAATGCCCGGATCGCTGCCAAGCCCCGACAGCACGTGCTCGATGGTTTTTTCGGTTTTCTGGAACAGCTTGGTATCGAGGAGCGCGTCCTGCGCTGGGAGATTCCCGTTCCGGAAGCGGCCCGGGAATTTGTGGACAGCCGTTTGTCTGCCCGCGAGCGACTGCTGGTCATCAATCCTTGTACCAGTTCGCGCCGGCGCAACTGGCGCAACTGGTCCGCCGCGGGGTATGCGGAGGTGGCCGATCATGCCATCAAGCAGCACGGGATGACGGTGGTGCTGACCGGCGGGCCGGCGGAGAATGAGCGCGCGCACGCCGCGGCGATTGCCGATGCGATGCGCAATCCGGTGCTGGATCTGGTCGGCCGGACCACCCTCAAACAGCTTCTGGCGCTGATCGACCGGGCCGAGGTGATGATCGCGCCGGATACCGGCCCGATGCACATGGCAACCACCGTGGGTACGCCGGTCATTGGCCTGTTCGCCACTTCCAATCCACTGCGCACGGGCCCCTACCTGAGCCAGCAGTGGGTGGTAAATGCCTATCCGGAGGCCCTGCAGCGCTTCAACGGCCTGAGCGAGGAGCAGGCGCGCTGGGGCCAGCGGGTGCGCGATCCGGACGCCATGGACTTGATTACGCCGGAGGCAGTGATCGACCGGCTCGAACAAGTCCTTACATCGGCTTGCGGATCGCCTCGATAATCGCGCTGGTTGAACAGCCGTCGACGAATTCCAGCACCTGCACGGTGCCGCCGTGTTCTTCGACGCATTGTCCGCCGGCGATCTGATCGGGGCGGTAGTCGCCTCCCTTGACCAGCACATCGGGCTTGAGTCGGCAGATCAACTGTTCCGGCGTGTCCTCGCTGAAAGGAACGACCCAGTCCACGCTTTCCAGCCCCGACAGTACCGCCATTCGCTGGTGCAGGCCATTGACCGGACGCTGGGCGCCCTTGAGCCGGCGCACCGAGTCGTCGCTGTTGACTGCCACGACCAGCCGGTCCCCCAGTGCCCGGGCGCGGGCGAGATAGGCGACATGACCGGCATGCAGGATGTCGAAACAGCCATTGGTCATCACGATGCGTTCGCCGCAGGCCCGAGCCCGGTGCAGCAGGGCTTCAAGTGCATCCGCCTGCGCAATGACCCCGCGGGGCAGGGGTTCGTGACGCATCATGGCCGATTCCAGCTCTGCCGGAGACACGGTGGCGGTGCCGAGCTTGCCCACCACCACACCGGCCGCCACGTTGGCCAGCTGCATCGACTGATCCATGGGCAGCCCGGCCGCCAGGCCGGCACCCAGGGTGGCAACCACCGTGTCGCCGGCACCAGTCACGTCGTAGACCTCGCGGGCGTGGGTGGGCTGGTGCAGGGGGGGGTGATCGTGACGAAACAGGCTCATGCCGTGCTCGCTGCGGGTAACCAGGAGCGCCTGCAACGAAAGTGACCGGCGCAGGGTCTCGGCACGTCGCTCGAAATCGGCTTCGTCGCGGCAAGGGCCGGCCACCGCCTCAAATTCGCCCAGATTGGGCGTGATCACCGAGGCGCCGGCATAGCGCTGGAAGTCATCGCCCTTGGGGTCGACGATCACGGTTTTCCCTTGATCGCGCGCCGCGGCGATCAACGCTCCGATCTCGCGCAGGCAGCCCTTCGCGTAGTCGGAAAAAATCACCGCATCAGCCCGCTTCAGGGCGACGTGGAACTGCCTGGCCAGCGCCGCGGGCTCAAAACCGGTGGCGCCGTCCTCGAAGTCCAGGCGGATCAGTTGCTGGTTGCGGCTGACCACCCGAAGCTTGGTGGTGGTGGCGCCACCGGGCACAGACAGGAAATCGCAGTCGATGCCCGCCTCGTGCAGCTGTCGGCGCAGGGTTGCGGCGGCCTCGTCCTGCCCGACAATGCCCATTAGTGTAACCTTGGCACCCAGCGCGGCGAGGTTCAGGGCAACGTTGGCCGCGCCGCCGGGCCGATCCTCCACCGTGCGCACGTGGACGACGGGCACCGGCGCCTCGGGCGAGATGCGTCCGGCCGGGCCGTGCCAGTAGCGGTCGAGCATCAGGTCGCCCACCACAAGCAGTCGGGTTTTTGCGATGGTGTTCGTAAACATGGAAATACGGGGTCGGACGCGATTCATGAGTTCAGCGAGTATAACGGAAGGGGGATGGTGATCGTGGCGAAGCCTGTTCCGGACTGCCGGTCATGATGCCCTGGGCACGGTTTGCGTCGCTGTCACGCCATTTCTGGGTGCCCTCGCCGCTGGTGACGGTGCCTGTCTGGGTCGACGTGGCCTGCGCCGTATTGGTTCTCGGGTACGCGGGGCTGAAACTTTCCTTTCCTGACCTGTTCGACTGGATCGAGCCGCTGGCCCTCGTCTGCCTCTGGGCCTTTTTCCGATATGGCCGGGGACTTCGGAACGATCTGCCCGTCTGGCTGCTGGGCGCGAGTCTGTTGGTGGTGCTGATCGTGTGGCTGGCCGGTTCGCTCAACCACCCCGACATGATTCGGCAGACACTCCAGCTCGAGCATCTGGCCCGGCACTTTTTGTTCGTTTTCCTGGCGCTCTGGCTTGGGGGACAGTTGCGCAATACGCTTACCTTCCTGGGACTGGCCCTGTTCGGGATTCTGGCGATCCCCTGGGCGCACGGGGGCGGGTGGCCCGAGCTCCTGACCGGATTGGGGGGCGCGCGCGTGTACTTCGACCTGCAAAACTGGCAGCACCCGGGCATGCTGTTCGGGGCTGGATTGCTCGGATGGGTCGTGTTGTCTCGGCGCCTGATTGGGGCCGGCCCGCGTCGCGTCGTGCTTCTTGTCGGTTGGATCGCGGTCGCGGGGGCGCTGCTGGTGGGCATTCTCGTTAACCAGACCCGGGCCGTGTTCCTGGCCTTGGTGGTCGTGGTCCTGCTGGCCGGGATGGCCTGGCTGGTCACCCGCTGGCGCGTCCGTGACCGGGGCACCCGGGGGGCAGGGGGCTGGCTCCCGGTGGCGCTGGTCACGGGCGTGATCCTGCTGGGTGCGCTCGGCATGGAACGGGCAGGTCTTCTTGAACCGGTTGCGGAACGGTTCAAGGCCGAAATGCACGTGGTATCGATCGTGGCAGAAGGGCGGATGGACGAAGTTCCGATCAACAGTATCGGTGCACGGATTCTCTCCTGGCAGGCGGCCTGGTCCTGGTTCGTCGAGCGTCCGATTCTGGGCTGGGGTGCCAATGGGGGCACCATCGTGATGCAGAACAGCCCCGAGACTACCCATGAGGTGTTTCGAACCTTCGGGCATCTGCACAGCAGTTACGTCGAGATGGCTATTCGCTACGGCCTGCTGGGTGTCTCTTTGTACCTGGTGCTGGCTTTCTGGGTTGGCTGGCGCACCTGGGTGGCTTGGCGGGCCGGTACCATGCCGGGGGACTTCTTCGCGTTCTTCAGTCTTTTCTTCGTGTACTGGGTCATCGTCAATCTCTTCGAGTCCTACCTCTTCTTCGGGACGGGTATCTACCTGTTCAATGTGGTCATGGCTGCCTTGATGGGATTCATCTGGCGTGACCGGCTGCTTGGGGCCCGCGGCGTGCGCGCCGAAAAAGACCCTTGATGTGGGATACTTGCGCCCTGTTCGATCGTGCGGCTTCGGCCGCGCCTGCTGCCCAGTGCCGGATTCATGCATGAAAACCAGCGTCATATTTACGACCTACAACTCGCCACGTTGGCTTGAGAAGGTGCTCTGGGGCTTTTTCGTCCAGTCCGTTGGTGACTTCGAGATCATCGTGGCAGATGATGGTTCCGGCGAGGAAACGCGTGCGCTGATCGAGCGGATGCAGGTCGAGGCGCCGGTGCCACTGCGACATGTCTGGCAGGAGGACGACGGGTTCCGCAAATGCCAGATCATGAACAGGGCGATTGTGGCCGCGTCGGGGGAATACCTGATATTCACGGACGGAGACTGCATTCCGCGGGCCGATTTCGTGGCGCAACATCTGCGTCATGCTCGTGCGGACAGCTATCTTTCGGGGGGGTATTTCAAGCTGCCGATGGATATCAGCGAGGCGATTACCCGGGAGGACATCGTGGCCCAGCGCCCCTTCGATATTGACTGGCTGGTCGCACGGGGCTTTCGGCGTACCCACAAGGCACTCAAGCTGACCGCGCGGGGCAGGATGGCCGATTGGCTCAACCGGCTCAGCCCGGCGCGGCCAACCTGGAACGGACACAATGCTTCGTGCCACAAGCGCCATGCCCTGGCAGTCAATGGCTTCGAGGAGCGCATGCAGTATGGGGGGCAGGATTGCGAGTTCGGCGAGCGGCTGGTTCACCTTGGCCTGCGTCCCCGACGAATCCGTTATTCAGCCATCTGCGTCCACCTCGATCACAAGCGTGGTTACGTGACTGAGGAGATGCTTGCCAACAGCCGCGCGATCCGTGAAGAGACTCGGCGCACGCGCCGGGTACGTGCCCTCCGTGGCCTGGACCAGTATCTCGGCCGGCAGGACTGCTCCGAGTGAAGATCAAGGAATACTGGCCGTCTCTGCGCAGGGCCTGGCAGCTGCAGCGGGTCGCGCCCGCCCGGCTGCAGGCTCAGGCTGCCGGGGCTGAGTCCCTGCCGGTGCTGGTCAGCCTCACCTCGATTCCGGAGCGACTGCCGCGGCTGCACCTGACAGTGCGCAGTCTGCTGGCCCAGGAGCGGCCGCCCGAGGGCATCGTGCTCTGGTTGAATGAGGATGACCGGATGCAGGTGCCGGACAAGCTGCAATGCCTGCAGGGGGCGCATTTCCAGATCCGCTTCGGGCGTCTGCATTGCCCGCACCGCAAGCTGATCTTCGCCCTGGAGGCGTTTCCCGACAGAACGATCGTCACCTGTGACGATGACGTGATGTACGCCCGTGACTGGCTTGACCGACTGTATGTCAGCCACCAGGCCTTTCCGGGGGAGATCGTCGCCCACGAGTGCCGCAGGATCCGGCGTGCGTCGGATGGTGTTCTCCTGCCCTACCGGGACTGGACAACCGTCGAGGAGACCGGGGTCAGCGAACCGCAGATGATGTCCGTCGGCTACGGAGGCGTTCTTTATCCCCCCGGCAGCCTGCATCCGGATGTCCTTGATGTCGAGCGTTTCATGCAGCTGGCGCCATATGCCGATGACCTGTGGTTCAAGGCCATGGCGTACCGGCAGGGGACTGCCATACGGCGCAGCGTGAAGCCACGCCCGAAGCCCGTGCCCATTGTGGGGACTCAGTCCGTGTCGCTGCGCCGGCACAATGTCCGCGCGGACGGCAACCGTCAGCAGTGGCAGGCGCTGGCCGGTCATTTCGGGATCGATATCTGAACATGAGGGTGCTGTGCTTGTTTGATACCGGCATTGATCGCGGTGAGTGTCATCAGTTGATTGGCTTGCGGGCACTCGGCGCCGAACCGGTCGTCGTCTGTCGTCCCGGCACGGCACGGATTGCGGAACTGGAGGCCGCCGGTATCGAAGTGCTTCCGATCAAGATCGGGGGCAAGGTGCGCCCTTCGGTGATCCGGGCCTTGCGTCGGCTGGTCCGTACGCGCCGGTTCGATCTGGTCCATGCCTTTAGAAAGCGCGCACTGAGCAATTACCGGATCGCGACGATTGGACTCGGGGCGCCCCCGATCATTGCCTATCGCGGCATCATCGGAAACCTGAGCTACTGGGACCCCTTTGCGTGGCTGACCTTTCTCGATCCGCGTCTGGCGCGCATCGTCTGCGTTTGTGACGCGGTGCAGGATTACTTTCTTGAGAAGCGCCTGCTGGGGTTCTTCTCGCTATTCGATCGACATCGTGTACGCCGGATCTACAAGGGCCATCGGGTCGAGTGGTATGACCGGCCGCCTGCCGATCCGCCTCTGCGGGCGCGTTTTGGCATTCCGGCCGATGCGCCGGTGATTGGCTGTGTTTCCCGGGTCAAGGCCCGCAAGGGTATCCGTGAACTGATCGAGGCGATGGCGCGCATCAAGGCGCGGCAGGACGTCCATCTGGTGATCTTCGGCCGGGTGGAGGACCGGCGCCATGTCCGCAGTCTGGCGCGTTCTCCATGCCGCGGCCGCATTCATCTGGTCGGGTTCCACGAGGATGCGGTCGGTTTGGTTCAGGACTTCGACATCATCACCCTGCCTTCGCTGCGTCGCGAGGGCTTGCCTCGCGCGGTGATCGAGGGCATGGCCCAGGCCGTGCCCCCGGTCGTCACCGAGGCCGGCGGCAGTCCGGAGCTGGTCGAGCCGGGCGTGAGCGGCCTGGTGGTTCCCCCCGGGGATATCGACGCGCTGGCGGCGGCATTCGACCGTCTGCTGTCCGACGACCGGATGCGTTGCGCCATGGGGCAGGCCGCCCGGGCGAGAATCGCTCGCGACTTTGGGGTGGATGCCACGATTGCCCAGACCTGGGCGCTTTACCAGGAAGTCATCGGTGCATCGCTGAAGGTCGCCGAGAAACTCGATCAATAGGTTTTGCCGGGGGGCAAGTGACTACCGCAGAGCAGCCTTACTGCCGAGTCGGCCGGCTACGATGGGGCGCTTCGTCTTGGGACAGGGGCGACGGTTCATGAGCGCGCGCAATCTGCCGCCGATGGTGGTCATCAGTCTGCCGGGTTCGGCGGATCGTCGGGCCCAGGTCCGTGCGCGAATGGATTCGGCCGGATTGGCGTTCAGTTTTCTCGACGCAGTCGATGGGCGGGCAGGTCGACACGTGCTGCTTGAGAGATTCGATGCCAAGGGGTTCATGATTCGGCATGGTCGTCCGCCGGTCCCCGGGGAGGCCGGTTGCTATGCCAGTCACTATCTGGCCTGGAGGCAATGTGTCGAGATGGGACGGCCGATCGTGATTTTCGAGGATGATTTTGGTCTGGCCGAGGACGCCGTTTCCCGTTTCGCGCTGGCGGCAAGATTGGCGGAACATTTCGACTTTCTGCGTCTGGAGCCCGCGACGCCCAGACCGGAGCGGTTGGTCTGGAAAGGCGAGCAAGGCGGGGTTGTCCGGTTCCTGAAGGTTCCACAGTGCGCGACCTGTTATCAGGTGACGCCCAGGGCGGCCAGTGCCTTGATTTCAGCCAGTACGCGCTTTGTTTACCCGGTTGATGTGTTTATCAGAAACCAGTTTCTGCATGGCGTACCCGTCCACGGTCTCCGGCCAGCCCCGGTGGAGCGAGCCAGGGATAGTGCGGCAATCTCGATCATCGGGGATCGTCATCGGGACAAGGGTCCCCTGTGGTGCAAGTTCAGCAAGATCGGGATTCGCTCGGCGAACGCCTTGCGTAACGGCCTGACCAACCTGCGATTCATGACAACCGTGGATCGCCATCGCCTGCCGCTTGATCTGCCCGAAGACCGTTGAGGGACGGCTGCTGAAGGAGCGCGGGGACTGCCGCGGACAGGGTTTCG
>JBKHDT010000020.1:0-36703 GCA_046541195.1 Halothiobacillaceae bacterium | reverse complement strand
AAATCGCCACCCCGGGGGGAAGGTCTGCCTGGCTGCGGGTCCGCGCGCCCTTGCCCGTGAGTACCAGCACCGGGCGTGCGCCAACTGCCACGGCGGCTTCCAGGTCGCGCGCACTGTCGCCGACCACGGGCACGTTTTCCAGGGAGCAGTCGAAGTGCCGGGCAATTTGTTGGTACAGGCCGGGCCGTGGCTTGCGGCAGTCGCAGCCGTCGTCGGGTCCGTGCGGGCACCAGGTGATGTAGTCGATGCGCGCCCCGAGTTCGGCCAGCAGCCGGGCCATTTTTTCATGCATTGCGCGCAGGGCATCCTCGTCAAACAGGCCGTGGGCGATCCCGGACTGATTGGTGGCCACCGCCACGGTCCAGCCGGCCTGCTTGAGGCGGGCAATGGCCTCCAGCGCGCCGGGCAGGGGGATCCATTCATCGACCGATTTCACGTACTCGTCCGAGTCCTGGTTGATGACCCCGTCGCGATCCAGAATGATCAACCTGAACGGTCGCTTCATGAGGACTCCGGCGACGAATCCGCGGGCGATTCCACCAGCTCGCAGAGGATATGGCCGATCAGGATATGCATCTCCTGAATGCGTGCAGTGACGCGCGAGGGGATCACGATACCGGCATCGGCCCTCGTCGCGATTAGCCCGCCGTCTCCGCCGAGCAACCCGAACGTCCGGCATCCGATTCCACGTGCCGCGTCGATGGCGGCCATCACATTCGCGCTGTTGCCGCTCGTGGACAGCCCGATCAGCAGGTCACCGTCCCGGGCCAGGGCCCGGACCTGGCGGGCGAAAATCTGCTCGAAGCCATAGTCGTTTCCCACCGAGGTCAGGATCGACGTGTCGGTGGTCAGCGCGATCGCGGCCAGTCCGTCCCGGTCACGCTGGAAGCGGCCGACGAGTTCCGCGGCAATGTGCTGGGCGTCCGCGGCGCTGCCTCCGTTGCCGCAGAGCAGGATCTTGCCCCCTGTGCCCAGTGTTGCCTGAGCCGTCGCAGCCAATGCGTCGATCTGGGGTGCCAGCTTTTCGAGCTTTTCGAGCAGGATCGCGTGTTCACGGATGCGTTGACGGATAATTGGGAGCATGTTCCTGGTCTTTTCAGTAGCGCGCTGGTCAGTAGGGCGCCGGTCAGTAGGGCGCCGGCTGTCCATCAGCCCGTTTCTTGAATCGCCGGTGACCCCAGAGGTAGTCCTCGGGGTGCTGCCGGATATGGGCCTCGAGCCGCTCGGTCAGGCGTCGGGTGTCGGCCGCGTCATCGCCACTGGGCAGGTCCTTTAGCGGAGGCTCGATCCTCAGGTGGAAGCCGTTTTTGGTCCGGCTTGCAAAAAACGGCAGGATCCGCGCCCTGCCCAGGCGCGCCAGGTTCGGCACTGCGACATTGGTGGCGCAGGGAACCCCGAAGAACGGCAGCGTGGCACTCTGGGCGCGTCCGTAGTTCTGATCCGGTGCGATCCAGAGCACCTCGCCCCGGCGCAGTGCCCGGACCATGCGGGTGGTCTGCTGCTTGGCGTACAGCGCCGCCACGTGTCGGGCGCGCCCCGCGTCGACTGCCTCGTTGATCAATGGATTGCGGTTGGGCCGATAGACCACGCTGAGGTTCACCTTCCGGGCCAGGCACACGCTGCTTAGTTCCATGTAGGTGAAATGGCCGGTATACAGCAATACGCCGCGTCCGTCACTTCGTGCAGCTTCCAGGTGTTCCCAGCCTTCGATCGTGCATTCCGGCGGGTTTTCGTGCGTGGGGGCCCACCAGCCCCAGATCACTTCTGCGAAGCCCTGTCCGAGGCTGCTATAATGCGCTTTCAATAACTTTCGGCGCCTTTCGGTGTCGAGTTCGGGAAAGCACAGGCGCAGGTTTGTCGCGGCAATGCGACGCCGCTTCGGCCCGAGCCAGTAGGCCACCCTGCCCAGACCCCGACCCAGCGAGAACAGCAAAGGCCTCGGCAGTCGAGCGAGTGCCCGGCCCAGGCCGATGCCTGCTCTCCAGATCAGTGCGTTGGGAGGGTGCGGCTTGTTCATGGCCGAGATTCTACCCCATCCCTGACCACGCGCCTTGCCGGGCACCATGTTGTTGTCCCGGCACAAGGTCCCCGCAGTGCCGGGGTTCGTGTGCAGCACGGGTGGCCCGCGGGCGGTGCGGTGCCGTGCCGCAAGCGAGTCAGTCACACGGCGCGCGCGGATCGGGCGAATGTCCACCGGCTCGTGGGTTGCCGTGCGAGGCCATGGATGGCTTCGCGCAACGTTTCCTCAGGGAACCCGAGCGGCCAGGCGCCATCCCAGCATTTCGGTTTGTCAAGACGCCCAAGAAGAGGTCCAACTTGCAAAAAGCGTTTTTCGATTCCTGGTCGACCCAGGAGATCCGTTGTTTTCTTGAGCGGGCTCGGTCAGAGCTGGCGCGCCGCGCCGAGACGCCCGAGCCGGCCCTTGATGAGGATGCCGCGCTTTCGGCGCTGTCTGTATCCTTCCGCCGGTTCCAGCGGTCCAAGCGACGCGAGGTGGAGGAAATCGGGGAACTGTTTCGCTGAACGGTCGCGGATACCGTGACCTGACGGCGGTGCCGTGATCCTGGCTCGCCCGGCGGGTGGACGCGGCAGGGCCTGGTGCGCCCGCCCCGCCGGGCAGGATCAGTCGGCGGCTTCAGGTCGGCGGCGAGTGCCGCGGGCTGCCCGCCTGCCTGTCCGAGCATCCTGTTTCGAGCCACGCCCGCGCCATGCGGGCATCCTCCCCGATCTGGCGGACCAGCATGTCGACCGAGTCGAACTGGCGTTCGGGACGAAGCCGGTGAAGAAACCGGACCTCGATGACCTGCCCGTAGAGTGACTCGTCGAAGTCGAACAGGTGGACTTCCAGCCGCGCGCGCAATCCCCCGACCGTGGGCCGCCGGCCGACATTGGCCACGCCGGCGACCAGGCGCCCGTCCGGCAGCGCGGTTTCAACCACGTACACGCCCGAAAGAGGGCTGTGCCGTCGATGCAGCGCCAGGTTGGCCGTGGGGTACCCCAGCGTGCGGCCTCGCTTGTCGCCATGTGCCACGCGACCGCAGAAGGCATAGGGTCGTCCAAGCAGGTGTGTGGCCAGGGCGAGATCGCCCTCAGCCAGCGCGGCACGGACGCGGGTCGAGGACACGCGTTCCCCGTCCAGCAGAAAGGTGCGGGCCTTCTCGACCGTGAAACCGTGGATCTGCCCGAGCCGGGCGAGCAGGGCGTGATCGCCTTGCCGCCCGGCACCGAACCGGAAGTCGTCGCCGACCACCACGTGGCGGGCCGACAGTCCCCCGACCAGGATCGCCTGCACGAAGCCTTCGGCCGGCAGTGCGGCCAGCCTGCTGTCGAAGTGGAGCACGACCAGCTCGTCGATGATGCCCAGCCCGGCCATGGCCCGATAGCGCTCGCGCAGTCGGGTGAGCCTCGCCAGCGGCTGATCGGGGTCGAAGAACTCCCGCGGCAGGGGTTCGAAGGTCATGGCGACCAGCGGCAAGCCCTGCGCGCGCCCGGCTTCGGCGGCCTGTGCCATGACGGCCTGGTGCCCGAGGTGGACGCCGTCGAAGTTGCCCAGGGTGACCACGCAACCTTCCGGTCGCGGTTTCAGGTTGTGCTGTCCTCGGGTGATTCTCATCCGTCGTCCGGTCTGTCGGGTCCGTCGTGTCGTGCGTCGCGCCGAAAAACGTCCGGGCGCATGCCGGCGACTGTCGCTGTTGCGACGAAGGCCAAGCCGCCGAGGGCGATCAGCCCGGCTAGCTGCGCGCTGCGTTGCCAGCCATCCCAGGTCGTCCATTGACCCGCGGCGGGCGTGAGCCACCACAGCAGCAGGATCATGCCGGAACAGCCCGCCAATGTCTGCAGCGTCGCGCGCCGGATGCCCGAGTCGAGGGTCCATATGGCCCGTCGCCTGAGGATCGCGGCCAGCATTCCGGCATTGATCCAGGCGACCAGTGCCGTGGCGAGCGCCAGGCCGACATGCGCGGCCGGCTGCTCGAAAACCATCCAGGGAACCATGATCGCCCCCTTGAGGCCCAGGCCGATCAGGACCGAGATTACCGCCACACGCACCGGCGTGGCCGTATCCTGCCGCGAAAAGAACGCCGGGGCCAGGACCTTGATCAGCAGGAAGGCAGGCAGGCCAAGTGCGTAGGCCATCAGGGCCAGGCGGACCATCTGCGTGTCGTGCGGCGTGAACTCCCCGTACTCGAACAGGGTGGCCAGGATCGGTCCGGAGAGCAGCACAAGGCCCGCGGTGGCCGGCAGGCCGATCAGCAAAGTCAGGCGCACAGCCCAGTTGAGCGTGGCATTGAATGCTTCGGGCGTCTGCCGGGCGTGTTCCCGGGAGAGCTTGGGCAGGATGACCGTTGCCAGCGCCACGCCGAACACGCCCAGCGGCAACTCGACCAGCCGGTCGGAATAGTAGAGCCAGCTGACGCTGCCGGCGACCAGCAACGAGGCCAGGATGGTATCGATCAGCAGGCTGATCTGGGTGACCGAGGCGCCGAACATGGCCGGGATCATCAGGCGCACGGTCTTGCGCACACCGGGATGTCGGCCGAAGCGCGGGCGGGGCAGCAGTCCGATCCGCGCCAGAAACGGCATCAGGAAACCCAGCTGGAGGACCCCGGCGATGAACACGCCCCAGGCCAGGCCCATGACGGGTTCTTCCATCCGGGGCGCAAGAAACAGCGCCGCGCCGATCAGTGCGATGTTCAGCCAGATCGGGGTCAGTGCCGGCATCGCGAAACGGCCGAAAGTGTTGAGCGTACTGGCGGCGAAGGCGGTCAGGGAGATGAAGAACAGGTAGGGAAAGGTGATCCACAGCATCTGTTCTGCCAGAGCCCGTTGTGCCGGGTCATCCGTGAAGCCGGGGGCGAACAGCAGGATCACCAGCGGGGCGCCGATCACCCCCAGGCTGACGACCAGCAGCAGCACGGTCGCCAAGGTGCCGAACATGTGATCCACGAAGGATTTGAGTTCTTCCGGCCCATGCTTTTCGCGGTATTCGGACAGGACGGGCACGAACGCCTGCTGAAAAGCCCCCTCGGCGAACAGGCGACGCAGGAAGTTCGGGATCTTGAACACCACGAAGAAGGCATCCGTGGCCGCGCCGGCGCCGAACAGTCGGGCCAGCAGCACGTCGCGCACAAAGCCGAGCACCCGCGAGAGCATGGTCATTGCGCCGATCACGGCGGTCGACTTCAGCAGCTTGCGGCTCACCGCCCGGCGCTCCGTCCGCGCGTGGTGCCCGCCGCGCGGCGTGGTTCGGGTTTCTGCCGGTCGCGGGTGTTCTCTTCCACGGCCATTCAGTCCACGATCAAGGGTTCGACGACCTGCCACACGTTCCGAAAGAGCAGCGGCTGGGCCTCGGCGGTCGGGTGCAGTCCGTCAGGCTGCATGAGCGCCCGATCCTCGGCCACTTCCTCGAGCAGGAAGGGCACCAGGGGAACCGATTCGGCCGCGGCGATTTCCTCGAACAGCTCGGCAAAATCGTCGGCGTACCGGGGGCCGTAATTCGGCGGTAACATGATGCCCACCAGAATGGGCCGGGCACCGGATGTGCGCACGGTGCCGAGCAGCGACACCAGGTTTTTGCGGATTGCCGGCAGGGGCAGGCCGCGCAGGCCGTCGTTGGCGCCCAGTGCGATCACGACCCACTGCGGTTCATGTCGTTCGAGCAGTCGCGGCAACCGGGACAGCCCGCCCGAGGTGGTCTCTCCGCTGACGCTGGCGTTGATGACCGTGATCCCTTCGGGTTCGAGCCGCTCGGCCAGTTGAACCACCCAGCCTTCGGACACGTCCAAGCCGTAAGCGGCAGACAGCGAGTCGCCCAGTACCAGCAGCCGTTCCGGCGCCGGCGCCGCCATGACCGGGCCCGTGGCGAGTGCCAAAACCAATATCCAAACGCCCTTCAAGAGCGATTCGAACCGCATGTCTCATTCCCCAGTTACTCATGTGCTTCAGGCACGTTCGGTTACCCAGACGGTCAAGGGGCCGGAACGACCGTTGACCATTTTGCATCAGGTGACGCTCGACGTCGCGCGCGGCGAGGTGCTGGCGATAATCGGGCCATCCGGTGCCGGCAAGTCGACCCTGCTGGCGCTGCTGGCCGGGCTGGACACCCCGACCGAGGGCGAGATCCACCTGCTCGGGCAGCGGATCGACCGGCTGGACGAGGACGCGCGGGCTCGTCTGCGGGCCGGGCGCGTGGGTTTCGTGTTCCAGTCCTTCCAGCTCGTCGAGGGGCTCACGGCGCAGGAAAACGTGGCCATGCCCCTGGAGCTGGCCGGCCGCCGGGATGCCCGTGAGCAGGCAGCCGAGGCGCTGCGGGAGGTGGGCCTCGCCGAGCGCATGCGTCACTACCCGCGGCAGCTTTCCGGGGGTGAGCAGCAGCGGGTCGCGCTGGCGCGTGCCTTCGCCATGGAGCCGGCGATCCTGTTCGCGGACGAGCCGACCGGTTCACTCGATACGCAGACCGGCAAAACGGTCATCGATCTGATGTTCCGGCTGCGCGCCGCCCGGCAGGGCACACTGGTTCTCGTGACGCACGACCCCGCCCTGGCGGACCGCTGTGATCGCCGCGTCCGGATCGAGGGCGGCCTGCTGCACGAGGAGGACCCGATCGCATGAACCTGGTCCGGATTGCTCTGGTCGGGCTGCTGCGCGAACTGCGCTCGGGACTGCTCAATGCCATGCTGCTCGCCCTGGCCGTTGCGGTGGCTGCCGTGACCGCCGTGGGGTTCTTCACCGACCGGGTCGAGCGGGGCATGCAGGCGCAGGCCGCGGAGTTCCTTGCCGCCGACGCCCGGGTCAGCGATGCCCGCCCGCTGGACACGCTCGAGGAAAAGGCCCGTGCGCTGGGCCTGGACACGGCACGCACCCTGAGCTTTCCCACGGTGATCCAGGCGGGGGACAATGCACGTCTGGTTTCGCTGAAGGCCGTCGACGGGGACTATCCGCTGCGCGGGCAACTCGCGCGGCGCTCCCTGGACGATGACGGGGAGACGGTCGCGGCGGCGGGTCCCCCGCCGGGCGAGGCCTGGGTGGATGCACGTCTGGTCGCCTTGCTGGAGCTGGAACCCGGCGACTCGGTAGTGGTCGGGAACCGTGCGATTCGGGTCACTTCGGTACTGACCCGCGAACCGGATATCGGCAGCGTTTTCCAGCAGCCGGCTCCGCGACTGATGATGAACCTGGCCGATATCGAGGATACCGGGCTGGTGACTTCGGTCAGCCGGGTGCGTCACGCACTGCTGCTGGCGGTGCCCGACGAGGTGGATGCGCGATCGCTTGACGCGTTGGAGGCGTCCCTGTCGGATCGTCAGCGGCTTGAACGCCCGTCCGAGGCCCAGCCGGAGTTTGAGTCCGCCTTCGAGCGGGCGGCCCAGTTCCTGGGCCTGTCAGCCGTGGTTGCCGTGCTGCTGGCCGGTGCCGCGCTGTTGCTGGCGGCCCGTCACTACAATCGCGTCCAGCAGGACAGCGCGGCCCTGATGCGTGCCTTTGGGGCCACCTCGCGCGCGATTGCCGGCATCTACCTTTTGCGCCTGACCCTGCTGGCGCTGGTGGCTGCGGTGCCCGGCCTGCTGGTCGGCTACCTGACGCAGTTTGGCCTGAGTGCGCTGATGGGCCGCTTCCTTTCGGTCGACCTGCCGCCGCCGGGCTGGATGCCGGTTCTTGTTGGCACCGGCATCGCCCTGATCGCCCTGTACGGATTCGCCTTGCCGGCGCTGCTGCGCCTGAAGGACACGCCCCCCCTGCGCGTACTCAAGCGGGACCTGGGTGCACCTCCGCCGGCCGCCGGCTTGCTCCTCGCCGTCGGGCTGGCGGCCGTGGGCCTGCTGGTGCTGATCCAGTCGCGGGACCTGGCACTGGCCGGTTGGGTATTCTTTGGGGTACTGGCTGCACTGGGCGGCATGTTTGCCCTGAGCTTCGCCGTGCTGACCCTGCTGCGGCGGCTGCCGGGGACGGGCACGGCGCGCCTGGGCATTGCCCGGCTGGCCCGCTACCGAATTGCCGGTGCTGCGCAACTGACGGCCATTGGTCTTGGGCTCACGGCGCTGCTGCTGCTCGGCGTGGTCCGGGTGGACCTGCTCCAGGCCTGGCAGACGACGGTGCCCGAGGATGCGCCCAATCACTTCGTGATCAATATCCAGCCCGACGAGGTCGAGCCGTTGCGGGACTTCCTGGCCCGCCATGGCCTGAGTTCCGCCGGTTTCTATCCGATGCTGCGTGCCCGCCTGACCCATATCGGCGAGCGCCCGGTGCATGTCGATGAATACGAGGACGGGCGCGCGCGCCGGCTGGCTGAACGAGAGTTCAACCTCAGCTGGGCCAGCAGCCTGCCCGAGGACAACCGGGTTCTGGCCGGGGACTGGTCGGACGAGGGGTTTTCGATCGAGGAGGGTATCGGGCAGACCCTGGGGTTCGGACTGGGTGATGTCCTGACCTTCGAGATTGACGGCGAGCCGGTGACGGCGCCGGTGACCAGCGTGCGCAGTGTGCAGTGGGATTCCATGCGCCCGAATTTCTTTGTGATGGCGCCCCCGGCACTGCTTTCCGAATTTCCCGCGCAGCACATCACGAGCTTCTATCAGCCGAGGGGGCAGGAGGGTTTTCAGCGGGAACTGCTGGCCGAGTTCCCGACCCTGACGGTATTTGACCTCAATGCGATCCTCTCGGAGGTGCGGCTGGTGATCGATCGGGCCAGCAAGGCCGTGGAATACGTGTTCCTGTTCACGATTGCGGCCGGGCTGGTCGTCCTGTTTGCTGCATTCCAGGCGACCCGCGGTGAACGGTTGCGCGAAGCGGCCCTGTTGCGGGTACTCGGGGCGACGCGACGCCAGATTGCCCGGGCGCTCTGGCTTGAGTACCTGCTGGTGGGCCTGCTGGCCGCCATCTTCGCGATTCTGGCCGCCGGTGGGCTGGGGGCCGTGCTCTCGATCAATGTGTTCGACCTGCCGCTTCGGTTTGACTGGCGGCTGCCGCTTTACGGTCTGCTCGGCGGTCTGTTGCTGATGCTTTTGGCGGTTCCGCCATTGCTCCGGAAGATCGTGCATACTGCTCCGGCCAGGGCGATTCGCGGCGGTTGAGGGGGGCGGGACGGCCGCGGGGCGCGCGGTCGGGCTTTGTGATACGGTTTGGGTTCGGACACACTCAGGATGACTCGAATCCGTGGATCGCAAAGCCTACGACCCTGCTGCGACTCTGGAGGACGCCTACCAGCTCCTTGAGCAGTCGCTGCTTCACTATGACGGCAAGCCGGTCGGAACCATCGCGAGCCTGGACCCGCGTGCGCCGGCAGAAAATTACCGGGATTGCTTCGTTCGGGACTTTGTTTCGGCGGGCTTTGTCCTGCTTCTCGACGGCCGGGGCGAGGTGGTCCGGGATTTCCTGGCGCTGATCCTGCGCCTGCGGGGGCAGCAGGAGGAACTCGAGGGCCAGCAACTGGCCCCGGGGGTCCTGCCGGCCTCCTTCAAGGTGGTCACGCTCGACAACGGGGCCGAGGAAATCTTCGCCGACTTTGGTGACCGGGCCATCGGTCGCGTGGCGCCGGTCGACTCCATGATGTGGTGGGCCATCCTGCTGCGGGCCTACGTTTCCAGCACCGGGGACACGGCCTTTGCGCACACCCCCGAGGTTCAGCGTGGCCTGCGCATGATCCTCAGCCTCTGCCTGCAGAGCCGCTTCGAGGTCTTCCCGACCTTGCTGGTGCCGGATGGCAGTTTCATGATCGACCGCCGCATGGGCGTCAACGGTCATCCGATTGAAATACAGGCGCTGTTTGATGCGACTCTGGATACGGCCGACCTGCTGGTGCAGGACGAGGCCAACCGCTGGCTGGTTGAATTGTCGCATCGGCGTCGCCATGTATTGCGTGAGTACGTGCGGCGCTACTACTGGCTGGACATGGACGCGCTCAACCGGATTCACCGGTTCAACACCGAAATGTTCGGCCACGAAGTCGACAATGTGTTCAATATCTACCCGGAAAGCATTCCAGGCTGGGTGGCCGACTGGGTGCCGGACGAGGCAGGCTATCTGCTGGGCAATGTCGGCCCGGGACGCATGGACTTCCGGTTCTTCAGTCAGGGCAACCTCCTGGCCGCCCTGTTCGGGCTTGCGGACGAGAGTCAGACCGCCCAGATCATGCGCACCTTCGAGCAGCGTTGGGACGATCTGGTCGGCCTGATGCCCCTGAAGATCGTCTATCCGGCGATCGAGAATCACGAGTGGCGCCTGATGACCGGATCGGACCCGAAGAACACCCCCTGGTCGTACCACAATGGCGGGAACTGGCCGGTACTGGTCTGGCCCTTCGTCGCGGCCGCCCTGCGCGCCGGTCGTCGAGACCTGGCCGAGCGCGTCGTCGCGTCCATGGAGCGGCGCGCCATGCCGGATGCCTGGGCAGAATACTACGATGGCCGCCATGGGCGCCTGATCGGGCGGCGCGCCAACCTGCACCAGGTCTGGAGTGCCACGGGTTATATCCTGGCGATCAAGCTGCTTGAGGCGCCGGAAAACCTGGCAAAACTGGGACTGACAAAGGATGACGATGAATGAGCAAGTCAGGTGAAAAGGGCCTTTATCTGGTGCTTGTCAGCGTGCATGGACTGATCCGGGGGCATGACCTGGAGCTGGGCCGCGATTCGGACACCGGCGGCCAGACGCTGTACGTGGTCGAGCTGGCGCGCGCCCTGGCACGCATGCCGGAGGTCGGGCGGGTGGACCTGATGACGCGCCGGGTGGTGGACCCTGCGGTATCTTCCGACTATGCCCAGCCGGAGGAGGATCTCGGAAACGGGGCGCGCATCGTGCGCATCGAGGCAGGGCCGGACGAGTACCTGCCCAAGGAAGCGCTCTGGGACAATCTCAACTGTTTCGTTGACGGAGCGCTGGAGTACATCCACGAGACGGGAGAATACCCGGCGCTGGTGCACAGTCACTATGCCGATGCCGGCTACGTGGGTGCGCGTCTGGCGCACAACCTCGGAGTGCCGCTGATCCACACGGGGCACTCGCTGGGTCGGGTCAAGCGCCGGCGCCTGCTGGCCAAGGGCGAGACGGTCGAGCGCATCGAAGAGACCTACGCGATCTCCCGGCGGATTCTGGCCGAGGAGGAAACCCTCGCCAGTGCCGCGCGGGTCATTGCCAGCACGCGTCACGAGGTTGACGAGCAGTACGGGCTCTACGACTTCTCGCGCGAGGAAAAGATGGTCGTGATTCCGCCCGGGACCGACCTGAGCCGCTTTCGTCCCGCCGAGCCGGACGACCCGGTCCCGCCCATCATCGGGGAGGTGAACCGCTTTCTCAACGACCCGGACAAGCCGGTCATTCTGGCGCTCTCGCGTCCCGACGAGCGCAAGAACATCGCCACCCTGGTCAGGGCCTACGGCGAGAACCCCCGGCTGCAGGAACTGGCGAATCTGGTGGTCGTTGCCGGCAACCGGGACGATATCCGCAACATGGAGCCCGGCTCCCGCAAGGTGCTCACCGACCTGTTGCTGCTGATCGACGCCTACGACCTGTACGGGCGGGTGGCCTACCCGCGCAAGCACCGCCCGGAGGATGTCCCGGATCTCTACCGCTGGGTGGCCCGGACCCGGGGCGTGTTCATCAACCCGGCGCTCACCGAGCCCTTCGGCCTCACGCTGATCGAGGCGGCGGCCTGCGGGGCGCCGATTCTGGCGACCGAGGACGGCGGACCGCGGGACATCGTCGCCGCCTGCCAGAACGGCGAGCTGATCGACCCGCTGGATGCCAAGAACATGGCCGACCGGCTGGTTGCCGTGCTCACTGACCGGGAAAAGTGGCAGACCTGGTCCCGAAACGGGATCGAGGGCGCCCGCAGGCACTATGCCTGGGAGAGCCATGCCCGACGCTACCTGGACGAAGTCAGGCCGTTACTGGCTGACCAGGTGTACGTGGCGCCCGAACCCACCGTGCCGGATCATGCCCTCAAGCGCACCGACCGCGCCCTGATTGCGGATCTGGATGCCCTGTGCGCCCCGGACTGCCGCGGTGCGGACAAGGAGGCCCTGCAGGAACTGCTTGGCGTCCTGCGCGCCAACCGGCGCCGGGTCGGTTTCGGCGTGTCCACCGACAAGACCCGTGGCGAGACCCTGGCACGACTCAAGAGCATCGGCGTGCCGGTGCCGGACGTGATCTTCTCGCGAAGCGGAACGCAGATTCACTATGGTCCGCGGCTGTCGAGGGACGAGGCCTGGAGCCGCCACATCGACTATGGCTGGGTGCAGGATCAGGTCGAGGCCATCCTGTCGTCCACGCCGGGGGTGGCCTTGCTGCCACGCAGTGACCAGGGACTGCGCAGCAGCTGCGCGCGCATTGTGGACCCGGATGCCTTTGCGGGACTGGATGCGTTGAGCAAGCGCTTTCACGGGGAGGATCTCCCGGTGCAGATCCAGCAGAACGCCGAGGACAACCTGGTGGTGCTGCCGGTCCGCGCCGGCAAGGGATTCGCGTTGCGGTTCTTCGCGGCGCAGTGGGATATCCCGCTTGAGCGGATCCTGGTGGCGGGTGCGACCGCGACCGACGAGGACATGCTGCGGGGCAACCCGCTTGGCGCTGTCGTGGTGCCCGATGGGCACACGCATTTTCCCGGGCTGACGGGCCTGACCCGGGTGGCGTTCACCCAGGCGCATTACGCGGCCGGCATCCTGGAGGCCATGAGGTATTACGATTTCTTCGGGCGCTGTGACTTGCCCGAGGTGGCGGAAGATCCGCAGGAGGAAAACGCCAGATGAGTCGTGAAATGGATGTGGTGTCCGAAGGAGACGAGCCGCCGATTTTGCTCTGCTGTGATCTGGATCGCACCCTCATTCCCAATGGGGCGCCGCCGGAGTCCGAGCATGCACGGGCTCGCCTGCGTGCCCTCTGCGCGCGCCCGGAGGTTCATCTGGCCTTCGTCAGTGGTCGGGATCTTCGGCTGGTCCTGGATGGCGTCGCCGAGTGGGCGTTGCCGGTCCCGGAATTCATCATCGGCGATGTGGGCACGACCATCTACACGCCCAGAAACGGAGACGACTGGCAGCACTGGGATGCCTGGACTGCCGAAATCGCGCCCGACTGGAACGGACTCTGCCACGCGGATCTTGCAGCCCTGTTTGCAGACATCACGGCGCTCGAGAAGCAGGAGGTGGGCAAGCAGGGAGCATTCAAGCTCAGCTACTACGTGGATCTGTCCCTCAACCGGGAAATGCTGCTGGCCGAAGTGCAGAACCGGCTGTGGGCGCAGGGAGTCAATGCCAGCCTGATCTGGTCGGTGGACGAGGAGGCCGGAACCGGGCTGCTGGACATCCTGCCGGCGCAGGCAACCAAGGTGCACGCCATCGAGTTTCTGATCAGCAATCAGGGCTACGACATGCAGCACGCGATCTTTTGCGGGGATTCGGGTAATGACCTGATGGCGCTGGTCAGCCCGATCCGGAGTGTGCTGGTGCGCAATGCGCATGAGGATGTCAAGGACGAGGCGACCCGCATGGTTGCCGCTGCCGGGCTGGAAAAGACGCTCTACATTGCCCGGGGCGACTTTCTGGGCATGAACGGAAACTACTCGGCGGGCGTGCTTGAGGGCGTGGCGCACTATCTGCCGGAAACCCGCCCCTGGATGATGCTTGAGGGCGAGTCTCCGGGTTGAGGGCGAGTCTCCGGGTTGAGGGCGAGTCATCCGAAGTCCTGTCCCGAGTCCGGGCCGGCGACTTCCATGACCGCTTCGGTCAGACAGCCGCCTCGTCCACGGTTGCCCGGCAGCCGTCCGGTATCAGCGGATGGATGCCGAGCTTCTCGAAAAGCGCGGCATCCTCGTCCACCTGGGGGTTGTCGGTGGTCAGCAGGCGATCCCCGTAAAAGATCGAGTTGGCACCGGCAAAGAAGCACCACGCCTGCGTCGTCTCGTCCATGCCCTGACGCCCGGCGGAAAGCCGCACGTGCGAGCGGGGCATCATGATCCGGGCGACGGCCACGGTGCGGATGAACTCGATGGGGTCGAGCGCCGGGGCGTCGCCCAGGGGTGTGCCGGCGATGCGCACCAGCATGTTCAGCGGTACGGATTCCGGGTGGCGCGGCAGGTTGGCCAGGCTGCGCAGGAACGAGGCCCGGTCGGCGCGTGATTCACCCATGCCGAGAATGCCGCCGGAACACACGTTGATGCCGCTCTCGCGCACGTGTTCGAGCGTTTCGAGCCGGTCCTCGAAGCGGCGGGTGGTGACCACCTGGTTGTAATATTCGGGCGCGGTGTCGATGTTGTGATTGTAGTAGTCCAGCCCGGCCGCCTTGAGCCTTTCGGCCTGGGCGCGGGTCAGCATTCCGAGCGTCACGCAGGCTTCCATGCCCAGCCCCTTGACCGCACGGATCATCTCGATGACGCGCTCGAGCTGGCGGTCGGTCGGGTTGCGCCAGGCTGCGCCCATGCAGAAGCGGGTCGCGCCTTTCTCGCGCGCGGCCCGCGCCGAGGCGACCACCTCGTCCAGCGGCATCAGCCGCTCGCGCTCCAGGCCCGTGTCGTGCCGCGCGCTCTGGGAGCAATAGCCGCAGTCTTCGGGGCAGGCGCCGGTCTTGATCGACAACAGGGTGCTCACCTGGACGGCATTGGCGTCAAAGTGCGCGCGGTGTACCGTCTGGGCTTCGAAGAGCAGGTCGTTGAAGGGGCGTTCGAACAGCGTCAGCGCTTCTTGCTGGCTCCAGTCGTTGCGGGTCATGGCTTCAACGTTCCTGGCTGTCTTCGAAGGTGGGCTCGGGCTGGACCACGCAGTCAACCCAGGTATCCCGGTTGATCCGGATCAGGTCGATGATGCTCCAAGGCAGCAGGATCAGCGCGCCGATCACCCAGGCACCGACGTAGTAGCGCCAGTCGACCGGAAAGAAGTTGGCCACCACCACCAGTGTCCCTGCCACGCCGTAGAATCGGTAGGCGGCCTGCTGCGTGTAATGACCGACCTTGGGGTTCGGATGGTGCCGGTTGAGGGCGTAGACGAGCATGGACATGCCGGTCCAGAATATCATCAGCGGCAGGGGCAGCAGCAGTGAGGCCATCGTCCCGTAGTTGAACCACTTGGCCGCGCGGCGGGCCTGGTCGCCCGTCACGATTTTCGGTTCGTCTTCGATCAACGCGTCGCTTTCCGACATGGACGACTCCCTTTGGGCATGTGCCGTGTCCCGGTCTCGCAGTCGCGCTTTGCGGAACTGCGAAGTGCGCTCGTCTCTGCTTGCCGGGTGTCAGGATGACAGTATGGTGAAGTCTTGGGCTAGTATAACCAAAGTTTTTTTTCCGGCTCCATGCATGCACTGCGGATATCCGGCCGATCCGCGGGTTGGTTTGTGCCCCGACTGCATTGGGCTGCTGCCCCGAAACCATCCCGCCTGCCCCCTCTGCGCCCTCCCGTTGCCTGATGCGAACCTGCCTGCCTGCGGGGCCTGCCTGCGTCGTGCTCCGGCTTTTGACCATGCCGTTGCCCCCTTGCGTTACGAAGGGGTGGTGCGGCTGCTGGTCCAGCGCCTCAAGTTTTCCGGGGATCTTGCGGCGGTCCGTCCCCTGGCCGCCGCCCTGGAGTCGTCGCTGGCGGCCCGTCCGGTCGAATGGCCGCTGCCGGAGCAATTGCTGCCGGTTCCCCTGCATCGGCAACGGCTGGCCGAGCGCGGGTTCAATCAGGCGGAGCGGCTGGCGCGGATGCTTTCGAGGCGTCTTTCACTGCCCCTGTCGGTCAACAGCCTGCAGCGGAGCCTTGCTACCCAGGCGCAAGCGACACTCGACGCGCGCGCGCGCCGGCGCAACGTTCGCGGCGCTTTCGCCGTGGTCCGGTCGGTGCCGGAACATGTCGCAATCGTCGATGATGTCGTGACAACCGGCAGCACGGCGGGCGAGATTGCCCGGCTGCTGCGGCTCAATGGTTGCCGTCGCGTGGAGGTATGGGCTGCCGCGCGCGCGCCGGCACCATAGATTGCAACCGGGCGGCTGTTCAGGCACAATTGCGCGCTTCGCGAATTTGCGACTGCGCCTGTTGCGTGATCGCGCTGCGCCGCCAAGTTTTGTCTGTCGTCGCTGGACGAGTGTGCAGTGGCCCAAATTTTTCAGGAACCGAATCGATGAAAGAAGGCATTCATCCCGAGTACCGCCCGGTGGTCTTCCAGGATCTGGCCAGTGACTTTGCCATCCTGACCCGCTCGACCATCCGGGCCAAGGAAACCATCAAGTGGGAAGACGGTAACGAGTACCCGCTGGTGAAGGTGGAAATTTCCTCCAAGAGCCACCCGTTCTTCACGGGCAAGCGCTCCGAGGTCAATACGGCCAAGCAGGTCGACAAGTTCCGGAACCGCTACCGGAACCGTTAACGGACCGGCCGCGAAGGGGCGTGATCGCCTGCGGTAAACGGACTGGTCGAAAAAGGCGCCTTGTGGCGCCTTTTTGCGTGGATGGGCGGCAATCCTGCCCGTGGGACGGGGTGATGGGCTTGAACGTCAGGTGGTGACGGGCAAAATCGTGTCGATCGTGCTTGCCCGGCGTCCCGGCCGGTTTCGGAGGAATCGCTGATGAACAACGCGCTGCAACCTGCAAAACCTGCCTGTCTGGTCGTGGCCGCCTTGCTGCTTGCCTTCGGCGGGCTGGCGCAAGCGGATGAGCCCTGCCCGATCCAGAAAGAGGACCGGCGACTGGTGGTGGGCCATGTCCAGGACGGCGACACCCTGCGTGCCCGGTCCGGCGAGTGGGTGCGGCTGGTCGGAATCGACGCGCCCGAGCTTGGTCGGAACGGCAAGCCGGACGAACCTCTCGCCAGGGAAGCCGCGCAGGCACTGCGCGCACTGTCGAAGCAGGCGGGAAATCGTCTGATCGTCCAGGAAGGTCGGGAATCGGCCGATCGCCATGGTCGTGTTCTGGCGTACCTGTTTGCCCCGGATGGAACCAATCTGCAGCGCGAGCTGCTCGAGCGCGGGCTGGTCATGCAGGTGTTCATCGGTGAGAACGAGGCGTTTGCCGATTGCCTGACCCCGTTCGAGGCCGAGGCCCGGCAGGCGCGGCGCGGTATCTGGTCCCTGCCTGAATATCAGCCGGGGCTGGGCAGTACCGAGATCCCCGCGGGCACCCGCGGCGCAGTCATCGTGCACGGGCGGGTGGTGCGTGTCGGTCACAGCCGGCACAGCATCTGGATCAACCTCGAAGGACGGGTGGCCCTGCAGGTTGATCGGGACGATGCGTCCGGCTTTGATGATCTTGACGCCCTGGAGGGGCGGCTTGTCCGGGCCAGGGGATGGCTGGTGCCGGATCGCAATCGCTTCCAGGACTGGCGCATGAGGCTTTCGAACCCGCGCGCGCTGGAGTTGCTCGACGATTGACTCCGCGCTGTCATGCGCCCGTCAATGGTTTATCACGGACTCGTAACCTCGCTGGCCTAGGGTTTAGCGACGTTTTCAACCCGAGTCCGGACGCGTGTTCATCAGCCTGGTGACCGAAACCTTCCCGCCCGACGTCAATGGCGTGGCAACGACACTCGACCGTCTGCATGGTGCACTGCAGGCGAACGGTCACCGCTGCCAGGTGGTCTGCCCGCGCAACGGGACCGATCGCGCCCTCGTCGATGGGTTCGAGGTGACGGGGATCAGTCTGCCCTTTTACAGGGAAGTGCGCCTCGGCTGGCCTGCCGCAGGCAGGATGGATGCGGCCTGGCGTGATGATCCGCCGGACGTGGTGCATATCGCCACCGAAGGACCGCTTGGCTGGGCCGCGCTCAAGACCGCATCGAAGCTGAGACTTCCGGTCAGCACGAGCCTGCACACCAACTTTCATGCTTATGCCTCCCACTACCGGGCGCCCTGGCTGGCGCGCCCGGTGATGCGCTACCTGCGCAACTTTCACAATCGGGCCGGATTGACCTTTATTCCAACCCATGCCCAGGCCGACTTGTTGGCGAGCCAGGGTTTCGAGCGTCTGAAGGTTCTGGGGCGGGGCGTGGACGGTTCGCTGTTCAATCCCGAGCGGCGGGACGAGGAACTTCGAGCCGCCTGGGGCGCGGCACCAGACCAGCCGGTGCTGCTGCACGTCGGCCGGCTGGCCCCCGAGAAGAATCTCGAACTGTTGGTGTCGACGGTGCGCGAAGTCCGCGCCCGCAGCCCGGAGGCCGTGGTCGTCATCGTGGGCGACGGTCCCAGGCGGGAGTGGCTTGCCCGCTCCTTGCCCGGTGCCGTTTTCGCCGGCATGCGGCGCGGAGAGGATCTGGCCCGCCACTATGCCAGTGCCGACTGGTTCGTCTTTCCCAGCCAGACGGAGACCTTCGGCAACGTGCTGATGGAGGCGATGGCCAGCGGTCTGCCGGCAATCAGTTTCGATTACGCCGCGGGTAGTCAGCTGATTCGGCACGAACAAAACGGGTTTCTGGTACGGTTGCAGGACGAGCCGGCATTTCTCGCGCAGATTCGAGCGCTGTCGCCGGGAGAAAAAATGCCGGCGCCGGCGCTTCGCGAGGCCGCCCGCGAGAGTGCCATGCGCTTCGACTGGCGCACGATCCAGACCGGATTTGAGCAAAGCCTGCTTGAGTTGGTCCAAGGATCAAAATTCGTGACGGAAGCAGGGAGGACACTTTCATGATCCCGACACGCGCACCGGTATGGCTTCATCGTTACCTCACCTGGGAGCAGTCGCTCATGCGGCTGTCCAACCGGGTCCATGACAGACGTTACTGGCGCACGTTCTTTGCCGCGTGCAGCCGGCTCGGTGATGGAATCGGCTGGTACGTGCTCACGGCGCTGGTGGTCCTGATCCATGGGCTGTCCGCGCTGGCTCCCATGCTCTGGATGCTGGCCAGCGCGGTCGTCGCCATTGGCATATACGTGGCCATCAAGCGACTGACTGCACGTCCGCGCCCGCTGCACGCACATGGTGAAATCCACCACAGCGTCGCGCCCCTTGACCAGTACAGCTTCCCTTCCGGGCATACGCTGCATGCGGTCAACTTCACCGTTCAGCTGGTGGCCTTCCTCCCCGAATTGGGCTGGCTGCTCGTGCCCTTTGCGCTGGCCATTGCCGCCTCACGGCTGGTGCTGGGCCTGCACTATCTCTCGGATGTCCTCGTCGGTGCCGCGCTCGGCGGTGCGATTGCCTACGCTGCGCTTTATCTGCAGTCTGTGTTCTGACGCCGCCCCGTCGCGTTGCGCGAAACGGTTGCGCCGTGTCGCGGGGCGCGGGGCATCCTCCCTGCTTCTGCGCGAGGTGCCTTGGCACCGGCGGGTCCGTTGCGCTCGACAGTCCCCGGTTGGGACCGGTCAGGCCACCGGGACGGCCAGATCGCGGCCGTGATCCGTGCCGGCGCGGCATGGGGGGCAAGGCAGGGCCGTGAAGCAGCCCGGCCGCCGGCCAGGTACCGGAAGGCGGACAGCAAAAAGGCCCCCGGTCGTGTGACCGGGGGCCTTCGTGTCTGGCTGCTCCCTGCGTGGGGAAGGACCTTTCAAGGTCATCCCCGCACAAGGGCTGGCCGGGTCAGCACTTGTCGGTCAGGCCGATATTGCCGTCCATGCCAATGATCTTCGGCGTGTTCACGTCGACGTTGGCGATGTGCTTCTTGCTGGTCAGCCAGTTTTCGAGCACGTCCCAGATCATCTTGCCGGTGTCGCCCGGGATCTGGCCAGGGCGGGCAACGGAGGCCCAGCCGGCTACCTTGTACTTCTTGTTCGGGTCGATCGGCTTGCCGTTCAGCTCCATGGCGCTGATCCGCTCACCGGTCTCGCCATCGGGTGCAACCGCGTACTTCAGGCCGCCGACACGTACCATGTCGCCCCCCTGCTGGTAGTACGGATCCTTGTTGAAGATGTTGTCGCAGACGTCTTCGAGGATGCCCTTGATCTGCTCGCCGGTGAACTCGTTGACCGTGACGTTCGGGTAGGTCAGGGCGCACTGGGTCATCATGTCTTCGTAGGTAATGTCCGCGCCCGGTACCAGGGACGTGCCCCAGCGTACGCCCGGCGAGAAGGAGATTTCGGCGTCCAGTTCCTCGATCAGCGCATCGCAGATCAGCTGGTCCCAGGTGCCCGAGAAGTTGCCGCGGCGGTAGAGCAGGTCCTCGTTGGTCGCCAGGACCTTGTCGAGGCGTTCCTGAGCGTTGAAGGTCTTGCCCTCGAAGGTGATTTCCTGGTTGTAGACCTCGTCGATGAACTTGGCCATTTCCTTGTCTTCCTCGATGAAGTTCGAGAAGACCGGCAGCAGGTTGTACTTGAAGCCCTGTACCTTGCCGTTCTTGACGTCCAGGTCCAGCACGCCGAGGAACTTGGAGTTGGAACCGCCGTTGCAGACCAGCGTCTTGCCGCCGGCATTCTCGACCACGGTCGGGGTGGGCACGGCATCGTGGGTGTGACCGCCCATGATGGCGTCGATGCCCGTCACGCGGGAAGCCATCTTCAGGTCGACGTCCATGCCGTTGTGGGAGAGCACGATGACGACCTCGGCGCCTTCACCGCGGGCCGCATCGACCGCCTGCTGCATGTCGCTGTCCTTGATGCCGAAAGACCAGCCCTCGGTCATCCAGCTCGGGTTGGCGATCGGGGTGTAGGGGAAGGCCTGGCCGACGATCGCAACCCGGATGCCGTTCATTTCACGGAACGTATAGGGCTTGAACACGCGCTCCATGAAGTCCGTGTCGTGAATGTTCTGCGCCACGAAGTCCAGCTTGCCGCCGGCCTCGAGCTGGCCGATGCCCTCGACCATCCGGTCCTTGGTGTAGGTCGCTTCCCAGTGGGAGGTGAACACGTCCGACCCGAGGATCTTTTGCGCATCGATCATGCACTGGGCATCGGTCCACAGGGAGAGCGCGGTGCCCTGCCAGGTGTCACCACCGTCCAGCAGGATGGCGCCCGGACGCTGGGCCTTCATGTGCTTGACGAGGGTGGTCAGGTGGGCGAATCCCCCGACCTTGCCGTACTTTTCAGCGGCCTCCTTGAAGTCCAGGCAGGTGAAGGCGTGGGCCTCGGGCGTATTGGGCTTGACGCCGAAATGCTTGAGGAACTCTTCACCGACGATGTGCGGGGAGTTGCCGTTCATGGAGCCGACGCCGAGGTTCACGCTGGGCTCGCGGAAGTAAACGGGCTTGAGCTGCGCGTGGCAGTCGGTGTAATGCAGGATGTGCACATTACCGAACTTGGGGACTTCGTACATGTTCGAGGAGGCGTTGTTCGCCTTGATCGAACTGGCGACCTTCTGTTGGCCCGTGCCCGCCTGCGCCGTGCCCAGGCTGATTCCGCTGGCGCTGGCCACTGCCAGCATTTGCAGGAACTCTCGACGTGAAAGGTTCATTAGATGACTCTCCGTTGTGGACGTTTCTTCGGTTGCGTGGTGACTTGGCACCCTAAGCTGTGGTGACGGATCTGGGCGTCACTTGGCGCTGGCGCGCCTACCCAACCGGAACCGGCATTCTAAACATATCGATTCGGTCAGAGTACAAAAAAAACTTATGCCGCGCATGAGTCGCTGCGGTGTCCCCGGATACGACCAATACAAAGGCCGGTTGTGCAACCGGCCTTTGTATTGGCCTGCCCGCGGGGGCGGGCAGGCAGGGTCCGATCAAGCCAGGCGCATTACTTGCGCAGGTTCGGACCGTTGATCTCGATGCCGTTGTCGATGTAGCTCAGGAAGAACTCGAGGTTCTTGAACTCCGGGCTGTACTCGCCGTACCCAATGGCGCGCACGCTGCGCATGCAGCCATTGAAGCGCTGGTGCAGGGTGACCAGCGCGTCACCACGGCTGTAGCGAACCAGCGGCCAGTGCGCGGTCTTGCCCACGCCGTAGGAGAGCGTTTCGGCCCGTGCGTTCTGGCCGGAGTGATACTGGTGGCAATCCGCGCAGGCCATGTTGAGCTGGCCGGCCTTGCGATACCAGACTTCCTTGCCCTTGTTGAAGGCTTCGACCGCTGCCGGGTCATCGGGCATCGCCACGTTGATGTCCATGCCGCGCGACTCGTTGGACAGGTAGGCCGAGACGGCCTTCAGATCCTTGGACTTGGCCGTCCAGGGCTCCTTGACGCCATTGGCTTCCTGGCAGCGGATCAGGTCGACCTCAAGTACCCGGACCTCGTCTGCCTCGGTATCGAAGAACGGATACTTGGCACGCAGGCCCTTGGCGGGACCGAGGCAGGACTCGAATGTCTTGCCGTTGGGGAACTTGGTGGTGTTCCAGACTTCTTCGCCACGCACGATGTGCTGCTCGTAGGCGGGGAACATCATCTGGTCTTCCCACTGCGCCTTGGCGTCCGGCAGCAGAGAGTAGACGCCCATGTTGTAGTCAGAGCTGTCCAGCTGCGGGAAGCGGTCCTCGAAATATTCGATGAAGATCTCGCGGAATTCAGCCGGATCGCTGGAATCCTTGACTTCGGAGAATGCTGCACCGCTGGCGGTCATCATGCTTGCGGCAACGGCGCCGATCAAAATTTTTTTCATTACCAGTCTCCAGAGTTTCTGGTGGGTTCTTGTGTCGGGTTGTGCTGGCTGCTTCAGAGCGTGTACAGGTAGTCGACGACCAGATCGACCTGTTCTTCGCTGAGCACGCCGTACTTGCCGAACCGCGGCATGATGGTGTTGGGCGTCCGCTCCCAGATGTCGTAGACAATCTCGTACAGAGCGTCACGGTCAGGGAAACGTGCCTTCATGGCAATCAAGGGGGGACCGATGGTACCCGGAAGGTTTCCATCTTCCATGGCGTGGCAGGCCAGGCAGTTGCCGAGGCCGCGATCCCAGGCGATTTCCTTTCCGAGCTCGGCGCGGCTGGGCGCCTCTTCGGCCATGACCGGCGCACTGAGTGCGAGACTGCCGAGCAGAGCAACCGCCGACGCGGTTGTCGCGGCGGCCTTGATGAATGTCGTCATACTTTCCTCCTAACATGGACGGTTTCGCCCTTTCTTGTGTGGGGCGCTTCGTATCGGGCCTGCTTCGGCCAGATTGTTTTCCAGCTTCACTTTAAAGAGATTGTCACCGGAGACAATAAAAAAAAATTTATGTACTCCTGCCTGCAAGGTGATGGTTTGAAGGCTCTGGGGACTGGTTGACCGTATTGTTTTTCGAGACAGGTCCGCCGTAGTCGGGTGTCGCGCAGTGCGTGTCCCGACGTTTCTTCTTCCGGGAGCGCGGGCGTTCTTCAGTCGGACTCATCAAGGCGAAGGCGGTCTTCGATTTTCGTCATGGCCGCATCAATCCGTTGCTGGGCGACAGGGTCCCCGGCCGTGTAGGCATAGGCCTGGCGAAATTCCTGATGGGCCTCCACGGGGCGACCGATGGCGAGGAAGTATCGGGCCATGGATTCGTGATGAAGCTGATCCTTGCCGGCGGCCGAGGCCGCGCGTGCTCTTGCGCGATTCAGGAAGGGGTCTTCGGGCTGGTCGCGGAGCGCCTTCGCCAGCTCGCCCAGGGCCTGCTCGGGCTGTCCGGATTCTGTCAGCCAGTCGCTGCGCAGCGACAGGATCGTGCTGTTTCCCGGGTGCAGTTCCTGCAGGCTCGCGAGGCGTTGCAGGGCCCGTTTCGTGTCGCCCTGCTGGTAAGCCAGCTGCGCACGGGGGATCTCGAACCAGAGCGAGCCTGGTTGTTCGTCGGCCAGTTCTGCAAGGGTCGCCTCCGCCCGATCATATTCGCGTGCCTTGATCTGCCGCAATGCCGCGAGATAGGCCCGTGCGACGGATGACTGGCGGTGCCCGACGGTTCGACCGGTGAGCGCGGCGAGCCTGGCCTGCGCCAGCTGGAAGGCCAGGCTGTCGCGAGAGGCGTGCTCGGGGCGGGGCAGGCTGTCGATCCGCGCCTGCGCGCCCGCGATGCGTGCCGTGGTCAGCGGGTGGGTGCGCAGGTAGTCGAGCTGATTCATGGGGTGGTCACCAATCTCGCGCCGCAGCATCTTTTCGAAGAATCTGGTCATCCCGGAAGGGTCGACTCCGGCTCGATGAAGGGTCTGGATCGCGATCCGGTCGGCCTCGTTCTCGTGGGTCCGCGTGAAGTTGATCTGTTTCTGCGCCGCGCCGGCGATTCCTGCCGATGCCATGGCGGCTGCGGCATCCGGGTTCGAGGCTCCGACCAGCGCGGCGCCGATGAGGCCGGCCAGGGCGGTGAGACTGTTCATCCCCTGTTGCGACAGCATTCGGGCGATGTGCCGCTGACCGCCATGCGCGATCTCGTGCGCCATCACGCCTGCCAGTTCCGATTCGTCCTCGGCCAGCAGGATCAGCCCGCTGTTGATGCCGATGTGGCCCCCGGGAACGGCAAAGGCATTGATGCTGCCATCATCGATGACCTCAAAGTGGAAGTCGAAGCGGGTAATCCCGGTGGCCCCGACCAGGCGCGCCCCGAGATCGCGCACGTAGCCGAGTACCAGCGGGTCCTCGACCAGGTTGGCCTCGCCCCGAATCCGGGTGAAGATCTCCTGCCCGAGCTGCACCTCTTCCTGAATCGAGATCGTCCGGTCCACGGAGTCACCCAGGTTCGGGAGGTCGAGGGTCGAGCCGGACGTGACAAGCGGCCACGAGAACAGGCTGACGGCGAGCCAGGAGAGATGACGCTTCATCGGGTTTTTTTCCTCGGTTGCTGGCATGATAATGCCACAGCCGGCCCGGACCGTTTTTTTCGGGCGCCGCCTGGGGCATGGAAGCCCTGCCGCGTGAAGGCGCAAGCCAGTCCAGCGGCGAAGCACGGGCCGAGCATGTCCACATGCAGCGGCCCGAGCGTGACTGCACGAAGCCATGGAAGACTTTGTGCAGGGTTTCCTCCACAGAAGACGCCGCAGGGCGGCAGAATGCTCCAGGGTTATGGAAAGTCATATGAATGGGAATGGGATCGACAACATCGACGTGGAAGCGCTGGTTTCCATGCTCGAGAACGATTCGGACGGTGTGATGCTCGTCGATGTCCGGGGGGCGGGCGAGACGGCTCAGGGGATTATCCGCGGGGCGCGCCTGCTCCCGCTGCATTTGGTGCCGATGAACGTGGATCGGTTCCGCGGACCCGAGCGAAAAGTGCTCTATTGCCACAGTGGTGCGCGTTCTGCCCAGGCCTGCCATTTCCTCGCCCGTCAGGGTGTCGCCGGTCTTGGCAACCTTGAGGGCGGCATCATGGCCTGGGTCATGGAGGGGCAGCGGCTGGTTCCCCCCGATCCGGGAGCGTCCCTGGTATGAGTGCCACGGCCGGCGAATGCCGCAGGCTCGATGCGCGTGGACTGTCCTGTCCGATGCCGCTGCTCAAGGCGCGTGCAATGCTTGCCGGGATGAGCCGTGGCGAGTGCCTGGAGATTCTGGCCACGGACCCGGATGCGGAAGCGGACCTGCGCGCCTATTGCGAACAGGCGGGTCATCGCCTGCTGGAGGTTTGCGCCTCGGCGGGGGATACGGTGGTCCGCTTGCAGAAAGGCTGAGTGCGCAGCCGGGTGCATCTTTGATTCAGGTGTATCCCGGCCCGTTTCGCGCTATACTCTCCGGTTCCCCTTTCGAATGATGCCGTGCGCGGCGAAAGGCCGCTGGATGCCCGGGGTATTGAGGGCGAACGCCCGTCTTGCCGGGTTGTCCTGAAGTTTCGTTCCCGGGTTCCCGGGGCGGTCCAGGTGTCGCCCAGAGGCTGCGCGCGCGTTGCAGGTCGCTTCGGGGCAGCATTGTTTGTAATCAATTAGTTGGAGAGTCCTTCCAGTGGAATTGTCCGGTGGCGAGATCCTTGTCCAGTGCCTGAAGGAAGAGGGGGTCGACATCCTCTTCGGTTATCCCGGGGGCGCGGTGCTGCATATCTACGATGCGCTTTATCAGCAGGATGAGGTGAAGCACGTGCTCGTGCGCCACGAGCAGGGTGCCGTGCACATGGCCGATGGTTACGCCCGGGCGACCGGGCGACCGGGCGTGGTGCTGGTGACTTCCGGGCCCGGGGCGACCAATGCGGTGACGGGCATCGCCACCGCGCACATGGATTCGATCCCGATGGTGGTCTTCACCGGGCAGGTGGCGACGCACATGATCGGGAATGATGCCTTCCAGGAAGTGGACAGCGTCGGCATCACGCGACCCTGCGTGAAGCACAATTTTCTCGTCAAGGATGTGCGTGACCTGGCGGAAACCATCAAGAAGGCTTTCTACGTGGCGACCAGCGGCCGGCCAGGGCCGGTCCTCGTGGATATCCCCAAGGACGTGACCGACCCGAAGGTCAAGATCCCGTTCTCGTACCCGGCAACGGTCCGGATGCGCTCCTACAACCCGACGGTCAAGGGGCATGTCGGGCAGGTCAAGAAAGCAGTGGACATGATCCTCGGCGCCAAGCGCCCGATGATCTATTCCGGCGGCGGGGTCATCCTGGGCAAGGCATCGGAGCAGCTGACGCGCTTTGCACACAAGCTCGGTTATCCGGTCACCAACACCCTGATGGGCCTCGGCGCCTTCCCGGCTACCGACGGGCAGTTCGTGGGCATGCTGGGCATGCACGGGACTTACGAGGCCAACATGGGCATGCATCACTGCGACGTGCTGATTGCCATCGGTGCGCGCTTTGATGACCGGGTGACCGGCAACCTCGCCAAGTTCTGCCCGACGGCCAGGATCGTGCATGTGGATGTGGACCCGGCATCGATCTCCAAGAACGTCACCGTGGACGTGCCGATCGTCGGCGAAGTCCGCGAGGTGCTCGAGGAAATGATGCGGATCATGGAGCACGAGGGCGATCAGCGCGATACCGAAGCGCTTGAGGCCTGGTGGGCCCAGATCGAACAGTGGCGTGGCATGCAGTGCCTCAAGTACCAGTGGTCTGACGACGTGATCAAGCCTCAGTACGTGGTTGAGAAGCTCTGGGAAGTCACTGGAGGGGATGCCTTCGTGACCTCCGATGTCGGTCAGCACCAGATGTGGGCAGCCCAGTATTACAAGTTCGACAAGCCGAATCGCTGGATCAACTCCGGCGGCCTGGGCACCATGGGCTTCGGCCTGCCCGCCGCGCTGGGAATCAAGGCGGCCCTGCCGGACGAGGAGGTGGTCTGCGTCACGGGCGAGGGCAGCATCCAGATGTGCATGCAGGAGCTGTCCACCGCCTTGCAGTACTACCTGCCCGTCAAGGTGGTCAGCCTGAACAACCGCTATCTGGGCATGGTCCGCCAGTGGCAGGAGTTCTTTTACCAGGGGCGTTATGCCATGAGCTACATGGAGGCCCTGCCGGATTTCGTGAAGCTGGCCGAGGCCTACGGACACGTCGGGATGCGGATCGAGAAGCCGGCGGACGTGGAAGGTGCGCTGAAGGAGGCGTTCGCGCTCAAGGATCGGCTCGTGTTCATGGATTTCCAGACCGACCCGACGGAGAATGTCTATCCCATGGTGCCGCAGGGTGCCGGGCTCAACGAGATGATTCTGGTTTAAAACGATGCGGCATATCATTTCGATCCTGATGGAAAACGAATCCGGCGCCCTGTCCCGGGTGGCCGGCCTGTTCTCGGCGCGTGGCTACAATATCGAGTCCCTGTCCGTGGCCCCGACAAACGACGGCACGCTCTCCAGGCTGACCCTGGTGACGCGCGGTGACGACCAGATCATCGAGCAGATCGTCAAGCAGCTGAACAAGCTGGTTGACGTGATCAAGGTCCAGGACATGGTGGAATCGCCGCACATCGAGCGTGAGCTGATGCTCATCAAGGTGCAGGCGATCGGCCCGGGGCGGGACGAGGTCTACCGGCTGGCGGAAATCTTCCGCGGACAGGTGATCGACGTGACGGACGCCTCCTTCACCGTCCAGATGACCGGACCCGGCCACAAGCTTGACGCCTTTATCGAAGCCCTTGGTTCGATCCCGGTCATCGAGGTGGTGCGTTCGGGGGCATTGGGCATCAGCCGGGGCGCACGAGGCATGAGCGTCTGAAGCGGCGCGACCACAGATTTTTTTCCACTTTCCAGAATCGCTGAGGAGAATTTCATGCAGGTTTACTATGACAAGGACTGCGACCTATCCATCATTCGCGGAATGAAGGTTGCGATTATCGGATATGGGTCGCAGGGTCACGCCCATGCGCTGAACCTGAAGGATTCCGGCGTCGAGGTGGTGGTCGGCCTGCGTGCCGGCTCCGGTTCCGCCCGGAAGGCCGAGGCTGAAGGCCTGACCGTGATGAGCGTGGCGGATGCGGCCAAGGCCGCCGACCTGGTGATGATCCTCGCACCGGACGAGAACCAGGCGGACATCTACAAGAACGACATCGAGCCGAATCTGAAGCAGGGCGGCACCCTGGCCTTTGCACACGGTTTCAACATTCTCTACAACCAGATCGTCCCGCGTGACGACCTGGACGTGATCATGATCGCGCCGAAGGCGCCGGGTCACACCGTGCGTTCCGAGTTTGCCAAGGGTGGTGGCATTCCTGACCTGATCGCCATCCACCAGGATGCTTCCGGCCGGGCCAAGCACACCGCGCTGTCCTATGCTTCCGGCGTGGGTGGCGGCCGGACCGGCATCATCGAGACGACCTTCAAGGACGAGACGGAAACGGACCTGTTCGGTGAGCAGGCGGTGCTCTGCGGCGGTGCGGTCGAACTGGTCAAGATGGGCTTCGAGACCCTGACGGAAGCCGGTTACCCGGCCGAGATGGCGTACTTCGAGTGCCTGCACGAGCTCAAGCTGATCGTCGACCTGATGTACGAGGGCGGTATTGCCAACATGAACTACTCCATCTCCAACAACGCGGAGTATGGCGAGTATGTGACCGGTCCCGAGGTCATCAACGAGCAGTCTCGCGAGGCGATGCGCAATGCACTCAGGCGCATCCAGAACGGTGAGTATGCCAAGATGTTCATCCAGGAAGGCCGCAGCAACTATCCGTCGATGACCGCGCGGCGGCGCCAGAACGCCGAGCACCCGATCGAGGTCGTCGGCGAGAGCCTGCGCAGCATGATGCCCTGGATTCAGGCCAACAAGATCATCGACAAGTCACGCAACTGATCCGCCGAATCCCGGATTGCAGGGCCGCCCAGTGCGGCCCTCTTTCATGTTGGGGTAGTCGTGTCGGCAAACCTTGGATAGTCTTGGCGCAGATGCCGATTCGACGGGGCGGGACTGCGGTCCTGGCCGGACTTCCATCGCCCGGGCTCAGGTCGATCGGCCGAAGCTCCTTTTTTCAGCATTCAAAAGGCGCCCCATGAGCAAGCGCGTCCCTTCCGATTCCCAGGGCCGGCCACAGCGAAAGGCCATCTACCTGCTGCCGAACCTGTTCACGACGGCCGCGCTTTTCGCGGGTTTCCTCGCGATCGTGTCCGCGATCCAGGATGACTTCCAGACCGCCGCCCTTGCCGTGTTTGCCGCCATGGTGCTCGATGGGCTGGACGGCCGCGTGGCGCGGCTGACGCACACCCAGAGCGCCTTTGGCGTCGAGTACGACAGCCTGGCGGATATCGTGTCTTTCGGGGTGGCGCCGGCATTGGTCGTTTTTCTCTGGGTCCTGGGCGGTATCGACGGGCGCTGGGGAGCGCTTGGCGCGTTCCTGTACCTGCTGAGCGCGGCGATTCGGCTTGCGCGCTTCAATGTGCAGGTGGAAACGGCGGACAAGCGGTTCTTTACCGGGCTGGCGAGTCCGGCGGCCGCCGCGGTGCTGATGGGGCTGGTCTGGGTGATGGAAAGCCGGGATATCGACCCGGCGCCCTGGGTGGGCTGGATCTGGGTGCTTACGGTGACCACCGGGTTGCTGATGGTTTCCAGTTTTCCGTATTACAGTTTCAAGGCGGTCAGCCCCCGCTTGAAGATCTCGTTTTTCAGCATCCCCCTGGTGGTGGTGCTTTTCGTGCTCGCGGTGCGGGACCTGGCGCTGACGCTCTGGCTGCTGTTCATGGTCTATGCCCTGTCCGCGCCATTATGGGTGCTTTGGCGGCGCGCGGTGCGGCTGGTGGTGCGATAAGCCCAGCCGGCGGGGCGGCCCCTGTGGACCTGCGGCTTTGCCACGGGGTCGCGCATGGGATGTCGGGGTTTTCGGGTTGACAAGGGGTGCCCGGCGTCAGTATCTTGAGACGGATGAAGCAGGATATTTCGATATATTCCCAAGTGCAGGCTGTCCCGGTTCCCGGTGCGGCCGCTTTTTCCTGCCCGCTCTCCCTACCGCTATCCCATGATCGACTGCTGCCGCCAGGCGGCATCTGATCTCCTGCCTGGCGAGGCCAAACGCGACCCCGGTTCTTCCGAATTTTCTTGACCACGATTATTGACTGATGCTGCGCGTGCCGGCTCCATGACCGGGGGCGCGGGAGGGATGACCCATGACCGACGACAATCGTTTGATCATTTTTGACACCACGCTCCGGGACGGCGAGCAGAGCCCCGGCGCTGCCATGACGCGCGATGAAAAGTTGCGCATTGCACGCCAGCTCGAACGCCTGGGGGTGGACGTGATCGAGGCGGGGTTTGCCGCCGCCAGTGCCGGCGACTTCGAGGCGATCCGTGGTATCGCCGACGTGGTGACCGAATCGACCGTCTGCTCGCTGGCCCGGGCCAATGAGCGTGATGTTCGGCGAGCCGGCGAGGCGATCGCCCCGGCGCCGCGGCGGCGGATTCACACCTTTATCGCGACCAGTCCGATTCACATGGAGAAAAAACTCCGGATGGACCCCGATCAGGTGGTGGAGCATGCCGTCAAGGCGGTGTTGCTCGCGCGGGAGTACACCGATGATGTGGAGTTCTCTGCCGAGGATGCCGTGCGCTCGGACGTCGACTTTCTGGTTCGGGTGTTCGAGGCGGTCATCGAGGCGGGCGCCACGACGCTGAATGTGCCGGATACGGTCGGTTATGCGGTGCCCACCGAATGGGGGCAGCGCATGGCGACGCTGATTGAGCGTGTTCGCGGTGCGGACAGGGTCGTCTGGTCCACCCACTGTCACAACGACCTGGGCATGGCGGTCGCGAACTCGCTCGCGGCGGTATCCGCTGGCGCCCGGCAGGTCGAGTGCACGATCAACGGTCTCGGCGAACGGGCCGGCAATGCCTCGCTCGAGGAGGTCGTCATGGCCGTTCGCACGCGGCATGACGTCTTCGGGGTCGACAGCCGGATCGACGCGACCCAGATTGTGCCCACCTCGCGGCTGGTATCCACGATCACGGGCTACCCGGTGCAGCCAAACAAGGCGATCGTCGGTGCGAATGCGTTCGCGCACGAGTCAGGGATCCATCAGGACGGGGTGCTCAAGCACCGGGAAACCTACGAGATCATGCGGGCTGAAGACGTGGGCTGGAGCACGAACCGCCTGAGCCTCGGTAAGCTCTCGGGCCGCAATGCGTTCCGAACCCGCCTGCGCGAGCTCGGCGTGGAACTCGAAAGTGAAGAGGCGCTCAACGCGGCCTTCGCCCGGTTCAAGGAGTTGGCGGACAAGAAACGTGAGATCTTCGACGAGGACCTCCAGGCGCTGGTCTCCGACGTGGCCGAGGAAACCGAGGAGCGCATTCGGCTGGTATCGCTGCATGTCTGCTCGGAAACCGGCGAAACGCCGGAGGCCAAGGTGGTTCTGTCGGTCCACGGTGAAGAGCACACGGCCAGCTGCGTTGGGGCCGGCCCGGTGGACGCCGCATTCCGGTGCATCGAGCAGGTCGTCGAGAGCGGTGCGGACCTGCAGCTTTACTCGGTCAACAACATCACCAGCGGGACCGATGCGCAGGGTGAAGTGAACGTCCGTCTGGAGCGCGGCGGACGCATCGTGACCGGGCAGGGGGCGGACACCGACATTGTCATCGCTTCGGCCAAGGCTTACCTCAACGCCCTGAACCGCCTGGCGCGCCCTTCGGAACGTCAGCATCCCCAGATGGGTGATGTCTGAGGCCGGCGTGGATCGCCTGAGATTGATCGGGGTCGAGCGCTGGCAGCTGCGTCGACCGCGGATGGTGTCGTCGTCGCCTGCACAGCCGGACTCCGGGGGGGCGCTGCTTTCCTTGTGCGCCCCCGGAACCGAAGCAGATCGCGCATTGTGGACGGCCATTGTCGCGCGACTGGGTCTGCGTCCTGCCGATGTCGCGGATCGGCACGAGGGCGAACCCGGAACGGTGGTCTGCGAATCAGCCGCGATGCAGGTCCGCTTGTCCGAGCTCAGGCATGATCCTGCCAGGAAAAAGGCCTTCTGGCGCGCCGTGCGGCCGCTGGTACGGTAGCGAAGATCTGCGCGTTGCAGATCTTGCCGTGCAGTGTGGGGACGTCCTGCCGTGCCTTGGTGCATGCCACCGAATTGCGACGCACGGATCAAGCATGTCTGGCCCCCGTGCGTTGCGGCACAAGGCCGCGGTGGTTGCTGCCAGGCTGGCGCCGGGAATCCTTGCACGAATGCTTCAGATTCCGGATTGACGGATGGCTGTTCCCAATGGCGTCGCTGATCTTCGGCCCCAGAGCCTTCGCCCCAGAGCCTTTCCTGACCCGCGGGCCGCGGGGTCGGCAAAAGCCTTTGGTTCCCTCATGGCACAGGCCCGCCACGCAAGTTGGGCCGGGCCCGTGCTCTACTGCCCCGAGGGCGGACCGTCACGCGCCGCATGTGCTCAGGGGATGTAAAGTCCGCCCAACCGCACGGGATGCCTTGCACCGGTCACCCCGGTGGTGTCCAGGGCACGTCCGGCGAGCCTTTCGCCGGCCAGCCAGGCAAATACCAGGCATTCGACCCATCGCGGATCGACTCCCCTTTCCATGCTGCTTGCGACCTGAACGCCAGGACTGCGCCTGCTGACGGACTCGTCAATTGCCGCGACCAGCGTGGGGTTCAGCGCGCCGCCCCCGACCAGCAAGACCTCGATCGGGTTGCCATCGGTGGGTTGTTCGCCAATGGCATCCGCGATGGTATCGGCGGTCAGTTGCATCAGCGTGGCCTGGATATCCGCTGCCCGGATCGATTCGACCGCCAGTCCTGCGCGTGTCGAACAGGCCGTTACCCAGTCGAGATTGAAATATTCCGGCCCGGTGCTCTTGGGGGGCGGGGTCTGGAACCAGGGGTCTTCCTTCAAGGTGGCAAGCAACCGTTCGTGCACCCTTCCGGATGCGGCCCACAGCCCGTCGCGGTCGAATGGTTGCCGGCGCACCTTGCGTGTCCAGGCATCCATCAGGGTGTTTGCCGGTCCGATATCAAATCCGCGAACAGGTTCGCCGGGCAGCAGGCAGGTCAGGTTGGAAATGCCGCCCAGATTGACGATGAACAGGGCCTGATTCGGCGGAAGATCAAAGAGTTGTCGGTGTGCCAGAGGCGCGAGCGGGGCACCTTCACCCCCTGCGGCGAGGTCGCGGCGGCGAAAGTCGCAGACAACCGGCACGCCGGTCAGCTCGGCAGTCAGGTTCGGATCGCCAATCTGCAGCGTGAACGGGCGGCGGCAGCCGGGGCGATGGCGTATTGTCTGTCCGTGGACACCCGCGACGCGAAGGCTTTCCCGAGAAATGCCAGCCCGTGCGACCAGTTCGTTGATGCAGGTGGCAAACCGTGCGCCCAGAGCCCGATCCATTTCACCGAGAAGATCGATCGGGTCCGAGCCGGGCGGGTAGTGGCCAGTCGCCAGAGCCCTGAGGACGGGCTCCAGGTCGTCGAGCGGCAGGCTCGCGGTCGCCAGGATCCTGGGTGGTGCCGTGGAGAAGTCGGCCAGGCAGCCATCGACCGCGTCCATGCTGGTGCCGGACATCAGCCCGGCGAGTATCGCCATCGGCGGTTACTCGGTGGTGCGCTTGGCCTCGGCAAGGACAGGCCCGTCCGACTGGGCGAGCCGGTGGACGCGCGCGAGATTCGCCATCTGATCGAGTACCCCCTGCGTTTGCGCCAGGAAGTCTCGACGGTGCTCCGAGGGGATCGGGGTCGATTCAGGGAGTTCCACCTTGAGCGGGTCCTTGTGTTCCCCGTTCACGCGAAACTCGTAATGAAGGTGCGGACCGGTGGCCGTGCCGGTCATGCCGACATAACCGATCACGTCACCCTGCGAGACGGTACTGCCTTTCTTCAGACGGTTGTTGAAGCGGGACAGGTGCCCGTACACCGTCGTGATGCGCTGGTCATGCTCGATATAGATCACCTTCCCGTAGCCGTTCTGCCAGCCCACGAAATGGACCTTGCCCCCGGAGGCGGCTCGAATGGGCGTGCCGGTGGGTGCCGCCAGATCCACACCCTTGTGCGCCCGGCGTACCTTGTGGACCGGGTGCAGGCGGTTCATCGAGAATCGGGAGCTGATGCGTGAAAACTCAACCGGATAACGCAGAAAGCCACGCTCCAGGCTTTCGCCGTCCGGTGAATAGTAGGCCGCACGACCCTCGGGCGAGACGTAACGCACGGCCTGATGTGTCTCGCCTTCGTTGATGAATTCGGCCGCCAGAATGTTGCCCACCCCGATCTGCTTGCCATCCCGGTGGCGGGTTTCGTACAGCATCCGGAACTGGTCGCCTTCCCGAACATCACGGAGAAAGTCGATCTTCCAGCCGAATATCTCGGCCAGTTCCAGAACCAGATCCGGGGTCATGCCGGCGCTCATGGCCGCCATGTATAGTGAACTGTTGATGGTTGCCTCATGGTAGGCCTGCCGAATCTGGATCTCGTGCTCCACCTCGCGGGCCACCAGGTCGCTTCCGTCCCGCCGGATGTCCAGGGTGACGGTCCGGTCGATTTCAAAGCTCAGCCCGAGAAATTCACTTTCCGGGGACAGGCGGAATGTCATCTTTTCGCCCGGGCGAATTCGCTCCAGCCGGCGCACCGGGTCGCCCAGCGCCATAACTTCATGGACCTCGCGGTACCCGAGGCCAACCCGGGAGAATATGGTCGACAGGCTGTCGCCGCGCTTTACTTCGACCTCGCGCAGACGCAGATCCGGGTCTGCGGAATCAGTAGCCTTTGCCTGCCTGTTCTCGGGCGCGTCGGCGGGTGCAGGAGAGGACTGCGCCCCGGCGACCGGGCCGTCCGCGGTATCCTGCCCGGCGTCGTCCTCCAGGGCGCGCAACAAGGGCGCGTCAATCGCAGGCAGCGGCTGGATCTCATCAGAACGCGCCTGTCCCGTTTCGATCGGCGGTACGCTGAACACCTCCGGCTCCTGCGCCGGGCCAAAAACCTCGAGTGCGATGCGATCCTCAACCGCCTTTTCCATGGCCGGGTCCGGAGGAAGCGATACCTTGCCCACCACCGCGCCCAATGCGCCGACGCCGGCTGCGAGCAGAACCAGCCGCAAGCCCCAGTGCTGTCTTTTGCGTTCCCTGAAAAGTGGTCGCTGCCGCATACGCGTTCCGTCCTCGTTCTGCCGAAGCAATGAATAAACGTTTAACATAGCGCGCCGAACAGCATAATTCAATGAATTGGCAAAGGAGATTCAGGCAGCGCATGAATAACGAGAACTTGCAGGCGGCGTTGGCAGAGATCCGACGCGGCGCGGATGAAATCCTGATCGAGGAAGAACTGATCGAACGCCTGAAGACCGGGCGCCCCATGCGGATCAAGGCCGGCTTCGATCCCACGGCGCCGGATCTGCACCTCGGGCACAGCGTGTTGATCAACAAGCTGCGGGTCCTTCAGGACATGGGGCACCAGATCCTGTTCCTGATCGGGGACTTCACCGGAATGATCGGCGACCCGACCGGCAAGAGCCAGACCCGCCCCCCCCTGACTCGTGCGCAGGTACTTGAGAATGCGCAGACGTACCAACGGCAGATTTTCCGGATACTGGACCCGGAACGCACCGAAGTGGTGTTCAATTCCGACTGGCTGAACAAGCTCGGCGCGGCGGACATGATCTCGCTGGCCGGCCGGCATACGGTGGCACGGATGCTTGAGCGGGACGACTTCTCGAAGCGCTACGATCGCGGTCAGCCCATTGCGATCCATGAATTCCTCTACCCGCTGATTCAGGGGTACGACTCCGTTGAACTGCGTGCGGACATGGAACTGGGCGGTACCGATCAGAAGTTCAACCTGCTGATGGGGCGCGAACTGCAGAAACAGTTCGGCCAGCCGCCGCAGGTCGTCCTCACCATGCCGATTCTCGAAGGACTCGACGGCGTCCAGAAAATGTCGAAGTCGCTGGGCAACTACATCGGGATCGAGGAGCCGCCGGACGAGCAGTTTGGCAAGATCATGTCCATTTCAGACGAGCTCATGTGGCGTTACTTCGAACTGCTCAGTTTCCGGTCGCTGGACGAGCTCGACCAGCTTAAGGTGCAGGCGCGCGAAGGGCGCAACCCGCGAGACATCAAATTCGAGCTGGCAATCGAGCTGGTGGACCGCTTCCACGGACACGGGTCCGGCGAGCGGGCGCAAAAAGCGTTTCTCGAGCGGTTCGCACACAACCGGATACCCGACGACCTGCCAGAGTATCGCCTGGCCGGACCCGAGCTGTCCCTGGCGCAAGCGCTCAAGGAATCCGGCATGGTGGCCTCGACTTCGGAGGCGTTTCGTCACATGAAGGCACAGGCAGTACGCGTCGACGGTGAAAAAGTCGTCGAGCGCAGCGCCACGCTGGCGCCGGGTGAGCACATCGTTCAGATCGGCAAGCGGCGCATCGGAAGATTTATCGTGTCTGGCTCTTGACAGAAAAGTTACAGTCGCTAGACTGCGCAGCTCCTGCCACGGCGCACTTGCCGGATTCGCGCAGTCACGGTCGATCAAGCAAGGCGAAATCGAGTGTTGACATCGGGTCCGGGGGCAGTAAAATGCGCGCCTCGCTTCATCGACCGAAGCGGCAACGACAGGCAAGTGCCCGTCGAGTCAGCAAAAAAAACTTGTTGACACGCCGAAAAACTTCGGTAAGATGCGCACCTCGCTTGACCGGGTTGGTTGAGCGGACTGGC
>JBKHDT010000019.1:0-37394 GCA_046541195.1 Halothiobacillaceae bacterium | reverse complement strand
GCTGGCGATCTGCATCCAGCACGAGCTGGACCACCTGAACGGCAAGCTGTTCATCGACTATCTCTCCTCGCTCAAGCGCCAGCGCATCCGCAAGAAACTCGAGAAGGCACGCCGCCTCGCCGGGGAGGCCATCGCGTGACGCTCCGCATCGTCTATGCCGGCACACCGGAGTTTGCCGTCCCGGCGCTGTCCGCGATCATCGGGGCAGGTCACGAGGTCTGCGCGGTCTACACCCAGCCGGATCGGCCGGCCGGCCGCGGAAAGAAGCTCACGCCCAGCCCGGTCAAGCGGCGCGCCCTCGAACTGGGGCTGCCGGTGTACCAGCCGGAGCATTTCAAGGAAGCTGACACACGCGAGGAGCTGGCGGCACTGGCCCCGGACCTGATGGTCGTGGCAGCCTACGGACTGCTGCTGCCCCAGGCGGTGCTGGACACACCGAGGCTGGGCTGCGTGAACATCCACGCCTCGCTGTTGCCCCGCTGGCGGGGAGCGGCCCCCATCCAGCGCGCCATCGAGGCCGGCGATGCGGACACCGGCATCACCATCATGCAGATGGATGCCGGCCTGGATACCGGCGACATGCTGCTCAAGCGGATCACGCCGATTCACGAACAGGACACTGCGGCCAGTCTGCATGACCGGCTGGCCGAGCAGGGCGCCGAAGCGCTGCTGGCCGCCCTGCCCGGGATCGAGGCGGGCACGCTCCAGGGGCAACGGCAAAATGACGGGGAGGCCTGCTACGCGCGCAAGCTGGTCAAAAGCGAGGCACGGATCGACTGGACGGCCCCGGCCGAGCTGCTCGCGCGACGTGTGCGGGCCTTCAACCCCTGGCCGGTGGCACAGACCAGCCTGGGCAGTGACACCATCCGTGTCTGGGCCGCCTCGGCCCTGTCGGGGGATGCAAACCGGTCGCCGGGCGAAGTCATCCAGGCCAACGGCGAGGGGATTCTGGTCGCCTGCGGCGAGGGCATGCTGTTGATCCGGTCGCTTCAGCGCCCCGGGGGCAAGCCCGTGACTGCGCGGGAGTTCCTCAACGCCCACGACCTGACCGGGGCCCGGTTTGCCTGATCGGGGCGCTCGGCCACAAACCCTGGCGGCTCGGGTGCTGCTCGAGGTGCGCGCGGGCCGCTCGCTGGACACCGCACTGCCACCGGCACTGGCCGCGGCGCCGGCATCGACCCGCGCCCTGCTGCAGGCACTGTGTTTCGGTACGCTCCGCCACGGCGAGTCGCTGGGCTTTGTTCGTGACGGGCTGCTCAAGCATCCGCTGCCAAGTCGCCAGGCGGCAGTCGCCGAACTGCTTCTGATCGCCCTGTTTCAGCTGATTCATGGCCACTCCGGCGCCCACCGCGTGGTCAACGACAGTGTGGCGGCCGCCCGGGAGCTGGAGCAGCCCCGGCTTGCCGGGCTGGTCAACGCGGTTCTGCGGCGCTTCCTGCGCGAGCGGGCATCCCGGCTTGCCGCGCTCGAACGCGCCCCGGCCCCGGTCCGCCTCGACCTGCCAGGCTGGCTGCACGAACGCCTGGTCTCGGACTGGGGCACGGTGGACACACTCGCCGCGGCCCTTCGGGCACACCCTCCGATGACCCTGCGGATCGATACCAGCCGCATCAGCCGGGACGAATGGATGGCGCGGGCCGTGGCCGAAGGGCTGGACCCGGCAGCGGGCCAGCACGCCCCAACGGCGGTGACCCTGGGCACGCCGGTAGACACCAGTCGGCTGCCCGGTTTCTCCGAGGGACTGGTTTTTGTGCAGGACGAGGCGGCGCAGCTGGTGGTGCCGCTGATGGACCTGGCCGCAGGCCAGCGCGTGCTGGATGCCTGCGCCGCACCCGGCGGCAAGACACTGGCCATGCTGGAATGGACCGAAGGACTCGACATGACGGCACTCGACATCAGTGCGGCGCGGTTGGAGCGGGTCCGCGAAAACCTGCAGCGGGGCGGGCGGCAGGCCCGGCTGGTCGTGGGGGATGCCGCGTGCCCCGATCCGGCCTGGGCTGGGTCCGGTTTCGACCGAATCCTGCTCGACGCGCCCTGCTCGGCTACCGGGGTCATACGGCGCCACCCGGACATCAAGGCGCTGCGCCGTCCCGCCGACATCGACGAACTGGTGGTCACCCAGGCCAGGATGCTTGATCGGCTCTGGCCGCTGCTTGTCCCCGGCGGCAGGCTTGTATATGCAACCTGCTCGATCCTGCGCCAGGAAAACGAGCAGCAGGTTGCCGACTTCCTCGCGCGCCAGCCAGAGGCACGGCTCATGAGCATTGATGCACGCTGGGGGCAGGCACGACCGGCGGGGCGGCAGATCCTGCCCGGCGCCGGCACGATGGACGGATTCTTCTACGCGGTACTGGAAAAACCATGACCCGGCTGCTGCGCCTGCCACTGTGGCTGATGATTTTCGCGCTCGGTTCATTGCTGCCACCCGCGGCCGTGGCCGAGAGTCGGGCAACGATCCTGCACGTTCATTCAGAGGTGCGTGACGACCGGCTGTTCGCTGACGTGGACTTCTCGCTGTCGCTTTCCGAGGCACACCGGGAGGCCCTGAGAAACGGCGTGATTCTCTCGATCAGCCTGCGAACCGACCTCCTGCAGCCACGCCAGCTGCTCTGGCCGCGCACACTGGCCGGGGCCGAACGACTTTTCCGGATCGAGTATCACGCCCTCTCGGAAACCTATCTGGTCCATGACGAGTCCGAGCGGGAAACCTGGGCCTTTGCAAATCTGCGCAACGCGCTCGAGACGATCGGGCGGGTGCGGGCCTGGCCCGTGGCCGAGGTCGCCATGCTCCCGCCCCGGGAGCCTCTGGAAGGCCGGACCCGGGTATTCCTGCAGGTCAACCGGCTGCCGCTGCCCATTCGCCTCAAGGCGCTGACCCACGAAGACTGGCAGCTCGAGAGTCCCTGGTTTTTGTGGATACCGCGCCTGGGATCAGCGGACAGCCCCCCGGAACAATCCCGGGAGTCCGCGCCCGGGCGCACTCGGGGGGATGGCGCGCCATGATCCGCCTGATGCAGCGGCTCTACCAGGACTGGATTCGCCGGGCGATCCCCTGGGTCAGCCTGGCCGTGGTCCTGCTGCTGCTGTTGCTGCTCTATCTCATCTCCGATGCACTGCGCAGCGCGGACCGGCTGGAGTCCCTGTTTCTCTGGCTGCTCGGTGGATCCGCGATCGGCCTGCTGTTCCTGGTGGCCGTGGTCGCCGGGCACATCTTCAGGCTGGTGCGCAACCTGCGCCGGGGGGTGATCGGGTCCCGGCTGACCGCCCGGCTCGTGCTGACCTTCGTGGCCTTGTCGGCCATTCCGGTCGTGATCGTCTTCTACTTCTCGCTGAACTTCATCCAGCGCGGCATCGACAGCTGGTTCGACGTCCGGGTAGACCAGGCCATGACCGACGCGCTGGCCCTGTCACGACTGTCCTTCGATGGACACATGCGCGACGCCATGGACCAGACCCGGCGGGCGGCGAGCACGCTGCAAGGGGAGGAAGGCGGTGATCTTCTGGCGTTGACGCTGCACAACCTGCGCCAGACGACGAACGCCAGGGAGATGACCATATTCGGCAGCCGCAACCTCATTCTGGCCTCCTCCACCGACGACCCGCGCAGCATTGTCCCCAGCCGTCCGGATGAGACGGCGTTGGCCCACGCGCGCAGCGGCAAGGACTACATCAGCCTCGACCCCGGTCCCGAGGGTGACCTGCGGATCCGGGTGGTGGTGCCGATCCGCGCGGGCCTGCTCGGCAGCCAGGCCCGCGTGCTCAATGCACTGTTCACCCTGCCTCCGGAGGCCACCCGTCTGTCCAACAATGTCCAGGCGGCCCTCAGCGAATACCGGGAGCTGATTTACCTGCACGAGTCGCTCAAGCAGACCTTTTCGCTGGCGCTGGTGCTTGCGCTGATCCTGTCGCTGCTGACGGCGATCTGGCTGGCCTTCGTGGCTGCCCGGCACCTGCTGGCCCCGATCCAGGAACTGGCCGAGGGGACGCGGGCGGTGGCACAGGGCAATTACGAACACCGGCTGCGGGTTGACCGCCGGGACGACCTGGGCTTGCTGGTGCAATCCTTCAACGCCATGATCGCCCGCGTGCGCCGTGCGCACCGGCGCACGCGGGAGCTGAGGGAACTCGCCGATCACGAGCGCGACTATCTCGAGACCGTGCTCGATCACTTGTCCTCCGGGGTGCTCACCCTGGATGCCGACGGCCGCATCAACCGCGCCAACGAGGTGGCCGCGCAACTGCTGTCGGTCCCGCGCGACTCGCTGCACGAGCGCACACTCGCCCAACTGTGCGCCGCGAACGTCCATCTCAGACCGCTTTGCGAAGCCTTCGACGTGGAGGGCAAGCCGGGCTCGGCCATCAGCACCCGGGAGGCGCAGATACGCATCATGGGGGACACCGGGCGACGCATCCTGCTCAGTCGGGTCGCTTCGCTGCCCGAGGATGGCCAGGCCTGCGGCGGCCGCGTGCTGGTGGTCGAGGACGTGACCACGCTGATCCAGGCCCAGCGGGATGCCGCCTGGTCCGAGGTCGCGCGGCGACTGGCCCACGAGATCAAGAATCCGCTCACGCCCATCCAGCTGTCTGCCGAACGGATGCGCCGCCGGCTGCTGGACAAGATTCCCGGTGACGAGGTGCGCATCCTCGACCGCGCCACCCAGACCATCATCCAGCAGGTCGAGGCGATGAAGGTCATGGTCAACGAGTTCACCGAATACGCGCGCAGCCCGCAGCCGCAACTTGAATCCATGGACCTGGTACAACTTGCCCGGGATGTGGTGGATCTGTACAAGGGTCACGAGGTGCGCGTGCGCCTGCGGGTCCATGCCGAGGCCCTGGTGGTGACCGGTGATGCCGGGCGGTTGCGCCAGCTGCTGCACAATCTGATCCGCAATGCGCAGCAGGCCCTGGCCGAGTCGGAGCCCGAGAGCCCGCCGCAGGTGACCGTGGTGCTCGGGCTGCACGAGGCCGGGCAGCTTCGCCAGGTGGAAATGCTGGTCGCGGACAACGGCCCGGGCTTTCCCGAAGACATGCTGGACACCATCTTCGAGCCGTATGTCACCACGCGGCCGCGGGGCACGGGGCTGGGCCTGGCGATCGTCAAGAAAATCGTCGAGGAGCATGGAGGCATGGTCTGTGCCTATAATGTGCCGGCGTCGGGTGACGGCGGCGAGCCTTCGGGGAACACGGGAACCGAGGCGGCACTGCCCCCCGGAGCCCGCGTGCTGGTGAGACTGCCGCCCGCGGCAGCCGAACAGGTCGAACATGGAGTCGAAACGGAAAAATGAGCATCGGGCATATCCTGGTAGTCGATGACGAGCCGGACATCCGCGAGCTGTTGACCGAGGTTCTGGAGGACGAGGGTTACACGCTGTCCAGCGCCGCGGATGCGGACCAGGCCGAGCAACGCATCGCCGAGCGCAGGCCGGATCTTGTCCTGCTGGATATCTGGATGCCCGGTCGGGACGGTATCGCGCTGCTGCGCAGCTGGCACGAGGCCGACCAGCTGGTCTGGCCCGTGATCATGATGTCCGGGCACGGCACGGTGGAGACGGCTGTCGAGGCGACGCGCCTGGGCGCCTACGATTTCATCGAGAAGCCGGTTTCGCTCGACAAGCTCCTGCTGACCATCGAGCACGCGCTGGAAAACCAGCGACTGGCCCGGGAAAACGAGCATCTTCGCCGCCGCGACCCGGATCAGTCGACCCTGATCGGCGAGAGCCCGTTCATGCAGAACCTGCGAATGCAGGCGCAGAAACTGGCCGGCCATGACGCCTGGGTGCTCATCATGGGCGAGCCTGGCACGGGAAAGCGCGCCCTGGCCCGCTACATACACAGTCACAGCCCGCGGCGGCACTTCCCGTTCGTGGACAGCGGCATCAGCACGATATCCGGCCGGGACAGCACGGCGGTCGAGCTCTTCGGGGCCGAGAGCGATGGCAAGATCCGCTACGGGCTGCTTGAGCAGGCCAACGGCGGAACGCTGTTCATCGCCGAGGCAGCGGACATGGACGCCCAGACCCAGATGCAGCTGATCTCGGCCCTGGAGAGCCAGTCCTTTCTGCGCGTCGGAGGCAACGACCCGGTCCATGTGGACGTGCGGGTCATCGCCGCCACGCGCAAGGATCTCGAGGCGGAGGTCCAGGCCGGCCGGTTCCGGGAAGATCTCTTCTACCACCTTTCGGTGGTGCCGGTACGCATCGAACCGCTGCGCCAGCACCGCGAGGATATCCCGCTGCTTCTGGACCATTACCTGGAGGCCGCGCATCGCGCCGAGGGATTGCCGCGACGCCAGCTGACCATCGGGGCGCGCAATCTGCTCAAGCATCACCCCTGGCCCGGCAATGTGCGCGAGCTCAAGAACCTGGTGCAGCGGCTGCTGATCCTGGGAACCGGCGAGACGGTCGACGAGGCGGAGGTCCAGCTGGCGCTGGGCTCCGGCAGCGCCACGGAAAGCAGTCAGACCGACGCGCAGGAGGCCAGTACCAAGTTGCAGACGGCCCTGGTGTCGCTGAACCTCGACTATCCGCTGCGCGAGGCACGGGACGAGTTCGAACGGCGCTACCTGGAGGCCCAGCTGAAGCTATGCGAGGGCAGCATGACCGAACTGGCCCGGCGCACCGGCATGGAACGAACCAATCTCTACCGCAAGCTCAAGGCACTGGGCATCTCGGGCAACAGCGACAAGTAATGCACTCGGACAGCCGACCCTTCAGCACGCAGGGGCAAGATTCAGGAGCGACCTCATGAAGATCATCGTTCTGGGCGCGGGCCAGGTCGGGTCTTCGGTCGCCACCTATCTGGCCGGCGAACCCCAAAACAGCGTCACCGTGGTCGACTGCAATCCGGATCTGCTCCAGGAAATGCAGGAAAAGCTGGATATCCGGACCATCGTCGGCAACGGGGCACACCCGAAGGTCCTCGAGGATGCCGGCGCGGCAGACGCCGACATGCTGCTGGCGGTCACCAGCAGCGACGAATGCAACATGCTCGCCTGCCAGGTGGCCTGGACGCTCTTCCACACGCCCACCAAGATTGCGCGGATCCGCAGCACCGACTATCAGTCTCACCCGGCCCTGTTCGACAACAGTGCCGTCCCGGTCGACGTCATCATCAGCCCGGAACAGTTGATCAAGGACTACATCGCCCGGCTGGTCGAATATCCCGACTCGCTGCATGTGCGCGACTTTGCCGACGGCCGGGTCCGGATGGTCGGCGTGCGGGCCCTGGAAGGCGGCCCGCTCGTGGGACGCCCGATCCGGGAGTTGCGCCAGCTGGTGCCGGATGTGGAAACCCGCGTGGCGGCAATCTTCCGGCACGACCGCCCGGTCCACCCGGATGGACCGACCGTGATCGAGCATGGGGACGAGGTTTTCTTCCTGGCGGAAAGCCGCCACATCCGCAAGGTCATGAGCGCGCTTCGGCGCCTGGAACGTCCCAATCGCCGGGTCATGATTGCCGGAGCGGGAAACATCGGCAGCGCCCTGGCCAGAAAGCTCGAGGACCATTACCAGATCAAGATCATCAGCCACAATGCGCGACGCAGCCGCGAACTTTCCGCCGAGCTCGCGCACGCGATCGTCCTGCACGGTGATGCCACCGACGAGCAGCTGCTCCAGGAGGAAAACATCGAGGACATGGACCTGTTCATCGCGCTGACCAACGACGACGAGGACAATATCCTCTCGGCAATGCTCGCCAAGCGCATGGGCGCAAGAAAGGTCATGTGCATCGTCAACCGGGCCGCCTACGTGGATCTGATCGAGATGGGGACCATTGATATCGCGCTGTCGCCACATCAGATCACCATCGGCGCCCTGCTGACCCACCTGCGCCGGGGGGACGTGGTCTCCGTGCACTCGCTGCGCCGCGGCGCGGCGGAGGCCATGGAAATCATCGCCCGGGGGGACGAGAACACCTCGAAGGTGGTCGGCAAGCGGATTGATGCCCTGGAACTTCCGCCCGGCACCAATATCGGCGCCCTGGTCCGGGATGAGCGGGTCCTGATCGCCCACCACGACACGGTGATCGAGCCTGGTGATCACGTGATCCTGTTCGTCACCGACAGGCGCCACCTGCGGGCGATCGAGCAGTTGTTCACCGTCGGCTTTTCCTTCTTCTGAGGTCCGGGATGCAGCCAAAAGTCATCCAGAGGATCTTCGGTCTGCTGCTGATGATCTTCAGCCTGACCATGCTGCCGCCGGTGGTGGTGGGCCTGATCTATGGCGAGGGCATCCTGCACTTCCTCAAAGGCTTCGTGCTGGTCCTGGCAGTCGGCTTTCTCGTCTGGCTGCCGGCCCGGACGCATCGACGGGAGCTGAAGCTGCGCGACGGCTTCGTGGTGGTCGTCCTGTTCTGGGTAGTCCTGAGCTTTTCGGGCACCGTGCCGCTGTACCTGTCGCCGGACCCGGCCATGACCCTGACCGACGCGGTGTTCGAGTCGGTCTCCGGCCTGACAACCACCGGAGCAACCGTGCTGGTCGGGCTGGACGAACTGCCGCGCTCCATCCTGTTCTACCGCCAGCAGCTGCAGTGGCTTGGCGGCATGGGGATCGTGGTGCTCGCGGTCGCCCTGCTGCCCCTGCTCGGCGTGGGGGGCATGCAGCTGTACAAGGCCGAGATGTCCGGACCGATCAAGGACAACCGGTTCACGGCACGAATCTCCGAGACTGCGAAGGCGCTCTGGTACATCTACCTCGGGCTGACGGTGCTGGCAATGTTCGCCTACAAGGTGCTGGGCATGACCTGGTTCGACGCCATCGGGCACGCTTTCTCCACCGTCGCGATCGGGGGGTTCTCGACCCACGACGAGGGTTTCGGGTTCTACGACAACCCGGCTCTGGAAGGCGCCGCCACCCTGTTCATGGCCATTTCGGGCGTGTCCTTCGCGCTGCACTTTTTGGCCCTGCGCAGTGCCAGCCTGAGCGTCTACCTGCGCAGTTCGGAGTTCAAGCTCTATGCCACCATCCTGGTTTCGCTGGTGGTGATGTACACGATCGGCCTCTGGGCAACCGGAACCTATGGCAGCCTGGCCGAAGCCTGGCGCTATGCCTCCTTCAATGCCGTCTCCTACGCGACGACCACCGGCTTCTCGACTGCCGACGTTTCGGCCTGGCCCTTCTTCCTGCCCGTGCTTCTGGTGATGGCGGCCTTCGTTGGCGGTTGCGCCGGCTCGACCGCAGGGGGAATCAAGGTGCTGCGTTTCTTGCTGCTGATCCGCCAGGGGCTGCGGGAACTGCAGCAGCTGGTCCACCCGCGCGCAGTCATGGTGGTCAAGATCGGCAACAAGCCGATGCCCGACTCGGTAATCAGCGCAGTCTGGGGTTTCTTCTCGGCCTATGTCGGTGTATTCATCGTCCTGTTCCTGCTGATGATGGCGTCGGGGCTGGATCAGGTCAGTGCATTCGGCGCAGTCGGGGCCACCCTCACCAATCTGGGCCCCGGACTCGGCACGGTGTCCGACAACTTCACCGCCGTATCGGACTTCGGAAAATGGGTGGCGGTGGCCGCCATGCTGCTGGGACGACTGGAGATCTTCACCGTGCTGGTTCTGTTCACACCCGTGTTCTGGCGACGATGACACCCGCCGCGCCCCGCAGCCAGGCCGGCTGACTGCAGGCCGCGGACACAGATGAAAACCCCTCCGGATCAAGAGACATGCACGAAACCGAAAACGTCAGGCAATACCTGCTGGACCTGCAGGACCGGATCGTCAGGGAGCTGGAGCGGCTCGATGGCGAGACTCGCTTCGTCCACGACAACTGGACCCGGCCACCGGGCGCGCGACTGGCGGGCGAAGGCAGGGGACGGGTACTCAGCGAGGGCGCGGTGTTCGAGCAGGCGGGCATCAACTTCTCCCACGTGACGGGCCCGTCCCTGCCCCCCTCGGCCACGGCGCATCGCCCGGAGCTTTCCGGACGCCACTTCGAAGCCATGGGCGTCTCGCTGGTCATCCATCCGCGCAATCCTTATGTTCCGACCTCCCACGCCAATGTGCGCTTCTTCGTTGCCGAGAAGGACGGTGAACCGCCGGTCTGGTGGTTCGGCGGCGGCTTCGACCTGACGCCCTACTACGGCTTCGAAGAAGACGCACGTCACTGGCACCGGCAGGCACAGGACGCCTGCGCACCATTCGGCGCGGACATCTACCCAAGGTTCAAGAAGTGGTGCGACGAGTATTTCTTTCTCAAGCACCGCGACGAGCCGCGTGGCATCGGCGGCCTGTTCTTCGACGACTGGGGTGCGGACGGCAGCCTGGACTTCGCTGATGCCTTCGGACTGATGCGCAGCGTGGGGGACCACTACCTGCCGGCCTATTCGCCAATCGTCGAGCGGCGCCGGGACATGCCCTGGGGCGAGCGCGAGCGGGATTTCCAGCTGTATCGGCGCGGCCGGTACGTGGAGTTCAATCTGGTCTATGACCGGGGGACGCTCTTCGGTCTGCAGTCCGGTGGACGAACCGAGTCGATCCTCATGTCGATGCCCCCCCTGGTCAAGTGGCGCTATAACTGGCAACCGGAACCTGGCAGCGAGGAAGATCGGCTCTATCGCGAGTTCCTGCGCCCGCGGGACTGGCTTGCAGTGCGCTGAGGCGCACCTGGTGTCCTGGTCTGAAAGCACAGCGCCCGACACGGATGCCGGGCGCGAAATGGACCGGTCCCTGCCCGGGACCAATGGTGCCGATCAGGAACCGTCGCCGGATACCGTGACCTGGTCCCGGATGCGCTCGAGCGTCTTCTCCCCGATACCGGAGATGTTGACCAGCTCGTCGACACTCTTGAACCCCTGGTGTTTCTCACGGTAGGCCACGATGTCCGCGGCCCGGACTTCTCCGATTCCGTGGAGTGTCTGCAACGTCTCGACATCCGCCGTGTTCAGGTCGACCGGCCCCTCGGCCCAGCTTCCCTGGGCGCCGAGCAGCAGGATGGCCGTCAATGCGATTGGCTTGAGCAGTTTGCGTGAAGCGTGCTTGAACATGTTTGAGCTCTCCTGAATTGAAGGAAATAATGATCAAGGCAGGGCGACAGACGCCGCCGTGCAGCCCGGCCATTTGCTGGCCCGACCCATGCCTGTGACAGACACCAGCATTTCCATGCCGGCAAAGTGGTATTTAGACCACGAACGGGACCGGCGCAAGTCGACCCTTGCCGCGACGAAGACCGCCACGATCGGACGTTTTGCGTGCTAAGCTTGGAGTTTCAAAAATGTTCACGACCGGCGCCCGACTTGAATGGGCAACCTGACCCGCGTATCAGCTCGCGGTGCCCGGCTGGCCTGACGAGCCCCATGGATGGGTCTGGTCAGGGCGCCTTCCCAAGTCCCGGAAAAACAGAAACAAGGACACGCGACCATGTCATCCGCTCCGCTACCTGGCCTGGTTCAGGCACTGGTCAAGCTGAACAGGCTGGAAGCCACCCAGGCCCAGCGCATAGTCCAGGATGCCGCGAAGCAGCGGACGCCCGTCATCGACCAGATCATCGCCGCGGGCATCGACGCCGATTCGCTGGCGAAAATCGCATCCGAGCAGTTCGGCTTTCCCCTGATCGAGCTGGATGCCGTCGACACCAGCGACCTGCCGCTGAAGACCGTGCCCGAAAACCTGCTGCGCAAGCACCAGGCCTTGCCGCTGGTGCAACGCGGTCGACGGCTTTTTCTCGCACTGCCCGACCCATCCAACCTGACCGCCCTGGACGAGATCCGCTTCGGTACCGGACTGACCATCGACGTGGTGGTGGGGGCGGCGCCGAAGATCTCCGCCCTGCTCGAAGCCGGCCTCGACACGTCGCTGAACGATTTCAACGAGGAACTTGACGATGACCTCGAGAACATCGAGTTCGAGCAGGAGGACGAACAGTCCGGTGGCACCGATTTCGAGACCCAGGTCCAGGACAACCGGATCGTCAAGTTCGTGCACAAGGTGCTCACCGACGCCATTCAGAAGAAGGCCTCGGACATCCACTTGGAACCCTACGAGAAGAAGTTCCGGATCCGGTTTCGCATCGACGGGGTGCTCCAGGAAGTCGCGGCGCCGCCCAAGGGGCTGTCCGACCAGGTGATCGCGCGGGTAAAGGTCATGAGCCGGATGGATATCTCCGAAAGGCGCATCCCGCAGGATGGCCGCATCAAGCTCAAGCTCACGCGCAACCGCTCGATCGACTTTCGTGTGAACACCTGCCCGACCCTCTTCGGGGAAAAGGTGGTCATGCGTATCCTCGACCCGACCAGTGCCCAGATGGGTATCGATTCGCTGGGGTACGAACCGGACCAGAAGGCCCTCTACCTCAATGCGCTGAGCAACCCCTACGGCATGATTCTGGTCACCGGCCCGACCGGGTCGGGCAAGACCGTCTCGCTGTACACGGGTCTGAACATCCTCAACACCATGGACCGGAACATCTCCACCGCCGAGGACCCGGCGGAAATCGTGGTGCCGGGCATCAACCAGGTAAACGTCAACCCCAAGGTGGGCCTGACATTCGCCAATGCACTGCGTGCCTTTCTCCGCCAGGATCCCGACGTGATCATGGTCGGCGAGATCCGGGACCTGGAAACCGCCGAGATCGCCATCAAGGCGGCACAAACAGGTCACCTGGTCCTTTCGACACTGCACACCAACGACGCGCCGCAAACGCTGACCCGTCTGATGAACATGGGGGTGCCGGCCTACAATATCGCCTCTTCGGTCAACCTGATTATCGCGCAGCGACTGGCACGCCGGCTGTGCAAGAGCTGCAAGGTTCCCGACGACGTGCCGCGCGAGGAACTGCTGCGCGAGGGGTTCACGGAAACCGACCTGGACGAGGGATTCACCCTGTACCGGCCGGTCGGTTGTGACCAGTGCACCAACGGCTACAAGGGACGCGTGGGCGTCTATCAGGTCATGCCGGTCTCCGAGGAAATGGGGCGATTGATCATGAAGGGGTGCACCGCGCTGGATTTGGCCGAACAGGCAGACAAGGAGGGCATCGCTGACTTGCGCAAGTCGGGGCTGCGCAAGGTCAAGGCGGGACTGATCGGGCTCGAGGAGCTCAACCGCGTCACGAAAGACTGAACCAGGAGCAGGACATGGCCACAGCAACCAAGAGCAGGACCTCGGGCACGGCCAGCAAGCCGGCCGAAAAGATCGTCTATGTCTGGGAAGGCAAGGACAGGCAGGGGCGGGTAGTCAAGGGGGAACTCGCCGCCGCAAACGAAACGCTGGTTCGCGCCGAAGTCCGTCGTCTCGGTGTCAGTCCGCTCAAGGTGCGCAAGAAGCCCAAGCCGCTCTTTGGCGGGTCCAAGCCCGTCGAACCCAAGGACATCGCGATATTCGCCCGCCAGCTGGCCACCATGATGACCTCGGGTCTCCCGATCGTGCAGGCTCTGGAAATCATCGCGCAGAGTGCTGAAAAGAAGTCCATGCAGGAGCTCGTGACCAAGGTCAAGAACGACGTGGAAAGCGGCACCAGTCTGGCCGATGCGCTCGACAAGCATCGACGCTACTTCGACGAGCTGTTCGTCAACCTCGTGCGGGCCGGCGAGGAGTCGGGCGCGCTTGAGACGGTGCTTGGCCGGGTCGCAACCTACAAGGAAAAGACCGAAAGCCTCAAGGGCAAGATCAAGAAGGCGATGTTCTACCCGACGGCGGTGGTCGTGGTGGCGTTCATCGTCACGGCGATCCTGCTCATCTTCGTCATCCCGCAGTTCCAGGACCTCTTCCAGGGCTTCGGTGCCGACCTGCCGGCCTTCACGCTGTTCGTGATCGGCATATCCGAAATGTTCCAGAAGTACTGGTGGGCCATATTCGGCGCCATTGGCGCGGCGATATTCCTGTTCGTGTTCGTCAAGCGCCGATCGGACCCGTTCAATCACTTCCTGGATCGGGTCATCCTCCGGGTCCCGATCTTCGGCCCCCTGACGGAAAAGGCGGCCATTGCCCGCTTTGCAAGGACGCTCTCGACCATGTTCTCCGCCGGGGTCCCGCTGGTCGAGGCCATGCCGCCCACCGCGGGGGCCACCGGCAACTCGGTATTTCGCAACGCGGTCATGGAAATGCGCGACCTGGCCGCCACGGGCACGCCGCTGCGGGTCGGCATGCAGCAAAGCGGCCTCTTTCCCGTCATGGTGGTGCAAATGGTTTCCATCGGCGAGGAGACGGGCGCGCTCGACGGCATGCTCAGCAAGGTGGCGGACATGTACGAGGAAGAAGTCGACAACATGGTCGACGCCATGTCCAGCCTGCTTGAGCCGATGATCATGGCCTTCCTCGGCATCGTGGTCGGCGGCCTGGTCATCGCCATGTACCTGCCAATCTTCAAGCTCGGCTCGGTCGTCTGAGGCAGCATGAACATCATCACGCTCATCGCGGAAAATCCCTGGTTGCTGGCCAGCTCCACCCTGGTCCTGGGCCTGGTGGTCGGCAGCTTTCTCAACGTGGTCATCCACCGCCTGCCCATCATGCTCGAACGGGGCTGGCGGCGCGAGTGCGAGCAACTGCTGCACGAGGAGATACCCGACACGCACCACAGCGATTCGCCTCCGGCCCAGTGCCGCGTGGAAGACCAGCCGGGTCCTTACAATCTCGTCACGCCCAGATCCTGCTGCCCGAACTGTGGTCACCGGATCTCGGCGATCGAGAACATTCCACTGCTCAGCTGGCTGTTCCTGCGGGGCCGCTGTGCAGCCTGCGGGGCACGGATCAGCCTCCAGTACCCGCTGATCGAGCTGGGCACCGGCGTGCTGACCATGCTGGTCGCGCTGATCTACGGGGACAGCTGGCAGACGCTGTTCGGCATGATGTTCGTGTGGTTCCTGATCACTGCCGCGATGATCGACCTGAAAACCACGCTCCTGCCGGACGCGCTGACCCTGCCCCTGCTGTGGGCGGGCCTGTTGATCGCCTGGGCAGGCATTGGCACCGAGGTTTCCCTGCATGACGCCGTCATCGGGGCGGCCGCGGGCTACCTGCTGCTCTGGTCGGTGTACTGGGGCTTCCGGCTGCTGACCGGCAAGGAAGGCATGGGATTCGGTGACTTCAAGCTGCTGGCAGCGCTGGGTGCCTGGCTCGGCTGGCAAATGCTGCCCCTGGTCATCCTGCTCTCGTCGCTGGTCGGTGCCGTGGTCGGGATTCTGCTGATCACCCTTCGCGGCCATGACAGGCAGGTCCCCATCCCGTTCGGTCCCTATCTGGCAATGGCCGGGCTGATCGCCTACCTGGCCGGACCTTCCATGATCGACGCCTACCGGTCACTGCTCGGGCTGTGACCCTCAAGTTCGGGCTGACGGGCGGAATTGCCAGCGGCAAGTCGACGGTCACGCACCTGCTGGCAGACGCGGGCGTGCCGATTGTCGATACGGACCAGCTCGCCCGGGAGCTGGTCATGCCCGGCGAGCCCTGCCTGGACCGGATTGTCCGGGCTTTCGGATCGCAGGTGCTTGACGAGACGGGCGCGCTGGATCGGGCCAGCCTGCGCCGGATCGTGTTCACGGACAAGGCATCGCGCCAGCGGCTCGAGCACATCCTGCATCCGCCGATACGCCGAATGGCGCGGGAACGGGCGATGGCTGTGGAGGCGCCCTGCGTGTGCGTGGTGGTACCGCTGCTGGCCGAACAGGCAGCGGCCTGGTCTTGGCTTGACAAGGTCATCGTGATCGACTGCCCTGCCGCCATCCAGCGTGCCCGGCTGGCCCAACGCCCGGGAATCACCGCCGAGCTTGCCGAGGAGATCCTGGACGCGCAGGCCAGCCGCGTACGCCGACTGGCCATCGCTGACCACGTGCTCGACAATAGTGGATCGATCGAGGACCTCAAGCCGCGCGTCGAGGCACTCCGGCTCGCCCTGTGCGGTTCGCGCGACTGATATCGGCGGTGCGCTCATTGCTCAGCCAGGTATCGCGCCAGGGCCTTGCAGTCGGCCAGAGAAAGCGAATCGGTCACGATCGGCAGGTAGCACAGCCGCTGGTTCTGCAGATCCCGAAGGCCCAGGACAAACAGCGGCCCCAGGCGCCGCCAGCGCACCAGCTCGGCGGCCTCGGGCACGGCGCGTCGACCGGAACCGGCGGCAAGCCCCGGCCTCCACGACGGCCGGCGAGTCGCCCCGCTCGCTGACGACAGGCAGCGACAGCGCCATTCCAGATCACGGACATGGCAGTCGGCTCCCTGCACCCAGAGGCGCGGCAACGCCAGCCAGGCATGCGCCAGCAACAGCAGGGCGAGCGGCAGGGAAAACGCCGGATCCAGTGCGCTCAGCGGCAGGGCCGCCAGCGCCAGGCCGTGTATCACGCACCAGGCCAGCAGCGCGTACAGCGACGGCCCGATGGAAAGATGCAGATAGGCTGGGTTGTTCATGTCGATCTCCGCCCCGTTTGCCGGGCCCGGCTCAAGTGCACCAAAACCGCGGCCTTTGGAGCCCGGAGGGCACCCGGCACAGGAATCCGTGAAGGCCTGCGCGAATGCAGGCCCGCCGGTGCAAGACATGGCGCGCTTTTGCCCGTGACCTGACTGACCGCCAGCGCCCGCGCCACGACCCGCGCAGGCAGCGCGGCCGGCAAGCCGTTCGTGACCGCGCTACAGGTTAAAGTCCGGGTCTTTTCGGCCGGCCGGATCTGCGAAGATTGTTCGCCGGGATCAATTGCACCGGACCGGTACGAGGACCGCATTCTGACGGGATTGCCGTGGCGCAGACCGGCGTGTTTTCGCTGGCACGGGTCCACCTCGGCAAATGCTGCCAACCCAGATCATCAGGAGTACAGAACCCATGAGTCTCGCGTACGCTGAGAACCAGGCAAAACCGGAAGCCCCAAACACCGCACTGCCTCATGGCTGGTGCCGGATGGACGAGCTGGCCGTGATTCGCGTGGCCGCAGAGGAGCGTGCTGCCTTTTTGCAGAACATGCTCAGCAACGACATTCACGCCGTCGATGGCACGACCGCCCAGCTCACGACCCAGTGCACCCCCAAGGGCCGGGTTCAGGCACTTTTCGTGGCGCTCGAGCGGGACGACGCCTACCTGCTTTTGCTGCCCGCAGACAATCTGGCAGCCACCCTGGCCCGACTCCGGCTTTTTGTGCTGCGCAGCCGCGTGACCGTCGAGGATGCCAGCGAAACACTGGGCTGCATCGGGCTACTCGGCAGGCAGGCCGCAGAAACTGCCGCCGAGGCGTCGGGATGCACGCACCTGCCCGACCGCCCGTGGGCGGTGCGCACTCAGGGGGACGTTTCCCTGCTGCGCTACCCGGGTGACACGCCGCGCTATCTGCTTGTTCTGCCCCGAGAACGCCAGGCTGAAATTGCGGCGACGCTCGAGCGGCAAATGCACCCGGCCCTGCCCTTCTCGGCATGGACCGAGCACGAGATCGAAGCGGGGCTGCCCATGGTCTGTCAGGCCACCCGCGAAGAGTTCGTTCCCCAGTGGATCAACCTGGACCTGCTCGGCGGCCTGAACTTCCGAAAGGGCTGCTATCCCGGTCAGGAAGTGGTCGCGCGGCTGCACTACCTGGGCAAGCCAAACCGGCGGATGCTGGCCGGACATGGCGCCCTCGAGCACATCCCCGCTCCGGGCACGGCAATCACGGATACCCGGGGCACGACCATCGGCCAGGTCGTTTCGGCAGCCCGGTCGTCGGCAGTCGCCGAGGACTGCCGCTTTCTCGCCGTGGTGCGGCTTGGACAACTCGAACAGGCCGCTTGCATCGACTCGACGCGGGTCTGGCTGGACCGCGAGACGCTACCGGCACAGTCCGCGCAGCAGGACGAGTCCCCCACGACGACACACTAGGCCCGGGAGGCGCCAGGTCCATGCCACCGGGCCGGGATCGGCACCGGGCGGCCGTCTGGCGCCGGTACCGGATGAGCGCAACGGCTCAAAGCGCGCATCCAGCCGCTGCTGCCGGGGGCAACAGCTCGCAGAACGGCTGGTGGCAGCCCGCTCAGTCCAGCTCGACCGAAGCGGCCATGCCCGGCAGGACGTCCGCAGGCGCATCAGACACGCGCAGCTGCAGGACGTAGCGTGCGCCGGACTCGCGTTCGACTGCCGTAATTCCCCGGATCTGTGCACTGCGCGTCTCGCCACCGAGCCGCACCTGCACGCTCTGGCCCGGCTCCAGGCCCACGGCGGCCTCGGGAGCCAGTTCCGCCCGCACGCCCAGCTCACCTGCGCGCGCCAGTTCGATCATGGGTGGCGCATCCAGCTCCGTCACGACCGTTTGCCCGGGGGCAACATGCACGGCCAGCACCCGGGCATCGTAAGGAGCCGACAGGCTGGCGTGCTCAAGTGACCAACTGGCCAGGGCGCGCTGCGCCTTCGCCTGATCCAGTTCGGCACGAGCCTGCTCGCTGGCAATGAGCGCCGCCTGAAGTTCCGAATCGGAAGCCACGGTCCGGTCGTAAAGTTCCCGGGCGCGCTGGGCATCCAGGGCCGCTTCCTCTGACTGGCGGGCCAGGCCGGCCTGGCGGGCGCGCGCATCCGCCAGCCGCGCGTCAAAGGGTGTGGCATCCAGGCGAAGCAGGACCGCACCCGCGTCAACCTGCTGCCCCGGCCGGACGTTCACCTCGGCAACCACGCCACTGACCGGCACGGAGAGTACCAGCCGGTCGGACCAGGTGACGACACCGTCCACCGAGTCCGCGAACGCGGGCGCAACGGAAAGGCAGGTGCCCAGCGCCAGCGCGAACGTGAGCCGGCCCACGCCCGAAGACCTCGGCCCAGAAGACGGTTGCATGCGCTTCCGAGGCCCCTGCCGGAAACTCGCGACGATCCTATGCATGAGTTTGCCCCAAAAAGTTCAGAATGAGTCAGCGGCCTTCCGCCGAAAGAAACTGCGCGTAATCACGCCCCTGCAGGAGATGAATCTGGGCCCAGGCCAGTGCCCGGGCAAAGTCGACCTCCATCCGCTCAAGCCGGGCACGGCTGAGCTGGACCATGGCATCACCCAGGTCGGTCGCCTTTTCCATGTCGTACAGGGTCTGCTTGCGCACGAAATTGAGGTCCGAATAGACGTCCAGCGCCTCGATCCGATCGGCCGCCACGCTGTCGAGAATGCGGATTTCCTCGTACAGTGCCAGGGCCTGTTCCCGCAACAGGGCGGATCGCTCGGCCATGTGCGCCTGGATGCGCATTCGCTCGGACTGCGCTGCGCCGATCTGCGCATCGGTGCTGCCACCCCGGTACAGGGGAATATCCAGGTACAGACCGCCACGGAAACGGTCCCGGGACCCCAGTTCCCGGCTGTACTCGCCCGCGTCGATCTCGAGGTAGATCTCGGGCAGGTTCGCCGCGCGGGCCGCATCGACACGCCGGCTGGCGGCCTCGTACTCCAACTGCAGGGCCTGCAGTTTCGGGTCGCCCGAGAGCAGGCTGTCGATCAGCTCGTTGACCGGCAGCAGTTCCCGGGTCAGGAGGGCGGACAGATCCGGCATGGCCAGACGCGAGGGCAGGCTCTCCGGTCGCCCGAGCAGTTCGGCCAGGGCGCGGCGGGACTGGCGTCGATCGGCGTCCCGGCGGGAACGCTCGAGCAGAACGGACTGGTAGTACTGTTCGCGTTCGGCCAGCTCCACGTCGGAGATCATGCCCAGCTCGTGGCGGTCGCGCATCTTGTCGAGATTGACGAAGACGATCGCCATTTCCTCGTTGGTCACCGTGTAGGCCTGATCTGCGAGCAGCACATCGAAGTAGGCCTGCATGATCTTGAGACGGTGATGCCGCTGCGTGGTGACCAGATCCTGCTCGCGTGCGCCCAGCAACCGCTCGGCCGAGTCCCGGTTTGCCGAACGCCGGCCAAAGTCGTACACCGGCTGACGGGCGGAAAGAATCAGGGCGTTGTCGTGCTCGTCCTGATTCTCTGCCACCGGATTGGGTTTCACGTGGCGAAGCCGGGCATGGAGGTCGACTCGAGGCATGAACTCAGACTCTGCCAGCTTAAGCCGGGCCTCGGCGCGATCACGATCCGCCCGCCCCGCCATGACACGAAAGTGTCCATCAAGGGGCATCGACAGCACGTACTCGAGGGTCAGCGGATCAGGCAGCGGGCGCGCGGGCGCCTCCGACTCGTCGCCTTCCTGCGCCCAGCCAGCCGGGAATGCGCCGACCAGGGTCAGGGCGACCGCGAGCAGGCCGGCCAGCCCGAGACCAGAGGCGCGCGTTTTCCGGTGGTTCGACGCTTGGGTATGCATCCGCTCAGCGACCCTGCTGCTGCTTGTAACGAACGAAGTTCATGCCCGGCTCCTTGTAGGCCCCGCTGGACACAAACTCGGCCAGCATCAGGAACTCTTCAGGCGAACGAACCGGCCCCGTATACCGGGTGGCCTGCTTGCCCTCGACGTCGAAAAAGATCATGACCGGGGTGGCGCGCACACGGTGCTCGCCAAAGGCAAAATCCTTCTGGGTCCGCGCGTCACCGGAGAAATCGGTCATCGTGACGTCTCCCTCAATGTCGACCGATGCGGTGACGAAATGATCGTGCATGTACTCGACGACCTCGGGCTCCGAGAAGACCTGCGTTTTCATCCGGTCGCAAAACGGGCATTCATCCATTTCGAAAAAGACGAAGACACCCGCCTTGCCCGCTTCGCGCGCCTCGGCGGCATTGGCCTGCATGTCCCCGAACACATCGGTAAAGAAATCATCAGCCGCCTGCGCCCATGGCGCCGCGGCCAGCATCAGGACGAAGATCACGTGACGCATCGCGCCCATCCTGCACCCCCACTCAAGTTCGGTTATCAATCGTGTCAGTGCGCGCATTGCCCGGCCAGCCACCCCACCGGCAGGCGTCCCGATTCACCCCCGCGGCGCACAGCCGACGAGGTCCCGCGAAACAAGGAGGGAAGCCGAGGTTATTTGCACCTGCTTTTCGGTACACTGTAGGGGGGAAGGTTCGCCAGAACCATTAAAATTAATTTATTCGCGGCAAACAGCCGCCGGGCGTACATGGCCGAAATCCTGATCCTGTTCTACAGTCGCGACGGTTCAACAGCCCGCATGGCACACCAGGTCATGCGGGGCGTGGAGAGCGTGGAGGGCTGTATTGCCAAGCTGCGTGCCATTCCGCCAATCTCGACGAACTGCAAGGCAACCGAGCCGAGTGTCCCGCCCGACGGGGCGCCCTACGTGACACAGGAAGATTTCCAGAACTGCGATGGTCTGGCACTCGGCACGCCGACCTACTTCGGAAACATGGCCGGGGCGGTCAAGCACTTCATAGACACCACGAGCGGAAGCTGGTTTTCCGGCCGGATGGTGGGCAAGCCGGCAGGGGTCTTCACCTCCACCGCGAGCCAGCATGGCGGGCAGGAAGCAACCCTGCTCTCGATGATGATCCCGCTGCTGCATCACGGCATGATCATCGTCGGTCTGCCCTACACCGAACCGGCACTCACCCGGACGCAGGCCGGTGGCTCGCCCTACGGCCCAACGCACACGGCCGGGGGCGGTGACAGGCCGCTGACCAGCGAAGAGCGTGCGCTGTGCCAGGCCCTGGGAAGCCGGATCGCCCGCACGGCGCTGGCCTTCGAGGGCAGGACGCGTCCGTGAAGCCCCGCTTGATCTCCGCGCTGCACTGCGCGCTGCTCGTGGCGCTCGCGATCAAGGGCTTTGCCCTGACACAGGGCCAGGTCGGACACCCCGGCGCGCTACTGACCCTGATCCTGTTGATCCCGGGTCTGGCCGTGCTCCCGGGGCTGCTGCGCAAGCGGCCCAACACGATCGTCTGGACCGCCCTGGTTTCACTGCTCTACCTGACGATCGCCATTACCGACGCCTGGTCCCTGGACACGCTGAGGCTTGCCAACCTGACCATTGCGCTGCTTTGCTGCGCGGTGTTCATCCTGGCATGGGCGCACCTGCGCGCCCTGCGTCAGGCTCGACTGGCGCGAACCAACAATTCGTGAGCGTGACCCGACGGGCGCTACGGATGCGCCCGCTCTGGCGGATCAAACCGGGCGGCAAGCCGGACAGACCGCAAGCCCGAAACGGCACTCCACCTTGCCCAACCTTGCAATAGCCGGCCCCGGTGGACATCATCACGGGTGCAAACATTCCGGGACGGTGCGCTTAGCCGAGCAAGCCGTCCGTCACGAGACATGGAGAAAACCGATCAATGAGCACCCTGAGAAAATGCCTGTTCCCGGCGGCCGGTTACGGGACGCGCTTTCTCCCGGCCACCAAGGTCCTGCCCAAGGAGATGCTGCCCATACTCGACAAGCCACTCATCCAGTACGGCGTCGAGGAAGCCCTGGAAGCGGGACTGACCCACATGGCCATGGTGACCGGCCGCGGCAAGCGAGCGCTTGAAGACCATTTTGACGTCAACTACGAGCTTGAACACCAGATCAAGGGGACCAACAAGGAAAACCTCCTTCTGGGAATCAATCGCATCATCGATGGCTGCACATTCTCCTATACCCGCCAGATCGAGATGCGCGGTCTCGGCCATGCCATCCTCACCGGCGAAACCCTGATCGGCAACGAGGCGTTCGCGGTCATCCTCGCCGACGACCTCTGCGAAGGAAATCCCGTCGGGGTACTGGCGCAGATGGCGCAGGTCTACAAGGAACATCAATGCAGCATCATCGCGGTGGAGGAGGTTCCCGAACGGGAAATCCAGAAATACGGGGTCGTTGCCGGCGAGGCCATCGACGATGCGCTTGTGCGGGTCACCGACATGGTCGAAAAGCCGGCCGCGGAAGATGCCCCGAGCAACCTGGCCATCATCGGGCGCTACATCCTGACGCCGGACATCTTCGACATCCTGCGCGAAACAGAGCCGGGCACCGGCGGAGAAATACAGATCACCGACGCCTTGCGCCAACAGGCTGACCAGGGCAAAGTCATCGCGTACCGGTTCAAGGGACGTCGCTTCGACTGCGGAAGCCCCACCGGCTTCGTGGCAGCGACCAACCACTTCTACCACCTCAGCCGGCGCTGAGACACGCGACCGTCAACACGGGTTGCATTGTCGGCTTGGCCCCTTAACATGAAAAGTCAACCAACAGCGGGGGACCCCCAATGCAGATCGCACAAGACGCCGTCGTATCGATCGACTACACCCTGACCAACAGCGCCGGCGACGTGCTGGACAGCTCCGAGGGCCGGCAGCCTCTCGCCTACCTCCACGGACATGGCAACATCATCCCGGGGCTTGAAACCGCACTCGAAGGCAAGACCGCCGGCGAGGCACTCGAGGTCACGGTACCGCCCGCCGAAGCCTACGGGGAGCGTGACGAGTCGCTGATCCAGACCGTCCCCTCCAGCCTGTTTCAGGGCGTGGAGACCATCGAGCCGGGCATGCGATTCCAGGCCCAGACCGGGGCCGGGGTTGAAATCGTCGTCGTCAAGGCCGTGGAAGGTGACCAGATCACCCTGGACGCCAACCACGAACTGGCAGGCGAAACCCTCAATTTCAAGGTATCCATCGTCGAGGTCCGGGAAGCCACGCCCGAAGAAATCGACCATGGCCACGTGCACGGCCCCGGTGGCATCGAGCACTGAGTCATCGAGCACCAAGCAGACCGGCCTGCCGCGGCGGGATATCGACCATCCCGGATGGCTTTTGGCATTCGGGATTTTTTTGGCTCCAGCGACATCTCCCGAGTCAACGCCCAGCAAAGATCCAGGCGCACCGCCGCATTACCCCGAACGCTGCGCATGGCCAAAAAAAACCCGCGTCACTTGCGCGGGTTTTAAAGAATATCACTTCAAAGCATTGCCAGCCCGCAGACTGGTCGCGGCGAGCGGGCCCCATCAATAAGATGGGGATTTGGCCGCCCAGGCGATCCCGCGGCGGGCGTTACGCCTGCGCCGCCCTCAAGAGCGAAGCACGGACTCCTTGTGACAGGCGCCGCGCCCGGGTGATCAGCCCTCGCCTTGCTCCTGAACCGCCGATTCGCGGTCGACGAGCTGGATATACGCCATAGGCGCGGCATCCCCGGCCCGGTGACCGCACTTGAGGATGCGCAGGTAGCCGCCCGGCCGCTCCTTGTAGTGCGGCCCGAGGTCCGTGAACAGCTTGCCGACCACCTGCTTGTTGCGCACGCGCGAAAACGCGGTACGCCGGGCCGCAACCGAATCGCTCTTGGCGAGGGTGATCAGCGGCTCGACCACGCGCCGCAGTTCCTTGGCCTTGGGCAAGGTCGTCTTGATGATTTCGTTCTCGAGCAGCGAGATCGCCTGCGCGCGCATCAGCGCGGAACGCTGTGCGGCATTGCGACCAAGCTGACGTCCTGACTTACGATGACGCATTAGAATGGTTCCTTGAAAAACTTCCGGACCGGGCCGTCACGCGGAGGCCTGGTTCGATGGATTCTGAAGTTCGGCAGGCGGCCAGTTTTCCAGCTTCGCCCCCAGCGACAACCCCTGCTTGGCAAGGACGTCCTTGATTTCCGTGAGCGACTTCTTGCCGAGGTTGGGCGTCTTGAGCAGCTCCATTTCGGTGCGCTGAATCAGATCGCCGATGTAATAGATGTTCTCGGCCTTGAGGCAATTCGCGGAGCGAACGGTCAGCTCGAGATCGTCCACCGGACGCAGAAGCACCGGATCGACCGACGGTTCCGGGCTGACGGGCGTCTCGACCGTCTCCGCCTTCAGATCCACGAACACCGAAAGCTGGTCCACCAGAATGCCCGCCGCCCGGCGAATCGCGTCCTCGGCGGTGACCGACCCATTGGTTTCGATGTCCAGAATCAGCGAGTCCAGATCGGTGCGCTGCTCGACCCGCGCCCGGTCGACCGAGTAGGCCACCTTGCGTATCGGCGAGAAGGACGCATCCAGAAGCAGCCGGCCGACATTCGCCGACCCTTCTTCGCGACGGGCGCTGGCCGGCACGTAGCCGACCCCGCGCTCAACCTTGAACGACATGTTCAGCGAGCCCTGCTCGTTCAGGGTCGCGATCACGTGATCGGGATTCATGACCTCGACCGTGTGATCCGCCTTGATATCGGCAGCCGTGACCACGCCGGGTCCTTCCTTCTTCACCGTGAGCATCGCGTCATCACGCCCGTGCAGCGCGATTGCCAGCCCCTTGAGGTTCAGAAGGATCTCGATGACATCCTCCTGGACCCCTTCGATGCTGGTGTACTCGTGCAGTACACCTTCGATTTCGACTTCACTGACCGCCACGCCGGGAATCGCCGCAAGCAGGATTCGGCGCAGGGCGTTACCCAGCGTATGCCCGAATCCACGCTCCAGCGGCTCGAGCACCACGCGGGCGCGAGTATCGTCCACCGCCTGCACGTCGACCAGCCGTGGCTTGAGGAGTTCTGTAGAACCCAATTGCATCTGAGCACCTCCAGACGATTACTTGGAGTAGAGCTCGACCACCAGAGATTCGTTGATCTCCGCCGGAAGATCACTACGGACCGGTACGGACTTGAACACGCCTTCCATCTTGCTGCTGTCGACGCTGATCCAGTCGACGGACTCCCGCTGACCGGCCAGTTCCAGCGCGTCCTTGACCCGCTGCTGCTTCTTCGCCGACTCCCGCACGGAAACCACGTCGTCCGCACAGACCTGGTAGGAGGCAATGTTCACAACCACCCCGTTAACCAGGATGCCGCGATGGCTCACCAGCTGCCGCGCTTCGGCACGGGTACTTGCAAATCCCATCCGGTACACCACGTTGTCCAGACGGCACTCAAGCAACTGAAGCAGGTTCTCACCCGTCGAGCCCTTGCGGTTGGCCGCCTTCTTGTAGTAGTTGCGGAACTGGCGCTCCAGCACGCCGTAGATCCGGCGAAGCTTCTGCTTCTCGCGAAGCTGGAGGCCGTAGTCCGAGATCTTCGCGCGTCGGTTCGCGCCGTGCTGACCAGGGGGACGGTCGTGATGACACTTGGTTTCGAGGGCGCGAACGCCGGATTTCAAGCCAAGGTCAGTGCCTTCGCGCCGACTCAGCTTGCACTTGGGTCCAATATAACGAGCCATGACAATTTCCTCCTCAGACGCGGCGCTTCTTGGGCGGACGGCAACCGTTGTGCGGAATCGGGGTCACGTCCGTGATCACGCCGACCTTGAAGCCCACCGCGTTCAACGCGCGGATGGTCGATTCGCGCCCCGGACCCGGTCCCTTGACCTCGACGTCGACGTTCTTGACGCCGTAGACCTTGGCCGCCTCGCCGGCGCGCTCTGCCGCAACCTGCGCGGCAAACGGCGTCGATTTCCGGGAACCCCGGAAGCCAGAGCCACCGGAGGTCGCCCAGGAAAGGGTGTTGCCCTGCCGATCCGTGATGGTCACGATCGTGTTGTTGAAGGACGCGTGAATATGCGCCACCGCATCAGTCACGACGCGCTTGACTTTCTTGCGCGTCGCTGAAGAAGACTTTGCCATTTACAATCCTACTCTCGATTCAAACTCGAAGAATATTAAGCCTGATCAACGCTTGACCAGGCGCCGCGGACCCTTGCGAGTCCGTGCGTTGGTGCGGGTACGCTGACCCCGAACCGGCAGACCGCGCCGATGACGCAGACCCCGGTAACACCCCAGGTCCATGAGGCGCTTGATGTTCATCGACACCTCGCGCCGCAGGTCACCCTCGACCGCGTACTTGCCGACCTCGGCGCGCAGCGCCTCGATCTCGGCCTCGGAAAGATCCTTGACCTTCCGATCCGGTGCGACACCTGCCGCGACGCAAATCGCCTGGGCACGGGTACGACCAACGCCGTAGATCGCCGTCAGCGCGATCACCGTGTGCTTTTGTACGGGAATGTTGATCCCTGCAATACGTGCCATTTACCTAACCCCCGAAAAACGGACGCGAGAGTGTACAACCACACGCTCGCGCTTGCAACAAACAAATAGACCAGCGGCCTGGCGGACCGATTCAGCTCCGCCCCATGCCACCCCTGAAATGGGCCTTTTTCATCAGGCTGTCGTACTGGTGCGAAACGAGATGGGACTGCACCTGGGACATGAAATCCATCGTCACGATCACGATGATGAGCAGCGAGGTCCCGCCGAAGTAGAACGGCACGTTCCAGTAGAGAATCAGGAACTCCGGCAGCAGACACACCGCGGTGATGTAGAGCGCGCCCCAGAACGTCAGCCGGCTCAGCACCGAATCCACGTAACGCGCCGTCTGCTCGCCCGGCCGAATACCTGGAATAAACGCGCCGGAACGCTTCAGGTTGTCCGCGGTGTCGCGTGCATTGAATACCAGCGCCGTGTAGAAGAAGCAGAAAAAGATGATTGCGGACGCGTAGAACAGGATATACAGCGGTTGTCCGGGCGAGAGCGTGTTCGCAATGCTGCTCAGCCATCCCATGCCCTCGGTCCGGCCGACCCAGTCCCCGAGTGTCGCGGGAAAGAGAATAATGCTCGACGCGAAGATCGGCGGGATGACCCCGGCCATGTTGAGCTTGAGCGGCAGGTGAGAGCTCTGCCCACCCATCATGGCCCGACCCTGCTGGCGCTTGGCGTAGTTGACGGTGATGCGTCGCTGACCACGCTCCATGAACACCACGAAGCCTGTCACCGCCACGACCAGCGCCATCAACACGATCATCGTGAAGATATGCAGCTCCCCGGTCCGCACCAGCTCGAAGGTCCCCCCGATGGCGGAGGGCAAGCCGGCCACGATGCCCGCAAAGATGATGATCGAGATGCCGTTGCCCACGCCCCGCTCGGTGATCTGCTCACCGAGCCACACCAGCAGCATCGTCCCGGACACGAGGGTCAGCGTCGCCACGAACAGGAAGCCGAAACCGGGATTGAATACCAGCGGACTGCCGCCCATCGACTGACCCTGAAGCGCGATCGACACCCCAAGCGCCTGGAACGTCGCCAGCACCACCGTGCCGTAACGCGTGTACTGGGTGATCTTGCGCCGTCCGGCTTCGCCTTCCTTCTTCAACTTCTCGAGCGAAGGCACGACCGCGGTCAGCAGCTGCACGATAATCGCGGCGGAGATGTACGGCATCACGCCCAGTGCGAACAGCGACATGCGCTCGAGCGCACCGCCCGAGAACATGTTGAACATGTCCAGGATCGAACCCTGGGCTTGCTCAAAAAGCAGTTTCATCACCTCGGTGTCGATGCCGGGCAACGGGATGAAGGTCCCGACCCGAAACACCACCAGCACCAGGATGACGAAGAAAATGCGCTGACGAAGCTCGGTCAATCGACCGGCTCCTGCCAGCGCCGCTACCCCTGCGTTCGCTTGTGCCACGAATTACTCCGCCTTTCCGCCCGCCGCCAGAATCGCCTCGCGGGCACCCTTGGTCACCCGGACACCCCTGATTTCATAAGCCTTGGTCACGTCACCGGACAGGATCACGCGCACGTGCTCGATGTCGCGCCGGATCACGCCGGCAGCCCGCAGCTCGGCCACGGAAACCACCGAGCCCTCGAGGCGCGCCAGCTCGGAAGTGCGCACCTCGGCAGTCACCAGGCTCTTGCGGGACTTGAAGCCGACCTTCGGAAGACGACGCTGGATGGGCATCTGCCCGCCCTCGAAGCCGACCTTGTGGTAGCCCCCGGAACGACTCTTCTGCCCCTTGTGGCCGCGACCACCGGTCTTGCCCAGTCCGGAGCCGATGCCCCGCCCGACCCGACGACCCTCGGGACGACTGCCCTCGGCGGGCGACAGTTCATTCAAACGCATGTCAAGCCTCCTCGACTTTCAGCAGATAGCCAACCTTGTTCACCATCCCGCGATTTTCGGGCGTGTCGGCCACTTCCACGGTGTGCCGGATGCGCCGCAGGCCGAGCCCGCGCACGCAGGCCTTGTGCGACTCCAGGCGCCCGGCTACCGACTTGATCAGCGTGACGCGCAACTTGCTCTGAGAATTGCTCATTGCCGTTTACCCCAAAATATCTTCGACGCGCTTGCCGCGCTTGGCCGCGATCTGCTCGGGGGACTTGCCGCCCTTCAGTCCGTTGACCGTCGCCAGCACCACGTTCATCTGGTTGCGGGTCCCGATGCACTTGGCCAGGACATTGCGCACCCCGGCCGCCTCGAATACCGCGCGCATCGCGCCCCCGGCGATGACACCGGTACCCTCGGACGCCGGCTTCATGAATACCTTGGCGGCCCCGTGACGCCCCCTGGTTTCATAATGCAGGGTGCCGTCCTTGAGTGCGACGTCGATCATGCCGGCCCGCGCCTTGTCCATCGCCTTCTGGATCGCCGCCGGGACTTCCTTCGCCTTGCCGTACCCAAAGCCGACCCGACCGTTGCCGTCCCCGACCACGGTCAGCGCGGTGAACGCGAACTGGCGACCGCCCTTGACGACCTTCGCCACGCGATTGACCGCGACCAGCTTTTCGATCAGGCCGTCACCTGTTTCCGCTTCTGCTCTGCTCATTGGTCCTACCTCTTAAAACTGCAGGCCGGCCTCGCGGGCCGCCTCGGCGAGGGCCTTTACCCGCCCGTGATAAAGGAATCCGGAACGGTCGAAGGCCACCTGCTCGATGCCCTTCGCCCTGGCCCGCTCGGCGATCGCCTGGCCGACTGCCCTGGCAGCCGCGACGTTCCCGGGATACTGGCCCTTGGGCACGACACCTTCCATCAGGGAAGAGGCGGCGCAGACCACCTGCGCGCCGTCCGGCGCAATCACCTGGGCATAAATGTGCTTCGGTGTGCGGTGCACGGACAGCCTGTGGGCCCCGAGTTCGCGAATCTTGGCGCGCGCCCGACGGGCGCGGCGCAAACGTTGCTTGTTGTTAGCGTTCATCTCACACCCTTACTTCTTCTTGGCTTCCTTGCGGAGGATGGTCTCGTCCGCGTACTTCACGCCCTTGCCCTTGTAGGGCTCGGGCGGACGGAAGCCGCGGATTTCCGAGGCCACCTGGCCCACAAGCTGCTTGTCCGCGCCCTTGATCACGATTTCGGTCTGGGACGGCGTTTCTGCCGTGATCCCCTCCGGAATCGCGTAATCAATCGGGTGGGAGTAGCCCAGCGTCAGGTTGAGATTGCTACCCTGGGCCTGGGCCCGGTAGCCGACTCCCACCAGCTGCAGACGACGCTCGAACCCCGTGGTCAGCCCCGTCACGATGTTCTGGGCAAGCGCACGCATGGTCCCGGCCATCGCAATCGCCGCCTCGTTGGCAGGCTGGAACTGCAACATGCCGTCGAGCTGCTCCACGGACACCGTCTCGTGAAGCTGCTGCTCCATGCTGCCCTTCGGCCCCTTGAATGCAAGGGTTTGACCCTCGATCTTGACTTCGACGCCCTTCGGGAGGGCAACTGGCTTTTTCGCTATTCGGCTCATGACACCCTCCAGATCAGGAAACGGTACAAATGACTTCGCCGCCCTCGTTCAGGCGCCGCGCTTCACGGTCACTCACCACGCCGCGGGACGTCGAAACGATGGCCACCCCAAGACCCCCGAGCACCTGAGGAAGCTCGTCGGCACCCTTGAAGATGCGCAGGCCGGGGCGACTGACGCGCTTGAGCGTCTCGATGACCGGGCGACCCTCGTGATACCGAAGCTCTACCGTCATCTCGGCCTTGGGCCCGTCGGAAACGGTGTAATCCTGGATGTAGCCCTCGTCCTTGAGGACCTTGGCGATGGCCGCCTTGTGCGTCGATGCCGGCATGGTCACCTGACGCTTGTTGGCCGCCTGTGCGTTGCGAATGCGGGTCAGCATATCGGCAATCGGATCGTTCATGCTCATGTTCAGCTACCTCTCCAATTACCAGCTGGCCTTGCGCAGGCCGGGAATGTCGCCCTTCATCGCGTGCTCGCGCAGCTTGTTCCGCCCCAGGCCGAACTTGCGATAGACACCCTTGGGACGCCCGGTGAGCTTGCACCGGCGAACCTGGCGGGTCGGACTGGAGTCACGCGGCAGGGAAGCCAGGCGGGCCTGTGCGCCCATCTGCTCCTCGAAGCTCGACTCCGGGTTGACGATAATGGCCTTGAGTTCCGCCCGCTTGGCCGCATAACGCTTGGCCAGCTTCTCGCGACGGAGCTCCCGATTGATCATGCTCTTCTTTGCCATGATTGCTCCTTAGCGGCGGAACGGGAAATTGAAGCCCTCGAACAACGCCCGTGCGTGCTCATCGTTCTTCGCCGTGGTGGTAAAAGTAATATCGAGGCCACGCAGCGCGTCGACCTTGTCGTAATCGATTTCCGGGAACATGATCTGCTCCTTGACGCCCATGGAGTAGTTGCCCCGGCCATCGAAGGACTTGGGATTCAGGCCCCGGAAGTCACGAATCCGCGGAATGGCGATGTTCACCAGCCGGTCCAGAAACTCGTACATGGTTTGCCCGCGCAGGGTCACCTTGATCCCGAGCGGCATGCCTTCGCGCAGCTTGAAACCTGCGATCGACTTGCGCGCGTAGGTGACGATGGGCTTCTGGCCGGAAATGGCCGCCAGTTCCTCAAGCGCGTTGTCGATGACCTTCTTGTCACGCGCCGAATCACCCAGACCCATGTTCAAAGTAATCTTGGTGAGCTTCGGAACGGCCATCACGTTGTCGATGTCAAGCCTGGACTTGAGCTCGTCCCGCAACGTATGGAGATAAAATTCCTGAAGTCGAGCCATTTTGAATTCAACCTTTATACATCAACGACTTCGCCGTTGGATTTGAAATAGCGTACCTTGCGGCCGTCTTCCAGCGCCTTGAAGCCAACGCGGTCGCCCTTTTGGGACGCGGGATTAAACAGCATCACGTTGGAAATATCAACCGGCTTCTCCAGTTCGATGATTCCTCCGGTCCGTCCGAGCATGGGGTTCGGCTTCTGGTGCTTCTTGACCATGTTCACCCCCTCGACCACGACGCGGCGGCCTTCATCGACCACGCGCAGGACGGTACCACGACGGCCCTTGTCCTTGCCGACCGTGACGATCACGTCGTCACCCTGCTTGATCTTGCGCATCGTTGTGCCCCCTCAAATCACTTCCGGTGCCAACGACACGATCTTCATGAACTTGTCGCCACGCAGTTCGCGGGTGACAGGTCCGAAGATACGGGTGCCGATCGGCTCCAGCTTGTTGTTCAGCAGTACGGCCGCGTTGCCGTCGAAGCGGATCAGCGAACCGTCGGGACGACGGACACCCTTGCGGGTGCGCACGACGACCGCGTTGTACACGTCGCCCTTCTTGACCTTGCCCCGCGGAATTGCGTCCTTGACGGATACCTTGATCACGTCTCCGATACCGGCATAGCGGCGGTGAGAACCACCCAGAACCTTGATGCACTGGATTTTCTTGGCGCCACTGTTGTCGGCCGAGTCCAGAATCGTCTGCATCTGAATCATGCGATTACCCTCCTTACTCGGCCGCGCGTTCGATCACGCGAACCAGGTTCCACGACTTCGACTTGGAAATGGGCCGGCACTCGGCGATTTCCACGCGATCTCCGGCACGACAGGTGTTGTCCGCGTCATGCACGTGCAACTTGGTGGTGCGGGAAATGTACTTGCCGTAGACCGGGTGACGGACGCGACGCTCGATCGCGACGACAATGGACTTGTCCATCTTGTCGCTGACCACGGTCCCGACACGGGTCCGCACTGTATTGTTTTCGGAATTCGCACTCATGACTGGCCACGCTCCTTCTCGGCGATGACGGTCTTGATCCGCGCCACGTTACGCCGCGCTTCCCGGACCAGATGGGTCTTGCCCTCCTGGCTGACTGCCTGCTGCATCCGCAGGTTGAACTGCTCGCGGCGCACTGCCTCAAGCTCTTCGCGCAGATCCTCAAGGGTCTTGGCTCTCAATTCGGTTCCCTTCATCACATCAACTCCCGGGTCACGAACGTGGTCTTGATGGGCAGCTTCGCTGCGGCGAGCGAAAATGCCTGACGCGCGACTTCTTCGGATACGCCCTCGATCTCGTAGAGCATCTTGCCGGGCTGGACTTTGCAGACCCAGTACTCCACGGAACCCTTGCCCTTACCCATCCGCACTTCAAGCGGCTTCTGAGTGATCGGCGTGTCCGGGAAAATCCGGATCCAGATCTTTCCGCCCCGCTTGACATGACGGTTGATCGCACGACGTGCGGATTCGATCTGGCGCGAGGTAATGTTTCCCCGCTCCAGGGCCTTCAGTCCAAATTCGCCGAAGCTCACCTTGTTGCCCGTATGCGCAACGCCTCGGTTCTTGCCTTTGAACTGCTTGCGGTATTTTGTTCGTTTTGGCAGCAGCATGATTCAAAGCTCCAGTTGAAAAAAAGGATGCCGCGCCCGACACAGGGTGCCGGGCGCGAACCCGTAGAAAACGATGAGGACCCCGGTGGGGAACTCCCCGGATCAGGCGGCCTTGCCGTCCCGGTCTGCGTAACCGTAGACCTCGCCCTTGAAGATCCAGACCTTGATACCGATCACCCCGTAGGTGGTCATCGCCTCGGCGACGCCATAGTCGATATCGGCGCGCAGGGTGTGCAGCGGCACCCGCCCCTCGCGGTACCACTCGGTCCGCGCGATCTCAGCGCCACCGAGCCGTCCGGCCACGCTGATCTTGACGCCCTGGGCGCCCAGACGCATGGTGGTTTGCACCGCGCGCTTCATGGCACGACGGAACATCACCCGGCGCTCCAGCTGCTGCGCGATCCCTTCGGCCACGAGCTTGGCGTCAAGCTCGGGCTTGCGAATCTCCTCGACGTTCATCTTCACGGCACCGGCATCAAGACCGAGCATCGGGGCGACCTCGCGGCGCAGCCGCTCGATGTCCTCACCCTTCTTGCCGATCACGATGCCCGGGCGGGCCGTGTGGATGGTGATGAACGCCGAACGGGCCGGACGCTCGATCTGGATCCGGGAAACCGACGCGTTCTTCAGACGCTGCTCAAGGAACCGCCTGGCCTCCAGGTCCTGCCTGAGATTGTCGGCAAACGCCCGCGAATCGGCATACCAGCGCGAATTCCAGTCGGCGGAAATACCGAGGCGAATCCCGACGGGATGTACTTTGTGACCCATGATTGACTCCGTTTAAACTTCCGCGACGGTGACGTTGATGTGGCTGGTCCGCTTGAGGATCCGGGCACCACGGCCCTTCGCACGCGCCCGGAAGCGCTTGAGCGTCGGCCCTTCATCCACGGAGATCGCGACCACCCGCAGGCGGTCGATATCCGCACCCTCGTTGTTTTCCGCGTTCGCAATCGCCGACTCGACAACCTTGCGCACCAGGTGGGCACCCTTCTTCGCCGAAAAGGCGAGCATCTCGACCGCCGCATCGACGGGCTTGCCGCGGACCATGTCCGCGATCAGGCGCGCCTTCTGCGGAGAGATCCGTGCGTAGCGATGTGTAGCTCTAGCCTGCATGATTCAATCCTCCTCAGCGCGACTTCTTGTCGGCGACGTGACCCTTGTAGGTCCGCGTCGGCGCGAATTCGCCAAGCTTCTGACCAACCATGTTCTCGTTGACCAGTACCGGTACGTGCTGACGGCCGTTGTGCACGGCGATGGTCAGGCCGATCATGTCAGGCAGGATCATGGAGCGGCGGGACCAGGTCTTTATGGGCCGCTTGCTGTTCTGCGCAACGGCCTCCTCCACCTTTTTCAGCAGGTGATGGTCCACAAACGGACCCTTCTTCAGTGAACGTGGCACCTTGAATTCCTCTTACTTCTTGTTGCGGCGACGAACAATGAACTTGTCCGTACGCTTGTTCGTGCGCGTCTTGTAGCCCTTGGTCGGAACGCCCCAGGGCGTGACCGGGTGACGACCCCCGGAGGTGCGGCCCTCACCGCCGCCATGCGGATGGTCGACCGGGTTCATGGCCACGCCACGAACACTCGGACGAACACCCTGCCAGCGCCTGGCGCCGGCCTTGCCCAGCGAGCGGAGGTTGTGCTCGGCGTTGCCGACCTCGCCCAGGGTGGCGCGGCACTCGGCGAGCACCTTGCGCGTCTCGCCCGAGCGCAGGCGCAGGGTCGCATAGGCACCCTCCCGCGCGACCAGCTGGACGGCCGCACCGGCCGAGCGGGCGATCTGGGCGCCCTTGCCGGGCTTCAACTCGACCGCATGGACGGTCGAACCAACCGGGACATTGCGCAGGGGCAGGGCATTGCCGATCCTGATCGGCGCGTCGGAACCGGACTGAATCCGGTCACCCGGCGCGATGCCACGCGGGGCCAGGATGTAGCGGCGCTCGCCATCGGCATACTTCACCAGTGCGATGTTCGCGCTGCGGTTCGGATCGTGCTCCAGCCGCTCGATCACGCCGGGGACGCCATCCTTGTTGCGACGAAAATCCACCACCCGGTAGTGGTGCTTGTGACCGCCACCCCGGTGACGTACGGTGATCCGGCCGGCGTTGTTGCGGCCGCCCCTGCCGTGCTTTTTCTCCAGCAGCGCCGCGTGCGGCGCGCCCTTGTGCAGATCGGACTTGTCGATCTTGACGACGGTGCGGCGCCCCGCGGACGTCGGCTTGGTCTTGATCAGTGCCATTGTTCTTGCTCCTGTTTCAACCGGCCACGCCGAAATCGATCGATTGGCCTTCGGCCACGGTCACGTAGGCCTTCTTCCAGCCCGAACGCTTGCCGACAACCTGGCGAAAGCGACGGACCTTGCCGGGCATGTTCATGACCTGCACGGCGTCGACCCGCACGTCAAAGGCGGCTTCCACCGCAGCCTTGATGTCGCCCTTGCTGGCATCAGCCGCCACCTTGAAGACGTACTGGTTATACTCGCCGGCACGCGCCGCCTTTTCCGTAACCACCGGCGCACGAAGCACCTCGAGCAGTTGATCCTTCTTCATGACAGCCAGCCCTCCACTCTCTTCATAGCCCCGGCCGTGATCACGACCTTGTCCGCGCCGACGAGGCTGACCGGGTCGATCATGTCCGTCGTGAGGTAGCCGACCTCGATCAGGTTGCGGCTACCCAGGTAGACATGCTCATCAAACGCCTCGGTAACGATCAGCCGACGCCCCGTCTGCAGGGAGAACTCGGCCAGCCGCGCGATTACCGCGCGGGTCTTCGGCGCGTCCACCTTGAAGTCGTCGACGACCACCAGCCGGTCCTGCCGAAGCAGTTCCGAGAAGATGGCGCGCATCGCGGCCCGATACGCCTTGCGATTCATCTTCTGGTCATGGTTGCGCGGGCGAGCTGCAAACGCGGCCCCACCACTGCGCCAGATCGGCCCCCGGGTGGTCCCGGCGCGGGCGCGTCCGGTGCCCTTCTGGCGCCAGGGCTTCTGGCCACCGCCGGAAACCTCGGCCCGGCTAAGCTGCCGCTTGGTACCGGAGCGTGCTCCGGCCAGATACGCGGTCACCGCCTGGTGGACGAGACCTTCGTTGTAGTCGCGCGCAAAAACCGCCTCGGACACGGTCAGCGCGCTGCCATTCAATACGTTGACTTCCATCACGCTCACCTCAGGACTTCTGCTTCACGGAAGGACGGACGATTACGTCGCCCCCGGTGGCACCCGGCACGGCACCCTTGACCAGCAGCAGGCCCCGCTCGGCGTCAACCCGCACGACCTTGAGGTTCAGCGCGCTCACGCGCTTGTCGCCCATGTGACCGGCCATCTTCTTGCCCGGAAAGACCCGACCCGGAGTCTGGTTCTGACCGATGGAACCCGGTACGCGATGCGAAAGCGAGTTGCCGTGCGTCGCGTCCTGGGTGCGGAAGTTGTGCCGCTTGACGGTCCCGGCAAAGCCCTTGCCCTTGCTCTGGCCAGCCACGTCGACCGACGAGACCCCCTCAAGCACGGAGACAGTGATCTCCTTGCCCGGCTCGTAATCGGACAGCGCCGACTCGTCGACGCGAAATTCCCAGACACCCCGGCCGGCCTCGACCCCCGCCTTCGCGAAGTGCCCGGCCATCGGACGGGTCACGCGACTGGCGCGACGGGTTCCGGTGGTTACCTGAATCGCCGCGTAGCCGTCATTCTCGACGGTACGCACCTGTGAAACCCGATTGGGCTCCACCTCGATCACTGTCACAGGGGTGGACACGCCCGCCTCGTCAAAGACACGGGTCATGCCGACCTTGCGACCGACAACACCTAGAGACATTTCTTTATCCTCTTGATACAGCGTCGATTTCGATTGACCGAATCGCCTTTAAAAAATCCAGCCCGACGCGCGCGAGTCGCATCGGGCTGAAAAAGAGTCGCGTATTGTATCAGCCCCTACCCAAAAGGCAAGGACCGCGCAGACGTCAGATCAGTTCAGGCGGATCTGAACGTCCACACCCGCCGCCAGATCGAGCTTCATCAGCGCGTCGACAGTCTTGTCGGTCGGGTCAACGATATCCAGCATGCGCTTGTGCGTGCGCAGTTCGTACTGGTCGCGCGCGTCCTTGTTGACATGCGGCGAAACCAGCACGGTGAACTTTTCGTTGCGCGTCGGCAGCGGAATCGGCCCCTTGACGCGCGCGCCCGTCCGCTTTGCGGTCTCCACGATCTCGGTCGCGGAGCGGTCGATCAGGCGGTGGTCGAACGATTTCAACCGGATACGGATCACTTGTCCTGACATGGCGGTGCTCACTCGATGATCTTGGAAACGACGCCCGCGCCGACGGTCCGGCCGCCTTCGCGGAT
>JBKHDT010000018.1:0-37759 GCA_046541195.1 Halothiobacillaceae bacterium | reverse complement strand
AGGCCGGGTGAGGTGTAGGCCGGGCAAGATGTAGGCCGGGTGAGGTGTAGGCCGGATAAGGCGAAGCCGCATCCGGCATCAATGGGCCCGGAATCAATGGCTCCGGCATCAATGCCCCAGGATCGATGGGCCCGGAATCAATGGCCCCGGCGCTGCCGGCTCCGGGAATTTGCCCGATGCGGCCTGCGGCCTTGTCGGGCCTACGGGCCCTCTCCGGTCGCCCGCGGGACCACCACCCACAATCCGTAGGATGCGGTGAGGCACGAACCGCATCAGCCATGCAGGCCGAACAAAACGTAGGCCGAACAAAATGTAGGCCGGGCAAGATGTAGGCCGGATAAGGCGAAGCCGCATCCGGCATCAATGGGCCCGGCATCAATGGGCCCGGAATCAATGTCCTCAGGATCGATGGCCCCGGCATTGATCCCCCGGCGTTGCCGGCTCCGGGAATTTGCCCGATGCGGCCTGCGGCCTTGTCGGGCCTACGGGCCCTCTCCGGTCGCCCGCGGGACCACCACCCACAATCCGTAGGATGCGGTGAGGCACGAACCGCATCAGCCATGCAGGCCGAACAAAACGTAGGCCGAACAAAATGTAGGCCGGGCAAGATGTAGGCCGGATAAGGCGAAGCCGCATCCGGCATCAATGGGCCCGGCATCAATGGGCCCGGAATCAATGTCCTCAGGATCGATGGCCCCGGCATTGATCCCCCGGCGTTGCCGGCTCCGGGAATTTGCCCGATGCGGCCTGCGGCCTTATCGGGCCTACGGGCCCGCTCCGGTCGCCCGTCAGACCACCATCCACAACCCATCGGATGCGGTGAGGCACGAAATGCATCAGCCATGCAGGCCGGACAAGATGCAGGGCGGGTGGAATGTAGGCCGGGCAAAATGTAGGCCGGATAAGACGAAGCCGCATCCGGCATTAATGACCCCGGCGTTGATGGGGCCCGGTCGGTCAGAACTGTGCGTCGATTCGCGCCCAGACGGTCCGCCCCGGCTCGTTGACCCGGTCTGCGGGATCCCCGAACATCCCGCTGTAGGCGCGGTTGACATGCTCGGCGTAGGTCCGGTCAAAGAGATTGTCGACGCCCGCACGCGCGCTGAAGTGGGCGCTGAACCGATAGCGCGCATACAGGTCAAGCACGCCCCAGGCGCCCGTCTCCCGGGTGTCGAGGCCGCTTTGCAGGTCGATGTGGGATTGTCTGTCCGAAAAGCGAATCCGGGCCCCGGCCATCCAGGGCCCCGGTGCGTATTCCAGTCCCAGCTGGCCGTTGATCGGCGGCAGCTGCGGCAGGTTGCGATGTTCCGACGGCACGCGCCCGCGAACCCAGGCCAGCCCCCCGGTCAGCTGCCAGGTGTCGGCAAGCTCGTGGGTCGCGGACAACTCGGCGCCGTACAGCAGGGCATCGACATTGCGGTAGGTCTGAACGGCGCCTATCCGCTCGCGCAGGATGTAATCGTCCACTCGATCTACAAAAGCCGAGAACTCCAGCAGGCTCCGGTCCAGCTGCCCCATGATGCCGGCGTCAAGCTGGTAGTGGACCTCCGTGTCCAGGGACGGATTGCCCACGCGCTTCAGCCCCGGATGAAAGAAATACCGCTCGGTCGCGTCCGCCACCCGCACCGTGCGGCTGGCGCCCGTGAAGGCGGTCCAGCCACCCCCCAGCATGTGCTCGTAACGCAACAGCGCTTCAACACCCCAGTCGTTCCGGGTCTGCCGGGCCGCGGCGCGCGTCCCCTCGGGCACCCAGGGCGCCGTATTGTTGGCGATTGACGGACCGGGCAGATCCGCGTTCATCCGGCTTTCATGCCGGTCGGCCCGCAGGGCGCCACGAAGCAGCCCGTCCGCACCCACGGCCAGATCGGTCTGGGCGAACAGGCCGATTCGCTGCTGCCGTGCCTCCGGCCAGGTGCGAAACTTGAGATTGCCGCTGAAGGGATGCTCGACCAGCGCGTTTCGTTCGACCCGGTTGAACTCCACACCGTAATCGACCTGGAACCGCTCGAAGCTCGCCGTCGCCACCAGCCGCGCACCCTGGGTCTTCGCACTGGTCGGGGACCGGCTGTACATCATCCGATCGGCCGGCGGCTTGCGCAGCGAGAAATTGTCCATCACGTGATCCACGTCCGCGTGCCAGGCCTCGGCACGAATCCGCTCCGCCCAGCCCAGCCCCGGTGCGGCCCAGCCCTTGAGGCGCCAGTCAGTCAGTTCATCCTTCGGCGCATCCATGCCGGAGCCCGCGTAGCGCGCATCCGTGGCGCGGGCGCGGGTGATCGTGGCCTCCATCCCGTTGTCCGCGTCCCACTGGTATCCGCCAACCAGCGTCCCGGTGCGCTTGGTCACGGAAGAGGGCACCTCCTTGCCGTCGCCGTCCTCGTAGTTGTCCGCGTCCACCGACTCGGCCTGGAGCCGGACATAGGCATGCTTCCCCGCCATCAGCAAATCAGCCGAAAGCTCATGGTTCAGCCCGTTGGCGTTGGCGCCCAGCGTGGCCCGGCCGGTCATGCCTGGCTCGGCCAGTGCGCGCGCCGCGGTGTCGCGCTCGAAGCGGACGGTTCCCCCGCTGCCGCCGGCGGCTTCAGTCAGACTGTGCACGCCCTTTTCCACCACGACCCGGTCAAAAAGCAGCAACGAAGCAAAGCTGGTCGGCGGGTCCATGCGGTTGGGACAGGCGCCATTGACCAGACCGCCATCGATCAGCACGTTGATCTGGTCCGCCGACTGGCCACGGATGATCGGGTCCACCCCGTGACGCCCCATCCTCGAGCCGGACACGCCGGGGATCAGACGCAGCGCTTCACCCGAATCGGCCTGTGGCCCCTGAATCGGGCTGAATGCCGTAATGCGCTCAACCTCTGGCAAGCCTTGCTCGAAACTGCCGGTCACGGTGATTGGTGCCAGGGTTTCGGCCCCGGCCGTGGCGGCAAGGATGGCCGAGGTCAAGGCGCAAAGCGCGGGCAGAGTGGTTCGGCGGTTCATCATGACTCCTGATTGGTTGTTGATCGGTCCACCAAAATCGCGGGAACGCGCCACCGCCAAAGCACAACCCGTTCCAGTTGCTGCTGTCACCGTATTTTCATGAGCTTGCGCTTAACTGGCTCATGGTTCGCCTGGGTCATATGACGCAGCGACAACCGCCCATGGGCCAAATCACCCGTTTCGGGGGGCCAGGGCGCAGGGCACAAGGTTTTTCGGGGCCCGGTGCTGTGTCATCATTTGCGCCGAACAAAACTGGTGGCCGCCCATGCCTCATGGAGCAGCCGCCCTCACGCGCCCGCGCCAGGACAGATCACGAATGCCCCGCGGCGCCTTGCTGCCCAGAACCGGAGAGAATCGATGATCCCGCAAGACCTCAGTTATGGAAGAACCCACGAGTGGTACCGAATCGAGCCGACTGGCGAACTGCTGCTGGGCGTGACCGACCACGGACAGGAACTGCTGGGCGACCTGGTATACGTCGAACTGCCCAAGCCCGGGTCACGAGTAGTGCGCGGCGAAAGCTGCGCGGTGCTTGAATCCGTCAAGGCCGCCTCCGACGTGCAGTGCCCCGTTGATGGCGAAGTGGTCGCCGTCAACGCCAACCTCAGCGACGAGCCTGCGCTGGTTAACGACGATGCCTTCGGCGATGGCTGGCTGCTGCGCATTCGCCCCGAAGGCGACCCCGACCCCTGGATGAGCGCCGCCGAGTACGAGACCCACATCGAAGGGTAATCCGCCCCGGCCGGGTTCGTGCCCGCAACCCGCACCACCCACGATTGCAAGGACACCAAGGCAAGATGGCTTCCGAACACCGCGGCTGGCGACGTATCGTCAATGCAACCGGCTACTCCATGAAGGGGTTTCGCGCCGCCTACCGCAAGGAAGAAGCCTTCCGCCAAGAAACCTGGCTGGCGGTTGTCGCCGTGCCGCTGGGTCTTTGGCTAGGCGATACGGGGATCGAAAAGGCCCTGCTGGCCGGCGCCATCCTGATGGTCCTGATTGTCGAATTGCTCAACACCGGCATCGAGAACGCCGTCGACCGGGTCGGCACCGAACCCCACAAGCTCTCTGGGCGCGCCAAGGACGTTGGCTCCGCCGCCGTGTTCCTGTCGCTGGTGGTCGCTGCCCTGGTCTGGGGGCTGGTGCTGTTTTTCTGAATTGCCCTGTCACCGCACCCGTAGGATGCGGTGAGCGAATGCGAACCGCATCAAACCGTGAATCGTCCACCGATTCGGTGCCCGAACGCCAACCGCATCAATTCCGCCGCGGCGTCATCAGACTCGCCCCGCCGGCCACCGGCATCAACCTGACCGATCACGGCACCCGTAGGCACCCGTAGGATGCGGTGAGCGAATGCGAAACGCATCAAACCGCCCATCGCCCTGTTGATTTTTCCCCGACCTGTCGAGAATAATGACCTGCGGCCCGTGTAAAACGGAGCAAACCGAACAGGCAAGACCGCCGTCTCGGTCGCCGGAATCCACTCCGTTAGCCTGCACCCAGCCTGGAAACACCTGACCATGAACGAAAACCACGCCCAGGACCCGTAGGATGTGGTGAGCGAAGCGAACCGCATCAAATCTTCTGGAAACACCTGACCATGAACGAAAACCACGCCCAGACTGCCAGCTTTATCTGGTCGGTTGCAGACCTTCTGCGCGGCGATTTCAAGCAATCCCAATATGGCCGGGTCATCCTGCCGTTCACCCTGCTGCGCCGACTCGAATGCGTGCTCGAGGCAAACAAGGCGCGGGTTCTGGAAACCCAGGCGCTACATGCCGACAAACCGCCCACGGTGCTCGAGCGCATGCTGCTGCGGGTCGCTGACCAGCCGTTCTACAACGCATCCCCACTGTCGCTGGCCACGCTCTCGGACACCCAGACCGAAGAAGATCTGATCAGCTACGTCGAATCCTTCAGCCCCGACGCGCGCGAGATCTTCGAGCACTTCCACTTCGAGGACTTTGTCGGCCGGCTGGCCGCCAACAATCTGCTCTACCAGGTGGTCCAGCGCTTCGCCGCCATCGACCTGCACCCCCGCACAATCACCAACTACCAGATGGGCCTGATTTTCGAGGAGCTAATCCGCAAGTTTGCAGAATCCTCCAACGAGACCGCCGGGGAACACTTCACCCCGCGCGACGTGGTGCACCTGACCACCTCGCTGGCACTCACCGGTCAGGACGACAAGCTCGCCCCGCACAAGATCGTCACCGTCTACGATCCAACAGCGGGCACGGGCGGCTTTCTCTCCGAGAGCGACGAGTACATCCAGCAGGTCAGCGAGAATGTCACCGTCTCCCTGCACGGCCAGGAACTCAACCCCGAGTCCTACGCCATCTGCAAGGCGGACATGCTGATCAAGGGCCAGGACGTGAACAACATCGCCCTCGGCAACACGCTCTCCGACGACCGTCACGCCGGCGAGCGCTTCGACTTCATGCTCGCCAATCCGCCCTTCGGCGTGGAATGGAAGAAGGTCGAGAAGCAGGTCAAGGACGAGCACAAGCACAAGGGCTTCGCCGGGCGCTTCGGCCCGGGCGTGCCGCGCGTCTCCGACGGCTCGCTGCTGTTCCTCATGCACCTGGTCAGCAAGATGCGCGACTCCAAGGACGGCGGCTCGCGCATCGGCATCATCCTCAATGGCTCGCCGCTGTTCACCGGCGGGGCGGGCAGCGGTGAATCCGAGATCCGCCGCTACCTGCTGCAGCACGACCTGGTCGAGGCGATCGTCGCCCTGCCGACCGACATGTTCTACAACACCGGCATCGCCACCTACGTCTGGATTCTCTCCAACGCCAAGCCGACCAAACGGCAGGGCCGGGTGCAGCTGATCGACGCCACCGACCGCTACACCAAGATGCGCAAGTCGCTCGGCTCCAAGCGCCAGTTCATCAGCGATGCCGACATCGACGAGATCGTCCGGCTCTATGGCCGCTTCGAGGAGACCGAGGAAAGCAAGATTTTCCCGAATGAGGCCTTCGGCTACCGGCGCATCACCGTCGAGCGCCCGCTGCGCCTGAACTTCCAGGCCAGCCCCGAACGGCTCGCGCGCATCGGCGAGGAAAAGGCCGTCCAGAAACTGGACGAGGCCGACCGGCAGGCCATCTTGGATGCCTGCGCCACCCTCGACCCCGAGCGGATCTATACCAACCGCGACGCGTTCACCAAGGACCTCAAGGCCGCACTCAAGCCCGCCGGCATCAAGATTGCCGCACCGGTCTTGAAGGCCCTGCTCAATGCCCTGTCCGAGCGCGACCCGGACGCCGACATCTGCACGGACAGACAAGGCAACCCCGAGCCCGACACCGGCCTGCGCGACAACGAGAACGTCCCGCTGGGCGAGGACGTGTTCGCCTACTTCGAGCGCGAAGTCAAACCGCACGTCCCGGACGCCTGGATCGACGAGACCAAGCGCGACGAGCTCGACGGCGAGATCGGCATCGTTGGCTTCGAGATCCCCTTCAACCGCCACTTCTACCAGTTCACGCCGCCGCGCCCGCTGGAGGAGATCGATGCCGATCTCAAGACCGTCACCGACCGGATCAAGCAGATGATCGAGGAGATGTCGGCGTGAGACCGAATTCAGGCACGGCTTGGGCAAAGAAAAGTCTTGCGAGTTTACACACGGCAGAAAATCCGTGTAGCGTCCGAAGGGACGCACCCGCCATGCCTCTCGAAGACGCACACTTTGGCGGGTTTTTTGTGCTGGTAGCAAAAGGATTGCGGCAGATTCCGGGCTCAAAGCTGCGCTTGGCACTTGCCCTGCAGGGGCAATTCGCCTATCATTTGTCTCAACAAAACCCGCCAAGGCTATGCTCTTCGGAGTACCCTCAAACCGGCGGGTTACTTGTTTCCGGGGTCTGAAATGGAATTCAGAAAACCCGCCAGAACCTTCGAAGAGCAGCTTTCGTTGCTGCGCGAACGTGGGCTGACCGTTCGCGACCCGGACCGCGCCCTGCATTACCTGCGCCACCTCAACTACTACCGGCTGACCGCCTACTGGTTGCCATTCCGGGAACAGAGATCTCCTCGTCATTTCCATGACGGGACCGACTTCGAGGACGTCTTGAGCCTCTACGTCTTCGATCGCGAGTTTCGTCTGCTGGTGCTTGATGCGATCGAACGGATCGAGGTGTCGTTTCGAACCGCCTGGGCCTACTACATGGCCCACCGCTACGGCCCGCACTCCTATCTTGATGCCGGACTGGCCACACGCGCCACGTGGCACGCCAGGAATCTTGCCAGCCTGGAAAAGGAGATCTCGCGTTCCGACGAGGTCTTTATCGAACATTACCGGCAGACCTACCGTTACCCGGAAACCCCACCGGTCTGGGCCGTATGCGAAGTCATGTCGCTCGGGCTGCTCTCTCGCTGGATCAACCAGCTACCGCCTGCCGACCTGGGACGGATTGCGACAATCTACGGCCTGGATCAGGGCATCATGCGCTCGTTTCTGCAGCACCTCACCTATGTGCGCAACGTCTGCGCCCATCACAGTCGGCTCTGGAACCGCCAACTGACCATCACAATGAAATTGCCGAATCGGAAACCGGCCGCCGTGGCGGAAGTCGTTAATCGCGCCACCCCGCGCAAGATCTACAACACGCTTGCCATGCTGGCCTACCTGCTGGACATCATCAGCCCCGGACACCAATGGCGCCGGCGTATCGGCAAGCTGCTGACTCGTCATGACGTCGACACCCGACAGTTGGGTTTCCCGGCCGATTGGTCGGCACGGCCCTTCTGGACAGAAGCCGCGCAGGGCGTCGAGAAAGGGGGGCGTTCATGAGCTTTCCGCGTTATCCCGAGTACAAGGACTCCGGTGTCGAGTGGTTGGGGGAGGTGCCGGGGCATTGGTCGGTAAAGCGCCTTCGGTATGTCGCGGAGCTAAACCCGTCGAAGTCCGAAGTGCGGCCTTTGCCGGGCGACACGGAGGTCAGTTTCATTCCTATGGAGTCGGTTGGAGAAGATGGCTCACTCGATTTGAAGCAGGTGCGCCCCTTGGAAGAGGTCATCGGCGGGTACACCTACGTCCGCGACGGAGATGTCACTTTCGCCAAGATCACTCCATGCTTCGAGAACGGCAAGGCAGCCCTTATGACGGGGCTCGAATTCGGGGTTGGTTTCGGCACCACCGAATTGACGGTACTTCGGCCCGATCCGGAGCAGACGACCGGGGATTACCTTTTCCGTGTGATTCATTCGCAACCCTTCCGGGCCCTTGGTGAGTCGTACATGTACGGTGCGGGTGGGCAAAAACGGGTGCCAGATAACTTCGCCCGTGATTTTCAGATTGCCTGGCCGCCGAAGAAAGAGCAGCAAGTTATCGCTGCCTTCCTCGACCACGAAACCGCCCGCATCGACGCCCTAATTGCGGAGCAGCAGCGCCTGATCGAGCTGCTCAAGGAAAAGCGCCAGGCAGTGATCTCCCATGCCGTCACCAAGGGCCTCGACCCCGACGTGCCCATGAAGGACTCCGGCGTGGAATGGCTGGGGGAAGTGCCGGCGCATTGGGAGGTCCGACGCTTGAAGGATGCGGGGCGCCTCATTGGTGGATCCGGTTTTCCGCATGCGTTTCAAGAACAACGCGGCAAGGAGGTTGCATTCTACAAAGTAGGTGATATTGGCCGGTCAGAGGATGGTGTGCTGATGCCTACCCCGGAACATACGATTACTCGAGAGGAAGCGAAGACTCTGGGTGCCGAAGTTTTACCCGAAGGCACCCTAGTGTGGGCAAAGATCGGTGCGGCCCTATTGTTGAATCGCCGCCGTGTCATTGACCGGCTGTCTTGTATAGATAACAACATGACAGCGTATGTTCCCGATAAATCAGTCTTAACAACGGACTGGGCATACTTTTGGACGTCTCAACTGGATTTCTCTCAGTTTGTGAATGGTGGGGCTGTCCCGTCGCTCAGTGAGGGGTATCAAAGTACGTTGCCGTTATTGCTGCCTCCTGTGGATGAGCAGGAGCCGATCATCGGATTCCTGAGTGAGGGTTCTGAACGTTTGCACTCTCTGCTTCGTGAGGCTCATGCCGCTGTGGAGTTGCTCCGGGAACGCCGCTCCGCCCTGATCTCCGCCGCTGTCACCGGCAAGATCGATGTCCGCGGCTGGCGCGCCGAGTCCAATGAGGCCGAGGCGGAGCTGCCCAGGGTGGCCGAGCCGGGCGGTGACTATTCCCCGCCGGAGGCGCGCGCATGAACCCCGGCCGCAGCATTCGCCTGTTTCTGGTCGACGGCCAGCCCAATGGCCTGATGACCGCCGAGATCATGAACTGGACCGGACACGTGATCACCGGGCCGCGCACCCGGCTGGCCGAACTGGTCCAGCGCCCGGAATGCGACCGCACCGGCATCTACTTCCTGGTCGGCCCGGACCCGGACAACAGCCTGCGCCCGCTGGTCTACATCGGCGAGACCGACAATGTCGGCACGCGGCTCAAGCAGCACAACAAGCCCGAGGACAAGGGCGGCAAGGACTTCTGGGAAAAGGCCTGCGTGATCACGAGCAAGGACGCCAACCTCACCAAGGCACACGTCAAGTACTTGGAAAGCCAACTGATGCGCAATGCGCTCGAGGTGGGGCATTGCCAGCTGACCAATGGCACCAATCACGATTACATCAACCTGCCGGAAGCCGATCAGGCCGACATGGCGTATTTCCTCGAACAGATCCGCACGGTGTTGCCGGTGCTGGGCTTCGATTTCCTGCGTGAACGCGTTCGTTCGCCGGAGAAAGGCGCGACGGCTTCCGAAGGTGAGGCCGATGCATCGCCCCGATTCCGCATGAGCATCAAGTCCGACGGCACGACTGCCTTTGCTCGTGAGGTTGACGGCGAGTTCGTGGTGCTGGCCGGGTCGATGGCCCGACAGGACTGGTCGGACCTGAAGCACAGCTACGGGAACCTGTTCGCTCAGTTGTGCGAGGAAGGCGTGTTGGTCGAGAACGGCGACGGGACGCGCCGCTTTTCAAGAGACTATGCCTTCAACAGCCCCAGTGCGGCCGCCGCCATGGTCGCCGGACGAGCGGCGAATGGTCGGATCGAATGGAAGACCGAGACCACGAACCAGACCTACGGCGAGTGGCAGGACCAGCAGGTGTCCGCCGCCGCGAATGATGAAAAGGGCGACAGCGGCGAGTGACTTCAGAGGCGACGCAGAGCTTTAGCGATTACATCGTCTACGTCGACGAGAGTGGTGATCACGGTTTACGCCATATCAACCCTGAGTACCCTGTATTCGTCCTCGCTTTTTGCCTCATAAACAAGACCGCGTATCTCACCCACGTCGTGCCCAAGATTCAGGAGCTGAAATTCCGCTACTTCGGGCATGACATGGTGGTGCTGCATGAGGCGGAGATCCGGAAATCGAAGGGGCCTTTTCGCATCTTGCTCAATGCGGAGGTGCGCCACGCCTTCATCTCCGATCTAAGTCGGATAATCACCGAGGCGCCGTTCACGCTGGTTGCCAGTTGTATCGACAAGCGGCGGTTCAGGGATCGGCACGGGGATGGGTTGAACCCGTACCATGTGGCGATGCAGTTCGGCCTGGAGCGCATTTTCATGGAACTTCAGACAGGTGGTCAGCGAGGGCGTCTGACCCACGTTGTGTTTGAACAGCGTGGGCTTGAGGAAGATCAGGCGCTCGAACTGGAGTTTCGCCGAATATTGGATCGGTCGACGTTGGAAGGGCTTGGGGGTAGTTTGGATATTGTGCTCGCCAACAAGCGGGTGAATTCCGCGGGCTTGCAGCTAGCGGACATGGTGGCTCGTCCGATTGGTCGCCATCTGCTCGCCCCAGCGCAGCCAAATCGGGCTTACGAGCTACTTCAGAGCAAGTTCCGCCGCGACCGAAGTGGGCGTGTCGACGGCTGGGGCTTGAAGGTGTACCCCTAAAAACAAAAGGCCCCGACGCATTCGCCGAGGCCTTTTGCCGATCGGGCATTCCCGATCCAGTGCAATCAGCATAGATATCGCTGAGTTGTGATTCAAGCGCTTGTGCTTGTTACCGACCAGAATCGATTAAAGGACGGCCTCATGGCAGATGCGCGGGAAACGCAGTTCCAGCAGGACATTATCCAGGCGATGCAGACCGACGGCTGGCTGATCGGTCATTCGAGCGGCTATGACCGGCGGCTGGCGCTGTACCCGGAGGACGTAGTCGGCTACTTCCGCGAGGCCTGGCCGGAGCGCTGGGACGCCTTTTCCCGCAAGCACGCGCAGGACCCGGAAGCGGCGCTGCTCAAGGCGGTGGCGCGCGAGTTGGAGCGGGCCGGTACGCTGGAGGTGCTGCGTCACGGCTTCAAGGTGCCGGGGGTGAAGGTCGACCTGTGCAGCTTCCGGCCCGACCACGACATGAACCCGGAGGCGCTGGGGCGCTACCGGGCCAACCGGCTGCGGGTGGTGCCAGAGGTCTCGTATTCCCCGCATGCCTTGGAGGGCCGGTACAACCCGCGGCTGGACCTGGTGCTGTTCGTCAACGGCATCCCCACGGCCACGCTGGAGCTCAAGAGCGAATTCAAGCAGTCGGTGGAGAATGCCAAGCGCCAGTACCGCCGTGACCGGCCGCTCAAGGACCCGATCACCCGCAAGCCCGAGCCGCTGCTCGCCTTCAAGCGCGGTGCGCTGGTGCACTTTGCCGTCAGCCAGGACGAGGTGGCCATGACCACCCGGCTGGCGGGCATGGATACCTTCTTCCTGCCTTTCAACCGGGGCACGGAGGAGGGCGGGGCCGGCAATCCGCCCGCTCCGGACGCGGACCACTACGCCACCGGCTATCTCTGGGAGCGGGTCTTCCAGCCGGATGCCTGGCTGAAGATCCTCGGCCGATTCCTGCACCTCGAGAAGAAGACCGAGGAGGACTTCCACGGCCGACGGAAGACCAAGGAGACCCTGATCTTCCCGCGCTATCACCAGTGGGACGTGGTCAACCGGCTGGTGGACAGCACCCGCGCGGAAGGCCCTGGGCAGCGGTATCTGATCCAGCACAGCGCCGGGTCGGGCAAGTCGAATTCGATTGCCTGGACGGCGCACCAGTTGGCGAATCTCTACGACGAGTCCGGCGAGGACAAACTGTTTAACTCGGTCATCGTGGTCACCGACCGCACGGTGCTGGATTCCCAGCTACAGGACACCATCTACCAGTTCGAGCACGCCCGGGGCGTGGTCTGCCCGATCACCCGCGCGGTGGGCAACCAGAGCAAATCCGAGCAGCTGGCCGAGGCGCTGGCGGCCAACACGCGGATCATCATCGTCACCATCCAGACCTTCCCGGCGCTGTTCGATGCACTCGACAAGCGTCCGCAACTGGCCGAGGGCCATTACGCGGTGATCGCCGACGAGGCGCATTCCTCGCAGACGGGTGCGTCGGCCAACAAGCTCAAGGCCCTGCTGAACGCCGCCGGCGAGGAATGGGACGAGGAGGGCGAAATCAGCGCCGAGGCATTGCTCGACGCGGCGGTCGCGGCACGCAAGCCCAGCGCGCGGATCAGCTACTACGCCTTTACCGCCACGCCCAAGGGCAAGACGCTGGAGCTGTTCGGCCGTCCGCCCGAGCCGGAGCTGCCCACCGGCCCGGACAACAAGCCCGAGCCGTTCCACGCCTATTCCATGCGCCAGGCGATCGAGGAGGGCTTCATCCTCGACGTGCTGGAGCGCTACGTCACCTACAGCACCGCCTGGAAGCTGGCCCATCCGCATGCCGACGACACCGAGGTGGAATCGCGCAAGGCCACCGCCAAGCTGGCCCGCTGGGTACGGCTGCATCCGCACAATATCCGCCAAAGGGTGGAGGTGATCGTCGAGCACTTCCGCGAACACGTGAAGCATCTGCTGGACGGACAGGCCAAGGCGATGGTGGTCACCGGCAGCCGCCAGGAGGCGGTGCGCTACCAGCTGTCCATGCGCGAGTATGCCGCGGAGAAGGGCTACGGCGATGTGCACCCGCTGGTGGCCTTCTCGGGAACCGTGCCGGCGGACGAGGTGATCCCCGAGGAGGTCACCGAGACCAGCCGGCTGCTCAACCCCGATCTTCGAGGGCGTGATCTGGCCGAGGCGTTCGACACGGACGATTACAACGTGATGATCGTCGCCAACAAGTTCCAGACCGGCTTTGACCAACCCAAGCTGTGCGCGATGTACGTCGACAAGAAGCTGCAGGGCGTGGACTGCGTGCAGACGCTCTCACGCCTGAATCGCACCTACCCGGGCAAGGAGACCTTCATCCTCGATTTCGTGAACGATCCCGAGGATATCCTGGCCGCCTTTGCCCCGTACTACCGCACCGCCTGCCTGTCGGACGTTTCCGATCCCCAGGTGGTCTACGATCTGCAGCGCGCGCTGGACGCAGTCGGCATCTATCACTGGGACGAGGTGGCGCATTTCGCTCGGGCGTTTTATGACCCCAAGGCCAGTGCAAGCCAGCTGAGCCACTATTGCCAACCGGCACGTGAGCGCTTTACCCGGCGCTATCTGGCCCTGCTTGAGCAAATCCGGACCTGGCAGCGGGCCCAGAGGGAAGCCGAATGCAACGGCGACAAGACTCAGCTGCAACGCGCCGAGCAGGAACTGAAGGATGCCGGGACCGCGCGTGACGAGCTGGACCTGTTCCGCAAGAATCTGCAGAGCTTCACCCGTGCCTACGAATTCCTGTCGCAGATCGTCGAGTTCGAGGACCGCGAGCTCGAGCAGCTCAACGTCTTCGCCCGCCATCTGCACCCGCTGCTGCGGATCGATCGACTGGACGACGAGCAGATCGACGTCAGTGAACTCAATCTCACCCACTACCGCCTCACCAAGCATGCCGAGCAACGCATCCAGGTCGAGGACGAATCCGGCGAGTACACACTGGACCCGGTCAGCGAGGTGGGTTCCGGCAAGCCCCACGACCCCGACAGGAAACGCCTTGCCGAAATCATCGACAAGCTCAACGAGATCTACGGTGCCGAGGTGCACGACAACGACAAGCTCCACTTCGCGACGGGCATCGCGGATCGCCTCAGTCGGGACCAGGCGGTGATGGCCCAGGTACACCAGCATGACGAGGCGCAGGCAATGCACGGGCTGCTGCCCCGGCGGCTGAACGATGCCATCCTCGATGCCCTGCAGGACAACGAGCGCCTGTCGATGCCGCTGCTCGAGAGCGAACAGGCCATGCAGCACTTCGCGCGGCTGATCTACCGGCTACTAAGCAAACCCCAGGCAGTGACGCCGCCGCGGTAAGCGGATCAACCAGGCTCAATCTGCACGTTTTTGCTTGCGTTGATACATCGCGTCGTCGGCCCGGCGCATCAGGGTTCGGGCGTCCTCGCCGTCTTCGGGATAGAGGCTCACGCCAATACTGACGCCGATGGTCAATGGTTCGGGCACATCCGGGGGCTCGAAAGGTGCCGCGATGGCGTCAGTGAGCTTGTCCGCAATCCCGAGCGCTTCCGTCCGGCCGGCAACCTTTTCGAGAATGATCACGAATTCGTCGCCCCCGGTGCGCGCCACAGTGTCCGAGGCGCGCACTGCAGTCTGGAGCCGACGGGCCACGGTCACCAGTACCGCATCGCCGACCGCATGGCCGTAGGTGTCGTTGACGGGCTTGAACCGGTTGAGATCGAGCACCAGCAAGGCGAAGTGCTCGCCATAACGAGCCGCGTGCTGCCGGGCATGTTCCAGCCGGTCGGCCAGGAGCTTGCGGTTGACCAGCCCGGTCAGCTCGTCATGGGTGGCCTGATGGTGCAGTTTCTCCCGGCTCTCGCGCAGGCGCGCGTTGGTGTCTTCAAGTTCGCGGGTGCGCTCGGTCACGCGGCTTTCCAGGAGCCGTTCGTTCTCCAGGGTTGATTCGAGTAATGCCTGCTTGGCGCGGATGGCTTCTTCCTGGGCGGTTTCATGCGCCTTCTGAATGGCGTGAATGCGATCGGCCAGGGCCAGGGCAAGCAGCAGCATCTCGGCCCCGGAGCCGATGAGCAACGCATTGGCGGTCGCAAAGTTGGAGGGCAGCACACCGATATTGTGCAGGGCAATGATAATGACGCCGAGCAGCAGCGCGATCCACGCCAGCACGAAAAACCGCGCGCCGGGCTGACGCTGAAAGAGGCTTACGCCCCCAAGAAAGAGCGCTCCGAAAGCGAAAACCAGCGACAGCAGGTTCACGCCGATGGCGGCCAGGTGATAAGACCAGAACACCGATGTCAGGAAGGTCGTGACATAGCCAGCCGTCATCAATGGCATGAACCAGCCGAGCCGAAGTCGTTTGGGCGTATCCCCCAGAAAGTACTGAACGAACAGTGTGCCGAAGAATCCGGCCAGCGAAACGCCGGCCGTGGGAGCGAGATGGGCCAGCGCCGGGGCGTTGGGCCAGAGGAACTGGCTGACCAGCCCGGACAGCCCGCCGAGCCCCACGCCCAGGGTGCCGATGAAGGCGACGTAGATCAGGTACAGCGGGTCGCGCAGCGAGAGATACAGAAACAGGTTGTAGACCAGCAGCCCGACGAGGAGCCCGTAATACACGCTCAATGCCGCGTACTCCACCTGGTCCCGCTGCCAGAGGGCATCCGGTTGCCACAGACGAACCGGGATCGTCAGGGTCCCCTCCGAGGCCACCCGCAGATAGAGCACCGCCTCGCTGTCAGGTTGCAGGGGGAGCTCGAACACGTGATGCCGGTGCGGTATCGACCGTTCGGGGAACGCGACGAGATCCCCGGAATGCTGATGGATGAATGTCCCGTCCGCGCCGGCGAAGTACACATCCACCTGATCCAGCGAGGCATGGGCCACCTCCAGCAGCCAGCGCGGCGCCAGGCTTGGCGGGGTGTTCAGGTCGGCCCGCAGCCAGATCTCCGAATCGGTGAGTCCGAAGTTGGTCGCGGTGGCCGAGTCGGCCGGCAGCGGTTTGAAGGCTCCTTCGGCCGCCAGCGAGCGGGCCTGGGCGAGCGTGAGTGGCGCGCCTGGGTTTTGGTAGACAGAAAAGGCTGGATCAAGCTGCTGAAAGGGGACATCTTCGACCGTGAACGACATCGCCTGGACGAGCGTCGGCACACAGCATGCCAACATGAGCACAAGCGCCAGAGTGCGTGCCAGAGGCAAACGGGATCGTTTCATCAGCGAACTATACCGGATTACCCGGGGCCTGTCGGGTTATGGAGCCCGGCACGAGTCAAGCATGTTGGCCCCCGAGCCGGAAGGGGCATTCTTCGATTGCCAGCCTTTGGGCAGCCCTTTCACGGGGCGATCCTCCGGGCTGGCTCGTGTTGCGCGTGACTTAACCTGGGGAAACTCTGCACAAATCCATCCATGGATTTGTGGGCTGGCACCAGCTCTAACGCGCTAGCTGGCGAAGCCCGCGTTCAGACACGCCCGGGCCGATACATGCTCGGCCCGGGCTGCGCAATTCAATGGCTTGCGCCATTGTGCGGCAGGGCATCCATGCCCTGCACGGGAAGGTCTGCATTCGTGCAGACCTTCCCCAGGGCACGTTCGAGAAAGGCATCCAGCTCCGCACCATGCTGTTCGAGGTGCTCGCTGAGGTCGTGCCCGCCGGGCAGCAGGCGCAGGGTGACATTGGCCGTGTCGCGATGGGCCAGCAGACGTTCGGCATCCGCTGCAGGAATCACGGGGTCGTCCCGGCCGTGGACCAGCAGCACGGGACAGCGGATACGCGGCAGGGTCTGGAGCGGGGCGATGTCGTCAAAGCGATGCCCGATGACCCGCTCGACGTAGCGCAGGACGTACCAGCCAACCGGGAAGAAGGGCAGGCGTTTCCAGGCCAGCCAGCGGCGCATCATGTCCGCCGGGTGGGCAAAGGTGCTGATGCTGACCACCGCGTCGATATCCGTCCGGCGCGAAGCGGCCAGCAGCGCGGCCGCTCCGCCGACCGAGTGACCAACCAGGGCAACCGGGGTCTCGGCATGGCCGGGTTGGACGCGCAACCAGTCGAGCGCGGCCTCGATATCCTCGGCAAAGCGCGGCATCGAGGAAAAGTCGTCGCTGTCGCTGAGCCCATGGTTGCGCATGTCGAAAAGCAGCACCTGCCAGCCGGCTGCCAGCAGGGGGCGGGCCAGCGGCAGCATCGATTCGCGGCTTGCGCCCCAGCCGTGGGCAATAATCACCGTGCCGGACCCCGGCCGGCCAGCAAGCCACCAGCCCGAGAGCCAGCGATTGCGGCGCGTGGGGATGCGCACTGGCGCGCCGCTGAGTCCGTACGCGCTCGGCAAGTGTGTCACCCGTTCGCGGGCAGGGGTCAGGCTATGGCGCAGGTAGCGGTGAAAGAGGCTGAAAAGGGCCGCGATCAGTAGCCCGGCGAGCAGCGCGCCGCCCAGCAGCGTCATTGCGCTCAGCAGTGCCCTCCCTGGCGCTCGTGGTAACGCTGGTGGTATTCCTCGGCGCGCCAGAAGCGCGCGGCGGGGACCACTTCGGTCACGATCGGCCGAGCGAATCGGCCGGAGGCCTCCAGTTGCTCGATAACGGCGCGCGCCTCGGCTTCCTGGTCGGCATCGTGCACGAAGATCGCCGATCGGTACTGACTGCCAACATCCGGGCCCTGGCGGTTGCGGGTGGTCGGGTCATGCAGGTCGAAGAAGGCTTCGACCAGCTGCCGGTAGGACACGACCCGCGGGTCGAAACGCACCTCGACCGCTTCGGCATGCCCGGTGGTATCACTGCAGACCGCGCGGTAGGTCGGTTCGTCCACATGCCCGCCGGTATAGCCGACCTGGGTATCGACCACGCCCGGGATGCGGCGAAACCGGGCTTCGACGCCCCAGAAGCAGCCGGCGGCAAAGGTGGCGGTCTGGATGGAATCGCTCATGGGGTTTGCTCCTGTTCAGCCAGTCGGAAGGTTCTTCCGGTGACCGCGCATTGCGGGCCGAGCAGGTACTCGGCGGCCGGCAGCATGTGCTCCGGGCCGGGGTTCTGCTCCGGCAGTTCGCCGGGAAACGCCCGGGCGCGCAGCTCGGAGCGCGTCGGGCCGGGGTCCAGGACATTGGCCAGCAGGTCGTCGCGCTCGTGCGCCAAGGTCTCGATCATCCGTTCCAGCGCTGCCTTGGCCAGCACATAGGCACCGCCGTAGGCCGCGGGGCCGCGGTCGCCCAGCGCCAGAACCCGGGCCGCGTCGGAACGGGCCAGCAGCGGCAGGCAATACTGGGTCAGCAGGAAGGGCGCGGACAGGTCGACGTGCATGGTGCGGGCGAACTCCAGGGGATCGGCCAGCTCCACCGGCGTGGATTGCCCGCGGGTGGCAGCCGCCAGCACCAGGGCATCCAGCCGCCCACAGGTCCCCTCGACGGCCCCGGCCAGCTCGGCGTAATCGTCGAGTACCGCCCCTTCGAAGTTGACCGGCTGCATCAGCGGCTCCGGGCCGCCAGCGGCCACGATGGCGTCGTAGGTCTTCTCAAGCTTGCAGGGGGTCTTGCCCAGCAGCACCAGGGTGGCGCCCAAGGCGCCCAGGTGCCGGGCGATGGCGCCTCCAATGGCCCCGGAGGCGCCGGTCACCAGCACCACCCGGTCCTTGAAGGCCCCCGGGGGCAGGGGTGTGTGGTGCCAGGGTGTGGTCTGTTCGTTCATCTGTGTTGCCATTGCTTGATAAAACTGATCCACAGCATTCGCGCCGGAGACAGGTCCACGCGGTGGTTCAGAACCTGGTTGCCGTCTTCGCGGATCTTGCGATGCAGGGTCCGATCAATGCCCAGGGTGACCCGGGCGGGCCAGAACGCCCGATTCAGCTGTCGGGTACCCGCCTCAGGCATGCTGGCGGCCACCGCCGCCAGCGCGCCGCCGACTTGCTCGGAAAACGAATCCAGCAGCGCCTGCACCGGGGCGGGCGGCTCGTCCCGCATCAGGTCGGCAGGCCGCACGCCGGCACGTTCCATCTGGACGGCCGGCAGGTAGATCCGGCCGGCGGCGAGGTCCCGGCCCATGTAGTGCAGCAGTTGCAGACGCCGGCTGGCCACGCCGAATCGTCCCAGCCAGTCGTCGTGCGCCGTCAGGCCGAGCACGTGCCCATACAGCCGCCAGAGTACGCCGCCACTGCGGGCGAGATAGTAGTCCAGGTCCTCGACGGTCTGGTAGCCGGTGTACTCGGTGTCCATCAGGGCCCCTTCGACCCGCGCCTGCAGCAGCACCGCCGGCAGGTCGTGCGCCTCGCCGGCGTCGGCCAGGGCGCAGGTGATGGGGTGGTTCGGGGCACCCGCCTCCAGGCGGGTCAGTTCTTCCTGCCACCAGTTGAGCCGCGCCCGGGCAACCGAAGGCTCGGCGATCGTGTGCGGCACGCTGTCCAGTTCGCGATGCAAGGCACCCAAAGCATGCATGGCCTGCCGCTGGGCCGCCGGAAGCCGGTAGGTGGCGTAGCGAAACGGACTGCCGACCGGCGCGGCGATCTCTTCGCAGTAGGCGTGATGATCCATGCGCTAGCCCGTGCGCAGGACTCGCCAGGCAAGCGGCGGCCAGTCGGCCACGCCAAGCCGGGGCGGCTGGTCGGCAAAGGCGGCCTCGGGCTGCTTCTTGAGGGTGTTGACGTGCCGTTCGAGCAGGACGATCGCAAGCCGACGGGGCAGGCCGCCGCCCCAGCCCCTGCCGAGCGGTGCCGCGGCCTGCAGCAGGGCGAAGATCCGCTGGGCGTAGGCCTCCACGAATCGTCGCCAGGCGAAGTCCACCGTCCCCGAACGAATCTGGTCCTCGGTCACCAGGAACCGCTCAAGCTCTGCGGCCGGCAACAGCGGGGCCCGCCCGGCATTGAGGTCGCGGCGCGCGTTCATGAGTCCGTCGAACAGCAGCGCGGCGGAGGCCAGACCCTCGATCCGGGCCCTGGCGGCCGGATCGTCGGCCAGCGCCCGCTCGTCAAGCACCGTGCGCAGACCCGCGCGAACCCGGGCCATGACGGCACCAAAATCGGCGCAGGGCTCGTGGCCCTCGAGCCAGGTCTGCCAGTCGGCGTAGGCGTCGTCACCGGGCTTGCCGGGACGCCGGGGAATGCCGGGCAGTTCCAGGAGCAGCGTGCTGCGCTCGGTTACAGCCATTGGATGAGTTCCTCGGGTCGTTCGATCAGGGCGTCGGCGCCCCAGTCCGCAGGCGCGCGCTCGCCGTCCAGGTAGCCCCAGGTTGCGCCCAGCGCGGGCATGCGCGCCGCCCTGGCTGCCACAATGTCGCGCTCGTGATCGCCGATGTAAAGACACGCTTCAGGGGGCAATTGCAGGATGTCGGCCGCGTGGCGCAGCGGGGCCGGGTCGGGCTTCTTGACCGCCAGGGTGTCGCCGGAAACCGCCACGCGGCAATCCAGGCCCAGGCCGGCCAGCAGCGGCGTGGTCAAGAAACCCGGCTTGTTGGTGACGATGCCCCACGGCACGACCCGGCTGTCCAGCTCGGCCAGCACCACCTCGAAACCGGGAAAGAGTGCCGAATCGCGGCAGATCTCGGCCAGGTACAGCTGAAGCAGCCGCTGGCGCAACTCGCGAAAGCCGGTCTGGCCGGGACGCAGACCGAACCCCAGCCTGACCAGCGCCGCGGCGCCATTGGACACCTGCGGACGAATGGTGGTGAAGGGCAGCGGCAGGCGGTTGCACTCCAGGCGCAGGCGGTTGAGCGCCAGCGCCAGGTCCGGCGCCGTGTCGACGAGCGTGCCATCGAGGTCGAACAGCACGCCGCGGATGGCCGGACGCGAGTCAGTCCGCACGGCGGCAGGCCATCAGGTAGTTCACGTCCACGTCTGTACCCAGGTGGTAGTGGCGCGTCACCGGGTTGTAGGAAAGGCCGCGGATGTCCCGGGGGTCGAGCGCCGCCGCCCGGCACCAGCCGGCCAGCTCGGCGGGACGGATGAACCGGTCGTGGCGGTGGGTGCCCCGGGGAACCAGCCGCAGGATGTACTCGGCACCCACGATGGCATGCAGCCAGGACTTGGGATTGCGGTTGATCGTCGAGAGAAACACCCAGCCCCCGGGCGCGACCAGTTGCCCGAGCGCGGTCACGACCTGCGCCGGTTCCGGCACGTGTTCAAGCATTTCCAGGCAGGTGACCACGTCCCAGGGCGCTTCCTCGCCGCGGGTCACACGTCCGGCCAGTTCCAGCACGTCTTCCAGCCGGTAGTCGATGTCGAGATGGGCTTCGCGGGCGTGCACCCGCGCCGCCTCCAGAGTGTCCGCGGCCAGGTCGATGCCGGTACACTCGGCGCCGGCCTCGGCCAGCGCGCAGGTCAGGATTCCGCCGCCACAGCCGACATCGAGCACCCGCTGCCCGTCGAGGGACGCATGTTCGAGGATGAACTCCATGCGCAGCGGGTTGATGTCGTGAAGCGCGCGGAAGTCGCCCTCGGGGTCCCACCACTGTTCGGCGAGCCGGTCGAAGTGCTCCAGCTCGCGAAAGTCCGCACTTGCGCTCATGCGTTTTTCTCCAGGACCGCCTGCCAGCGTTCCGCGTCGCGGACGATCTCGGCGGTATCGAGCGTCGTCAGGTTCCGGTCACGAAGCAACTGGCGACCCGCTACCCACACGTCCGTCACCTGCTGGCGCGCGACGGCGTATACCAGGTGCGAGATGGGATCGTAGACCGGCCGGGTTTCCAGCCAGGAAAGATCCACGGCGATCACGTCGGCCTGCTTGCCGATTTCCAGCGAGCCGCAAAGATGGTCGATGCCAAAGGCCCGGGCGCCGCCGAGTGTCGCCATGCGCAGAACTTCATGATTGTTCAGGGCCGAAGCCGAGCCGGCCACCGGCTTGCCCACCAGCGCCGCGGTGCGCATTTCGCCGAACATGTCCAGGTCGTTGTTGCTCACGGCCCCGTCGGTGCCCAGGCCGACGTTGATGCCGGCGTCCAGGAGCCGCTGCACCGGACAGAACCCGGAGGCAAGCTTGAGGTTGGATTCGGGGCAGTGGATGACCGAGGCGCCCACCTCGGCCAGCAGCGTGATTTCCTCGTCGATCAGCTGGGTCATGTGCACCGCGACCAGACGCTCGTTGACCAGCCCGAGCCGCGCCAGCCGCGCCAGCGGGCGCTCATTGGTGGACGCAAGGGCGTTGTCGATTTCCCAGGCGCTTTCGTGCACGTGCATGTGCACGGGAATGTCCAGCTGGTCAGAGAGTACCCGGATTCGCTCCAGCGGCGCGTCAGAAACGGAATAGGGCGCGTGCGGCGCCAGGGCGAAGTGCGCCCGGGGGTGGTTGTGCCAGCGTTCGAACACCGCCAGGCCCTTTTCCAGCGCCTCATCCGGGTCCAACGCCCAGGGCGTGGCGAAGTCGATGACCACCAGGCCGGTGACGGTGCGCATGCCGGCCTCGATGGCCACTTCCATCGCCGATTCGGGAAAGAAATACTTGTCCGCGAAGCAGGTTGTGCCGCCACGCAGCATTTCCGCGACCGCAAGCCGGGTTCCGTCACGGACAAAGCCCGGGGAGAGGTTCGCAAGTTCCGCGGGCCAGATATGCTCCTCAAGCCATTCCTGCAGCGGCAGGTCATCGGCCAGCCCGCGCATCAGCACCATGGCCGCGTGGGTATGGGCGTTGACCAGTCCAGGCATCAGCAGGTGGCCCGGGTAGTCCTCATGCACGGCATCCCGGTATTCGACGCGCGCCTTGTCCGACGCCAGCAGGTCGATGATGCGTTCACCCTCCAGGACCAGGCAGTAGTCCCGGTGCACCACATCCCGCGGTTCAACCGGTATTATCCAGGGGGCGTGCAGGCACTTGATCTTGGACACGAGAAGGCTCACTCATGGTTGGGTCGAAAGCGGGGCGACGGCCGGGACCTCGCGGTCACGTTGGGGTGTGACTTTACCGCATGCGCGCAGACGGCGCACGGGCACCGGGTGCGTTCCGGGCAAACGCTGCACAAAGCCTTCCACTGGCTTTGTGGGCGCGCGCCAGCGCCCAAGGGCAAAGCCCGCGTGCGGCAACGCCCGGCCCCTGCGGTGCAATGGACTGGCTTGCATCCCGGGTGCGTCGAATGTCTTTACCGGCCCCGGGCCACGGCAGGCACAAGACCCGAGCGGCGCCCCGTGGGTGCCTCCATGCCCCGGTCGGGCACCTGAAGCAGTCACCCAAGGCATGTTTTGCCACGGTGCCCCCTGATCTTGCGACCCGGGCGGACGCCTCGCACAAACAGCACAAACAGGCGGTTTTCGACAGTTTGTCAGAGCTTGCCACGCAGGCGGCGCAGCCGTTCGCGGTCCTGGCTGTTGGGTCGCACCGAAGGTGGACGAATGCCCGCGGCGGCCTTGCGCTGGGCCGCCTGCTCCTCGCGGTGCGCCAGGCTCTCGGGCGTTTCCTCGTAGAGCAGGCGCGCCTCGCTGGCCGGCCGCCGTTGCTCGTTGAGTCCGCGGACGATCACCTCGAACACCTCGGGACCCTTGCGGATGACCAGCGTCTCGCCCCCGCGCAACTTGCGCGAACGCTTGGCACGCTGGCCACCGAGTTCCACCTTGCCCCCGTCGACGGCTTCAGCCGCCAGCTTGCGGGTCTTGAAGAAACGCGCAGCCCAGAGCCAGGTATCCAGACGTTGTCCGTCGCTGGCCGGTTGATCTTGATTCATTTCGACTGTCGGCGTTTTTTTTAATTCGCGTTGACTGGCTTCGTCGCCCGAGTCTACCAGCTGGGCGTCGCGTCTGGCATCCTGCCCACTTCTGCGTCAGGTTGCCTATGCTGTCGATTGCTGTACCGTCGAAACCATGCAGGACGAGCGGTCCAGAGACAGGATTTTGGGGACTGGCCGGATGCGCGAGCGCCCCATCGAAACACCAACGGGAGCCTACCGATGAAACTGGAATTGATCAGCTTCAAGCTTTGTCCCTTCGTGCAGCGATCCGTGATCACGCTGCTGCACAAGGATCAGCCATTCGAAACCACCTTCATCAATCTAATGGACCCGCCGGCCTGGTTCGGGGAAATCTCCCCGCTGGGCAAGGTGCCGCTGCTGCGCGCCGACGGCGAGGTGCTGTTCGAGTCCGCGGTGATCAACGAGTTCATCGACGAGGTCACGCCCGGCCGGCTGATGCCGGAGGACGCGCTGACGCGTGCCCGACATCGGGCCTGGATCGAGATCGGCGCCAGCTGCATCGGCGCCATGTTCCAGGCGGTCTCCTCCAAGGATGAGGACGGTTTTGAGGCGGGCAGGCAGGAGCTGGCGCGGCTGCTGCCCCATGTCGAGCGGGCCATGGCGGACGAGGGGCCCTTCTTTGCCGGAGAGTCCATGAGCCTGGTCGATACCGCCTACGCGCCGCTGTTCCAGCGCCTGCGGTTTCTTGACCAGTTCCAAACGCTGGTCGACCTGGGCAAGACGCCGAAGCTGCGTGACTGGGGCGACCATCTGATGAGCCTGGCGGTTGTGCAGCAGTCACTGCCGGAGGACTTCGCGGGTCTGTATCCGATGTCCCTGAAGAAGATGGGCGGATACTACGCCGGTTTCGTCGACTGAGCCCGGATCGCCAGCCACTCGGGCGGCACGCACGGCGCGGGCGGTGACTTGCCGACGCATGGCTGCACGAGGCCATTGATCGCCTCGTGCAGGGTTTTCTGCCCCGACGGGCGCTTGCGCAAGGCGCGCCCTTGGCGTCTCAAGCCAGATCGGGCGGCACGGTCCGGGGCGGGCACAGTCTGCCGGTCTCGTCCAGCCGTGCGGGGGCGGTGACCACTTGCCCATCCCAGCGAACCGAACCTTCGGCATCCATGCTCAGGCACCCTGCCGTCAGCCAGGCCAGGGCCTGCGGGTAGACCTGGTGCTCAAGCGCGTGGACACGCGCCTTGAGGATGTCGGGATCGTCGCATTCCGGCATCGACATCACCCCCTGGATGATGACCGGACCACCGTCGACCTCGGGCGTGACGAAATGCACCGAGCAGCCGTGCTCGGCATCGCCGGCTGCCAGGGCGCGGGCATGGGTGTCCAGCCCCGGATGCCGCGGCAGCAGGGAAGGGTGGATATTGATCATCCGTCCGGTGAAGCGACTGACGAACGCTGGGGTCAGAATGCGCATGAAGCCGGCCAGCGCAATGAAGTCCGGCTCTGCCTGTGCCAAACGCCCGGCCAGGGCCTCGTCAAAGGACGCCCGACCGTCGAAGTCGCGATGATCCAGAACATCGACTTCGACGCCTGCGCGGCGTGCCCGTTCCAGCCCGTAGGCACCGGGACGGTTGGACAGCACCAGCACCACCTCGGCATCGACCGTGCCCGCGGCACAGGCATCGAGAATCGCCTGCAGATTGCTGCCGTTTCCCGAGATCAGGACCGCCAGCCGGGCGCGTGCGCTCACGAGTAGACCACCGCCTCGCCCTGACCGGCCGGGATCATCTCACCCAGGCGCCAGGCGGTTTCGCCCTCGGCCTGCAGGAACGCGACTGTCTCGTCGGCCCGCTCTTCGGGCACGATGACGACCATCCCGACCCCGTTGTTGAAGGTGCGGAGCATTTCCGCCCTGCTGACGCCACCGTGCTCGGCCAGCCAGTCGAAGACCGCCGGCCGCTGCCAGCTGGCCAGATCGATCCGGGCAGCGAGCTCGTCGGTGTAGACGCGCGGCAGGTTCTCGGTCAGCCCGCCGCCGGTAATGTGGCAGAGTCCGTGGACCTCGACGCGCTGCATCAGGGCCAGCAGAGGCTTGACGTAGATGCGGGTCGGGGCCAGCAGGGCATCGGCCAGCGTGGTTCCGTCCGGCAGATGGCTGTTCAGTTCGGCGCCGGCATGCTCGATGATCTTGCGGATCAGCGAGTAGCCGTTGGAATGCGGGCCACTGGCCGCCAGGCCGATCAGTGCGTCGCCGGGGCCGATCCGGCCGCCATCGAGGAGCCGGCTGCGCTCGGCGACTCCCACGCAGAACCCGGCGAGATCGTAGTCTGCCCCGGCATACATGCCTGGCATTTCGGCCGTCTCGCCGCCGACCAGAGCGCAGCCGGCCTGCACACAGCCCTCCGCAATTCCCGAAACCACCGAGGCCGCGACATCCACGTCCAGCCTGCCCGTGGCGTAGTAGTCCAGGAAGAACAGCGGCTCGGCGCCCTGGACCAGGACGTCGTTCACGCACATGGCCACCAGGTCGATGCCGATGGTGTCATGCCGGCCGGTCTCGATGGCCAGGCGCAGCTTGGTGCCCACGCCGTCGGTACCGGAAACCAGCACCGGCTCGCGGTAGCGCGCGGTATCCAGCGCAAACAGTCCCCCAAAGCCCCCCAGGCCACCAATGACCTCCGGCCGGCGCGTGCGCGCCACCTGCGGCTTGATGCGGTCGACCAGGGCGTTGCCCGCGTCGATGTCGACGCCGGCGTCTCGATAGCTCAGGGAGGTGGATGCTGCGCACATGGGCTCGTTTCTCGATGCTCGTTGGGACAGGGGGCCGGTCTTCGGCGGGCTCGCCATGATACACCATGCCCCGGGGGGCCGTTACCCGCGCCAGGCACCAGGGCGGGACCCGCCCGCGCACCGGGGTCCTGTCGCCTCGGGTCGGTTGCAGTACAATCGGCGGTCCCACCCGGCCAGGCCGGGATTCGACCGCATCGGGCCGCCCGGGCGGCACCGAACACAAGCCGCGCGGACAGGATCGAGGGACGCGCGCCGGTTACCGGGGACTGGCCCGGAAGAGGATGCCATGCTGAAACTCTACATACTCATCTCGGTCGCCCTGGCCGGCGTGCTGCTGTACCTGCTTGCACCGATACTCACGCCCTTCATGGCCGCGCTGGTACTCGCCTATCTGTTCGACCCGGCCGTCAGCCGCCTCGCGCGCCTCGGCATGGGGCGGACCGCCGGCACGACGGTGGTGTTCCTGCTGTTTTTCCTGGCGGTGACCGGGCTGATCCTGGTGCTGATTCCCATGATTGCCGAGCAGGGCCGCATGATGATGGAGGCGCTGCCGCGCTACCTGGAGCAGATCCAGTCGCTGATCCAGCCGTGGCTGGAAGAAAATCTCGACGTCGAGTTCAACTTCGCCAGCATGACGGAGCTCATGCGCGAGCACGGCCAGCAGATCGGCCAGTGGGCCGCCAGCACGGCGCGCTCGGCCTTCGGTTCGGGCTCGGCCGTCGCCATGGCCCTGGTCAACGCGATGCTGATTCCGGTGCTGACGTTTTACCTGCTTTGTGACTGGCCGAAGCTGCTTCGTTGGCTCGAGGGCCTGCTGCCCCGGCCGAATGCCCCGAAGATCATCGAAATCACCCGGGAATCCGACGAGATGCTCAGCAGCTTTCTGCGCGGGCAGTTGGCGGTGATGATTTCCCTGGGGGTGTTCTACGGCGTCGGCCTGACCCTGGCGGGGTTGAAGACCGGCATCCTGGTGGGGCTGGTGGCCGGCCTGCTGAGCTTTGTCCCCTATCTGGGCGTGATTGTCGGGATGGGCATGGGGCTGATCATGATGTACGTGCAGACCGGCGAGGTCATCCCGCTGATCTGGGTGCTGCTGGTCTTCGGGGCCGGGCAACTGTTTGAGAGCTTCGTCTTTCAGCCCTTCTTCGTGGGCGACCGGATCGGCTTGCACCCGGTCACCGTGATCTTTGCGGTCCTGGCCGGTGGTCAGCTTTTCGGCTTTTTCGGACTGCTGCTGGCGCTGCCGGTGTCGGCGGTGATCGTGGTGCTGGCCCGGTATGCCTGGGCGGCCTACACCGACAGCCCGATCTATCGCGGTACCGACCCCGGGGACGCCCGCGCGACAACGGGCGAGGAGGCCGGCGGCGCAAAGCGGGAGCAGGCGTGAAGCAGATCCCGCTCGACCTGGGAATACGCGAGGTTCCGACGCTGGAGAGCTTTGTCGGCAGCGGCAACCTGATGCTGCGGGCCATGGTCGCCCTGCAGTCGGTGGGCGAGGGCGAGCTGCAGCTTTACCTGCACGGCCCGTCCGGGTGCGGCAGAACCCACCTGGCCCAGGCAGCCTGCCACCATGCCAACGACCAGGGCCTGACCGCCGCCTTCCTGCCCCTGAAAAGCCTGCACCGCCGCATGGGCCAGGCCTTCGAGGGACTGGAGCGGCTGGATCTGGTGGTCCTGGACGACGTCGACGCGGTCACGGCACACCACGAGGACGCCTTCGCGCTGTTCGACCTGATCAACCGCCTCCGCGAGCAGGACCGGCGGCTGCTGATGACCGCCTCACGGCCCCCTCGGGAATTGCCACTGGACTTTCCGGATCTGGTCACGCGCCTGGGTTGGGGCACGGTGCTGGGCATTCGCGAGCCGACTGATGCGGAAAAGATCGACCTGCTGCAGGTCCGCGCCCGGCAGCGCGGGTTCGAGCTGCCCTTCGAGACGGGCATGTACCTGCTGCGGATGTACCGCCGGGACGTGGCGGCACTGATCGCCCTGCTTGGGCGACTGGACCGTGCCTCGATGATCGAGCACCGGCGCCTGACCGTCCGCTTCGTCCGCGACGTACTGTCCGCTGCATCCACGGACCATACAGGGCAAGGCAAAAGCCTCTCTTATCATGAAGATACTTGAAACTCCTGAATCACTATCGAACTTCCGGCGCCATGTCCCGGCCAGTCAGGTCGTCGCCCTGGTGCCCACCATGGGCAACCTCCACGCGGGTCATCTGGCGCTGGTGCAGGCGGCCCGGGCGCGGGCCGATCACGTGGTGGTCAGCATTTTTGTCAATCCCACCCAGTTCGGCCCCGGCGAGGATTTCGAACGCTACCCGCGAACGGTTTCCGAGGACCTGGCGCTGCTGGAGCCGCTTGCTGATTCGGTTGTCCTGCCCTCGGTGGAGGCGATGTATCCGGGACACGTCCAGGGCGCGGAACACACGCAGATCCGGGTGCCGGCGACGCTGGCAAACCAGCTCTGCGGCGCCAGCCGTCCCGGTCACTTCGATGGCGTGGCCACCATCGTCTGCAAGCTGTTCGGGATGGTTCAACCCCATCTGGCGGTGTTCGGGCGCAAGGACTACCAGCAGCTGGTGGTGCTGCGGCGCATGGTCGCGGACCTCAACCTGCCGGTTCGCCTGCAGGCTGTGCCGACGGTCCGGGAAGCGGACGGGCTGGCGATGAGCTCGCGCAACGGATACCTGACCCCGGACGAGCGGGCCAGGGCGCCGACGCTTTACGCCACCTTGCGGCAGGCGCGCACCGACATTCTGCAGGCCGTCGAATCGGGCAGGGCAATCACGGCCGGGCAGGTCGAGTCAACGGGCGTGGCGCGCCTGGCCGAGGCCGGATTTGATCCGGACTACTTCGCGGTGCGCACGGTCGGGACACTCGCGCCACCGGGCGCCGACCCGCGGGCGTGGATCCTGCTGGGCGCAGCCCGGCTCGGCAATACCCGGTTGATCGACAACCTGCCGATAGTCGACGAGGCGGGCGACTGAGCAGGTCTTTGGCGGTTTTTGGGACACGCGCCACGAGAAGCCACGAGAAGCATCCCGCACCGGCTGCAGTCGCGCACGGGCCAGGTCATGACATGACCTGCGCCGCGCTGCCCATCGGCTTGCGCCAGGGTGCGGCGGATCACCTGCCCCGACCCGACGGTTACAGCGGCGGGTTGTCGACCTGCCGCTGATCCTTCATGACGAGGAAAACCCCCAGCGCGGCCGTGGCCATCCACAATACCAGTGCGCCGACCCCCAGCCGCTCCCAGAGCGAACCGAAGAAGAACAGCATGACCAGCGCGATTGCCAGGACCAGGTTGCCTGCAATGAAATAGGCTCTTGAGCGAGATTCTTGGTTTTGATCCATAGGTTTGCGTCTTTTTGTTAATGAATTTTATCAATGTCGGCAGCCGGGCCTGCGCTTCGGGTGAAGCCGGCAGGGAATCCCGGCGTGGATGCTGCAGATCCCCGGCTGGGGCATCAATGCCCCGGCGCGCGTCCCGGGGAGTTCAGCCCCGGGGCATGCAAGGCCCAGGCCCGGCAGCATGCCTGCAGCGCGATTATTCTCCGGGCTGAATCGGGCCGGGATGCGTCTTGGGCTGCGGATTTGGCTGCTCGCCGGCCGGCGGCTGGCCGGTCAGCTTGCGCAGTGTCTCCATCAGGTCGATGGGCATCGGAAAAAAGATCGTCGAGGCATTGTTGGTGCTCATGTCGTTCATGGTCTGCAGGTAGCGCAGTTGCAGGGCCTGCGGGTTGGTGGCGATGATATTGGCCGCTTCGACGAGCTTTTCGGAGGCCTGCAGTTCGCCCTCGGCATGGATGATCTTGGCGCGGCGCTCCCGCTCGGCCTCGGCCTGCCGGGCAATCGCGCGGATCATGCCTTCGTTCAGGTCGACATGCTTGAGCTCGACATTGGTCACCTTGATGCCCCAGCTGTCGGTCTGCTTGTCGAGGATGATCTGAATGTCGTTGTTGAGCTTGTCGCGCTCGGACAGGATCTCGTCCAGGTCATGCTTGCCGAGCACCGAGCGCAAAGTGGTCTGCGCAAGCTGGCTGGTGGCCGAGTAGTAGTCCTCGACCTGGATGATCGCGCTTTCCGGATCGATCACGCGGAAGTAGAGCACCGCGTTGACCTTGACGGTCACGTTGTCCCGCGAAATCACGTCCTGGCTGGGCACGTCCAGCGTGATCAGGCGCAGGTCCACGCGGACCATCTGCTGCAGCCCGGGGATCACGATGATCAGCCCGGGCCCCTTGACCGCCTGGAAGCGGCCAAGGAAGAAGATCACGCCGCGCTCGTACTCCCGAAGGATGCGAACGGACATGACCAGCAGGCCAAGCACGAGAAGCAGCGGTACGATCAGTGCAGTGATCATGAGAATGTCTCCAGTTCGGTTGACCGATTGAAGCCGCCAATGCCTCAAAGCCGGCGGCAGTTTCCTGGGCAGGGGCAGGCACCGCGAGCGCCGGGTCGCCCGAGCCGGCGCCAGGCCCGGCGATCACGGTTCGTCGGCAGGCGGGGCCATCGGCTCGACCTCAAGAACCAGCCCGTGCATGGCCTTCACGCGGACTATCTGGTCCTTGTGCAGGGGCACCCGCGTTCGGGCGGTCCAGCGCTCGCTGTGCAGCCAGACCGGCCCCTCGTGGTCGAAGTCTTCCTGGACCACGGCCTCCGAACCGATCAGCTGTTCCTGGCCGCTGACGACCTTGGTATGGCGAAGCTGGACAAAGCGCCCGATGCCCCACGCGAAAAACCCGGCGGTAAACAGCGCCGTGCCGCCGATCAGCGGCAGAGATACCTGCAGGCCCTCGTCGTCGACCAGGATCACCGACCCGAACGCGAATGCCACCACCCCGCCGATGCCGAGAATCCCGAAACTCGGCACGAACGCCTCGGCCACGATGAACAGCATGCCCAGCAGGATCAGCGCGAGTCCCGCATAGTTGATCGGAAGCACCTGAAAGGCATACAGCGCCAGGATCAGCGCAATCGCGCCGATCACCCCCGAGAAGATCGTGCCGGGGTTGGCGAGTTCGAAGATCAGCCCGTAGATCCCGATCAGCATCAGCAGGTAGGCGATATTGGGATTGGTGATGATCTTCAGCAGCTCGGTGCGCCAGTCGGGACGCGCGGTTTCCAGATCGATCGCCGCCGTATGCAGGGTGCGCGCCCCCCCGGCGGTCTGGACCTGACGACCGTCCATCGACTGCAGCAGGTCGGTGAGATTGTCGGCGATCAGGTCGATCACGCCCCGCTCGTGCGCTTCGCGGGCGGTCAGGCTGGCCGCCTCCCGAACCGCGGATTCGGCCCAGTCGGCATTGCGTCCGTTGCGCTCGGCCAGGCCGCGTATGTAGGCGACCGCATCCTCGACAGCCTTGCGATCCGCCGCCGAGTCCGGATCGGGCGGTGTCTGCGCAGGTTCTGGCGCCTCCGAACCGTCCGGGGCAGGGCGGTCGGGTCGTCCCGGCACCCCGCCCAGGCGAACGGGCGTAGCGGCACCGAGGTGGGTGGACGGCGCCATGGCCGCCACCGAGGCGGCGTAGAGCATGTACGTGCCCGCGCTGGCAGCCCGGGCACCCGGTGGCCCGACATAGGCAACCACCGGGACCGGCGAGGCCAGCATCTGCGAGATGATGGTCCGCATGGACGAATCCAGCCCGCCGGGCGTGTCGATGCGCAGAATAACCACCTCGGCGTCCTGGGTTGCAGCCCGCTCAATGACCCGCACGACGTGATCGGCGGTTGCCGGCCCGATCACCCCATCCACGTCCACGAGCACGCCCTTGCGCGTGTCCTGGCCGATGGCCAGCGCGGCCCACGCCAGCCCGACCAGAAATGCCGCGCCCCAGGCGAGCAGGGCTCGGGGGCGCCTCCGGGCGTGATCCGATGGCTTTACTGTCCACATGTGCTGCGCCGCTCCATGCCGAACGGGAGAAACTCGCCGGCCCGGCTTCGGCATCCTGGTGCCGCCCGGGCAAGAAACCGGCCTGATGCCGGGGCTGCCAGCCACCGGGCATGGCCTGACTTTAGCACAGCGCTGATTTATCGTGATGGCATCCCGGTCTACCAACCGGCTGCGCAACCCGGGACCCGGAGGCCCGAGTCATGAATCGAGACCGAACACCCTGGTGGCACGCGATTCCCCTGAAGCAGATGACCCCCGACCAATGGGAATCGCTGTGTGACGGCTGCGCCAAATGCTGCCTGCAGAAGATCGAGGACGAGGAGGGCACCGTCTATTACACGGAGCTGGCCTGCGCGCTGCTCGACACCGAACGCTGCCGTTGCGGGGATTACCACAACCGCCACGAGCGCGTTCCCGGTTGCGTCTGGCTGCGGCCGGAGGACCTCGACGAGTTCTACTGGCTGCCGCCGACCTGTGCCTACCGACTGGTGGCCGAGGGCAGGCCACTGCCCGACTGGCATCACCTGGTCTGTGGCGATCACGAGCGCATACATCGCGTGGGGGCGTCGGTCGCGGGACGCTGTCGTTCACACAGCGGCGTGCCGGAGGAGTGCTGGGACGAGCATGTCATCGACTGGCCGCTCGAGTCGCCCTGACCCTGCCGGGTCGTCGGCGCAGCCGCCTCATGCCTCTCCTGCGGCGAAACACCAATCAGTCACAACTAATCAATGCCTTGCAATCGATACCTCGACCAGGTTCCAGGCATAGGACCACACCTGGCACGACATTTCAGGATAAAACCGCATGCCCATGATTGAACACGATATTCCGCAAAAAGTGCGCGAATCCCTGCAGGCAGTATTCGCGCGCCATGCGCCGGATCGCGGGCTGGTGATCTCGACCGGCCCGGGCGACCGCATTCGGGAAGAGCGCAGCGACCACGACCACTGCCATCCACAAGCGCTCGAACCCTGGCTGGCCGCCCAGGACCAGGCTGACGAGGCCGCGCGTTGGCCCTGGGCGCTCTGGTGCATCGACCTGCATGGCGGGGAAACCCTGCCCACCAGTGCGCTGGCGAGACTGCGGGACCGTTACGCCGACGAACTGCTCCTGCTGCTGCATGCCCCGGACCGCGCCACGCTGCTTGAGGCCGGGGCCGAGGCGCTTGCACTGGGTCTGGTCGGTGAACTGCTGCTTGACGAGCCAGGCGGGGGCAGCTGGGCGCTGTATCGGCACAGCCTGCATGACTACAAGCAAACGCCCGACTGGCTCAATCCGCGCAACTGGGCAAACCCCGAGCTGTGGGACAAGTACCGCTGGTAATCATGCCCGGATGGCAGGTCCGGCCCGATGCAGCGCACAGCCCGGACAAGATCCACCGCCTGCATGCGCTGCGCGTGCGCAGGGCAAGCCCGGCCGGCATTCGGGAATGCACACTTCGGGAAGCACACCACGGATCGCGCAGGCCGTCAGGCGCGGTTGCTGCGGGCCACCTGGCAGACGGCAACGACTCGTGCACAGGAGCCGTTCGAGCCAGCGGGCGGTATGGCGCATGACGCGGCAGCCTCACGGCTGGGCTGGCAGCAACCTTCGGGGACGCCGTCGTGCAAGGAGGAGGTATCAGCCAGCCTGGCCGACCCGGGCAGCGCACCTGACCATGTCGCGTATTTAACATAATATATATTATGCGAACCAGGGTGCGTGGCCGAAGCGCAATCGCAACAACCCGTGAACCGACCGGCGACGCGCCCGGAACCTGCATCCACGCCCCGCCCGGCCCGGTCGGAGCATTAACCCTGGATCCCGGCGCAGATCGTTTTGAACCACTGCCGGGCCCCTGCGGTCTGAAATTCAACCACCCGGGCCGGATATCCGGGTCCGCCCGGTTTGCGCGACCGGGCCGCTTCGCAGTATTTTGCCTTCTTTCGTCGCGCAGCCACCGGGCATACTCAGCCGATGCCCCAGTCTCCAGAATCACAGGGGATTCGCAGAACCCATGAGCAGCCGAAGCAAAACATCGCTACGCATTTTCCGCCTGGTCGGACTGGGCATGACCGCCTTGGCGTTCAGCGGCTGCGCCGCGACCGCCGAACCGGTCGAACCGCGGGCCCCGTCCCAGGCGGCTGCCCAGGCGCAGGCGCTCGTTGAGCTGATGCGGCCCGAGGTGATTGCGGCCGAATCCCGCGCCGAAGCGATCAACAAGCTCATGCACGCCGAACTGCTGGGCCAGATCGGCGAGGATGCGGCGGCGGCCAGACTGTATACCGAGGTCGCGCTGGCCTTTCCCGATGTGCAGGTGCTTGCGCGGGCCACGCTGATCAACATGTATGCCGGCGCGCTGGACGATGCGGTATCCACGGCGAGACGGTGGTTTGAGGTTTCGGATCACGACGCGGCCGCGATTGCCGCCTTGACCGGCGTACTGCTGCGGGCGGGACGACTCGACGAGGCGCGGGAGTCACTCGCAAGCTGGATCGAGTCGGACAAGACCGCCGAGGAGGATGTTTTCGGCCAGATCGGTCAGTTCATGGGCCACAACCTGCCTCCGGAAACGGCGCTGGAATTTGCGGAGGATCTGCTTGACCGGTATCCCGATTCGCTGGCGGCCCAGGTCACGGTCGCACGGCTGGCGCTGACACTGAATCACCCCGAGCTCGCGGAAGAAGCCACGGCCCGGGCAACCGTGCTGGACCCGAAGCGCAAGGACGTGATCAGGCTGCGGGTGATCGCGCTCTCGGAGCTTGGTGCGCTCGATCGCCTGATTGAAACGCTCGAAAGGGCGCGGGACGCGTTTCCCGAGGACGAGGGGTTTCGTTCGGCGCTGGTCGAGGCGCACGTGCAGTCCGGGGACCAGGCGAGCGCGCTGGCCGAGGTCGAGCGCATTGTTGCCGAGCATCCGGAAGACTACCGGATGCTGCGCATTGCCGCCCTCCTCTCGCTGCGGCTTGAGGATCACGATGCGGCACGAGGCTACCTCGAAAGGCTTGCAAAGAGTCACGAGCATGCCGACGAGTCACGCATCTTCATGGGCAGGATATTGCTTGAGGACGGCGAGCCGGCACAGGCGCGGAACCAGTTTCGCCGGGTCGGCAGCGGCGAATACTGGGCGGAGGCACAGATTCGCCTGGCCGAGTCGCTGGTGGACGAGGGACGCATCGACGAGGCGCTCGAGCACCTCGAAAGGCAGGCCGGGGAAACCGCCGACGTCGGGGACGCCCAGCGTCTGGCCATCATCCAGAGCATGTTCCTTGTGGAAGCGGGACGGCACGAGGAAGCCTTCGACTTTCTGAGCGACGCGCTGATGGTCTGGCCGGACAGCCCGGACTTCCGGCAGCAGCGGGCTCTGGTAGCCGAGCGCCTGGACCGGCTCGACGTGGTCGAGTCGGATCTTCGGTACATTCTCGAGCGCAATCCCGATGACCCGGACGCCCTCAATGCACTGGGCTACACGCTGGCCGATCGCACCGAGCGCCACGAAGAGGCGCTCGAGCTGATCGAGCGGGCCGTCGAGATCGATGGCGACAACCCGGCCTATATCGACAGTCTGGGCTGGGTCTATTTCCGGCTCGGGCGGCTCGAGGAAGCCATCGAGCAGCTGCAGCGTGCTTTCGAACTGCAACCGGACCCGGAGATCGGCGCCCATCTGGGCGAGGCCTACTGGACCGCCGGCGAGCTTCAGGCCGCCCGCGACGTTTGGGACCAGTCCCTGGAACTTGACGACGACCACCACGTGCTGCGGGCCACACTCAAGCGGCTTGCTCCGGACATGCTGGGCTCGTCCCGGTAATGGCCGGCCGGCCGGTCAACGTCCCAGCCGGAATGCACCGGCTCGGGCGCGCATTGCTCGTGTCCACGCTGGTCCTGCTCGTGCTCGGTGGCTGCTCGACCATGCGCACGGACCCTGCCCTGCCCGACAAGACATCCATCGAAGAGCGCCAGGCAGCCTGGGCGGTTCACCGGGCACGAATCGAGTTGCTGGAAGACTGGACGATCGAGGGACGGGCCGCCATCCGGGCCGAGGATGGCGGCGGCAGCGTGCAGCTTCGCTGGGTGCAGGTGGGCGCGCATTTCGACATGCTGATCAATGCGCCGCTCGGACAAGGCTCGCTGCGGGTGACCGGCCGCCCTGATGACGCGCTGGTGGTCGATGCGACCGGGGAGCGCCTGCGCACCAATGACCTGGACCGGGTGCTTGGGGCGCAGACCGGCTGGCCCGTGCCGGTCGCCGCCCTCCCCGACTGGATTCGCGGCCTGCCTGGCGAGCACGCCGGTGATTACGAGCTGGACGAGCACGGACGGGTGACGCGCATCGAGCAGTCCCCGTGGGTCATCGAGCTTGACCGCTACCGCGAACAAGCCGGTTACATGCTGCCCGGGCGACTCAGGGCCGAATCCGGTGCACTGCGGATGAAGCTGATCATCGACCAGTGGCGCCTGCCCGGCGACCGAGCCATCAAGCCATGACCCCCGCCCGGCCGGACGCCCGGGAGGGCATCGCGCACCAGGGTTTCGAATGGCCGGCGCCGGTCAAGCTCAATCTCTTTTTGCATGTCAATGGACGCCGCGCCGACGGGTTCCATGATCTGCAGACCTTCTTCCGGCTGCTCGACTTCGGTGACAGCCTGTTCATTCAAGTACGCCACGACGGTGTCCTGCAACGCCTGGGAGACACGGTTCCCGGGGTCACCCCCGAGAACGATCTGATCCTGCGGGCAGCCGATTGTCTCAGGCGGCACGTGGGTCGTGACGACCTGGGTGCGGACATCACGCTGCACAAGCGGGCGCCGGTCGGCGGCGGGCTTGGCGGCGGCAGCTCGGACGCCGCCACCACCCTTCGGGCCCTGGATCGCGTCTGGGGCCTGGACCTGCCGCAGGCAACCCTTGAGGCACTGGGCCTTTCGCTGGGCTCGGACGTGCCGGTGTTCGTGCGCGGTCTTTCCGGATGGGCCGAGGGTCGGGGAGAGCGACTCCGCCCGGACGACCGCCCGGCCGGGCACTACCTGGTAGTCCGGCCTGACGTGTCGGTCCGGACCGCCGAACTCTTCGGCGCGGCGGACCTGGTCCGGGACACGCCGCGCATGGCCCTCGACCCGCTGCCGGAGCGACTGCCCACCGACAACGCGTTTCTGCCGGTCCTGCTCAAGCGCAGCCCGGCGATTCGGGCCGTGTACGACAGCCTGCGGTCGCTGGGCCTGCATCCGCGCCTAACCGGCACGGGTGCCTGCCTGTTCGTGCCCTTCCCGACGCGGGCAGCCGCCGTGGAGGCCGCCGCCGCCCTCCCCCCGGGGCTTGCGCATTTCACCGGCACCGGCCGCTACCGCTCCGCCTTGCTCGATGCGCTGGACGCCCATGCCGATGCCCATGCCGGATCGACCCCTTCCTGATCCCGGGCCGCCTGGGGATGTCATTTTTTTGAAGATAGGACTTGCGTCGGGCCGGGGGCGTCGCTAATATACGGGCCTCCTTCGATTGGGCCGTCGCCAAGTCGGTTAAGGCACCGGATTTTGATTCCGGCATTCGTAGGTTCGAATCCTACCGGCCCAGCCATATTCCCTGCAGGACGATGACATTCTCTCGCTCCCTCATGGTTTTTTCCGGAAATGCGAACACTGCCCTGGCAGA
>JBKHDT010000017.1:0-40473 GCA_046541195.1 Halothiobacillaceae bacterium | reverse complement strand
ATGGCATGCAGGAGGTCGGCGGTTCGATCCCGCCTAGCTCCACCAATCACTAGTTTTTCGCACGTCTTGGCAGTTCGCTAACGTACGAAAAACAACCCTGAAACCCGCATTGCAGCGCGCTTTGCGGGTTTTTTGTTGTCCGCGAGCCGCCCAAGGTACCCGCGGGCATCCGGCGTGGCTTTGGGGTAACAGGCGATCGGGGGTTACCCAGCCGGAAAAGCTACCCCATGCTGACGGACACCAGACTGGGAAGTACCAGGCCCCGGCGCAAAGGCGTTCAAGCTGCACGACGAACGCGGCCTGTTTGTGATCGTGAACTCGAACGGGTCGATCTGCCTGCGCCAGCTGGCGGATTACAACTGGCGCAGGTCTGCGAAGTGCTGTAAAGGCTTCTGCAGATAGTGGGTCAGGCTGGTCTGCCGCGCCTGGTTTGAGAAGGGCATTTTGCGCGTCCATCGATCGATGGTAGATTAGAAAGTGCTAATTAACTGATGGATAGGAGAGAACATGATGTTCCGCAACGCACGCCACACCCTGATTGCCACCGCTCTGCTTGCCGGCTTTACGCTTCCGGTGTCGTCAATGGCTTCCGACCGTTCCGAGCTGCCGACGCCGATCGTGGAATTGATGCCGCATGTGCAAAAGCTGAGTGATCAGCTTGATCTGAATGCCGAGCAGAAAAAGGCCCTGGATGCGTGGATGGCCGATGCCCCGGCCCGGCGCGAGGCGCTGGAAGAAGAGTACCTGACGATCCGTGCAGAACTGCGCGAGGCCATTCTCGATCGGGATGACCGCCTCAAGCGCGAGCGCCTGATTGCCCACCTGGCCGAGAAGGACAAGCAGCTGACTCAGATGCGCAGCCTCTGCGCCCGCATGCTTGAGCAGACCCTGAACGACGAGCAATATCGTCAGGTAGTAGAGAGCTACAAGAAGAGCCTCTGACCCGCCGCACCTGAAAACCGGGTTTGAGAAACAGGTCCTGCCAGGTGGTGGGGCCTGTTTTTTTGTTGGGCCGATTTGTTCGGGCCGGTCGGTGGTGGTCGGCGCGGTGGTCGCGTGTTGCCGGGGCCCGGTTGCTCGCCTGCGTGTTCAGCGCCGGTTCGCTTGCGACTGAGTGGTTCGGGGCGAAATCGGGGTCGTGTCATTTTTTTGGTGGAATATGCATGAGAAGTGATATTCAACTATTTGTTTTATATTAAAAAAGCGCTTTTGAAATATTGAAGGTTGCTGATCGTGCGGGTGATCCGGCCACCGGGCCCGGTCCGTCTAGCCCCGGCAAGCCGGGCAGAATTCGGGCAGCGCGGCTTCGGTCCGGACTCACTGGCTTGCTGGCTTGCCGCGCGTATCCGCGAGGGCGCGCCAAAGCAATGGCCCCGCACGCGCTGGCTTCCGTGAGCCGGTCACCCGCCTCGGGCGACCGGGATGCGCAGCACTCCTGACGGCGGGAGCCGTTGAGGCCATCGGCCAGCTTCTGGCCGCTCGGCCTGAAAAATGCCAATTTGTGAACTAAGCTCAACCATGTCTATCCCATGAACATGCAAGTGTTTTTGATTGAAACACTGCGGTTCATCATCAGGAGGTGGTAAATGACTCAGGTAGAGATCATCAGTGAACGTTATCCCCACAAGGTCAGCGCGGTGTTTAACAACGGTCCGCGCGCCCGCGACGCGGCCAGTGCATTGACTGACAAGATCGGCTTGTCCTGGGATCAGGTCGAGCTGGTCGCTCCCGACGATCCGAAACTCTCGAAAAAACTCGAGCCCGAATCCGGGCGTATCTTCCGCACCCTCCTGTTCTCGCACCTTTGGCTTGGGATTGCCGGGCTGGTCGCTGGTCTGATTCTGGCGGGTGTTCTTGTCGGCATGGGTTTCGATTTTGCGACGACCCGCCCCATGTGGGTATTTATCATTGCGGGCGGCTTCGGGATCGTCGGTGGCATGTTGCTGGCGGGTCTGGTTTCGGCCCGACCGGATCACGAGCCGGTGATCCTCAAGGCCGAAAATGCAAGTGATAAAGGCAATTGGACGGTAGTGGCCCACGCGCGCGACGAAGCCGAGAAGCACCGCGCGGACGAGCTGCTTGAGCACTACTCGAAGGACGTCACCGACACCCTTTGATCGGGCGCCAACCGAACCCGGCGTTGATCGGGCGCCGGGTCGGCGGTGGCCGGGGAATCCCGGGAGGACCGCCCGACCTGCCGGGTGGTCCAGGTGCAGCCGATGGCTTCGGCACCGCAATCAAGTCAAGCGCGTCGGCGGTCAGCCGGTGTGACGCGACATGCCGCTGCGACAAGCCAATGTCCACGGGATGCGGGACTGTTTGCCCAGGGAGCGGTTCAATGAGGTCGGATAACCGCTCCCGGCGGTTGTTGCCGGTTTCCGGCTGGCGGGTTGGTGGGCATGGGGTTGGTCTGCGCGAATGCAGGCTTTCCCGTGCAGGGGATGGATGTCCCAGCGGGCGTCTATGGTCGGCGCTTCTCGGGTTTCAAGTGGCCCAGGCCCGGCATGGCCGGGGACGGCCCTTGATGCATCCAGGGCGCAAGCGATTGAATTTCAATGCCTAGGCCGAGCATGTGTCGGCTTGGACGTTGCTGAGCGCGGGCTTTGCCAGCGCGCGCGTGAAAGCGGACGCAAGCCCACGAGGCGATGGCAGGCTTTTGCAGAATTTCCCTGGCCGACCGAAGCGGCATCAGGCCGCTGAAGCACCTTGGCCATCTCCTTGGCCGATAGGCCGTCGCATTGCAAATCGGGCCGGCTCATCGCCTGAGCAGTGTGCGCAAAGAGGCCAGCAACCGCATGCAAGTGCATCAAGTGCGTGGCTTGCGGCTACCGCGATACGGCGCGCTTCTTCTTTGCGAAGATGCAAGATCACTTTGCGGTAAAGTGCGACGGACCATGTTTTGGCATGCCGCCGCGCCCGGTGCCCCCGGGGGGGCGACGAGCGTGTGACCAGGCTGTTGATTTTTCGGGCGAGCCGTCCTCGTTGCCCAATCAGGGTATTTTTCCACAAGCCGTATCGAGGACGTCGCAACTGTCGACTGCCTTCGAACTGCAACAAGCTCAGCAGTACAGTCATGACACGACCGCCCGACATGCCGCGAACCAGCCAGACGCACCCGTTGCAGATTGCCGGCATCAACATGCCGGGTGGCGGCCGGATCGGTCTGACTTTCTGTCCCGGCAAGCAGGACCCGCAGGCGATGACCGGCGCCTGGAGCCGGGATCTGGCCGCCGACCTTGCGGCCATCCGCGACTGGGGCGGGAACATCCTGCTGACGTTGATGGAATCGCACGAACTGGCGGCGCTCGGCGTGCCGGACCTTGGCTGCAAGGCCGAGCTCCTGGGTCTGGAGTGGCATCACCTGCCCATCCGCGACGCCTGCGTACCCGACGCGCGCTTTGAGTCGCTCTGGCCGAGCGTCTGCCCGCGGCTGCAAAACGCATTGGGTCAGGGTGGATCGGTCGTGATTCATTGCAAGGGCGGGCTGGGCCGCACCGGATTGGTTGCCGGACTGTTGCTGGTCGAACAGGGCATGTCGCCGACGGCGGCACTGAACCGCGTGCGGTCCGCGCGCCCCGGCGCGGTGGAAACCGAGGCGCAGGCGCAATACCTGCTGCACGCGGGTCTGGCCTGATTGATCCTGACACGGGGTCACTGAAGGGATTTTTAAAAAAGGTCCCTTCCCTGTGGCTTTTTAGGTCTGTTATTTCATTAGGTTGCGCGGTTTTTGGCTTGGGGCGTCCACCTCACAGAAGCGTGGCGCGAAAGATTTTTCATGCCACGCTGAACCCATGCAGCTTGCGCGATGAAGGCGCGGGCAGCGCAGTCCATTCCTGGTTGCCGGCGCACGGGTTCGGGGCAGGACAGGCTGGGAACGAGTCCGGGGGCGTTGCGTGAACCGACGGGACGATCGCTGTGGCTCTGAGGTATCACCCCATCCGGGATGCCGCGCGCGAACTGGGCGATCCCGCGGGCATTCTCGGGGTCCTTGCCGGCTTTCAGGCGCAATTTCAACCGCTTGCGCGGCTGATGCGTTGGGGCATCCTTGCCCCAGGCCGGGAACCTGAAGCCTTCGTGCACAAAGACCCTGGCCAATCAGCCGGATCGAGCACCGCTACCGCGCACAAAGAAGGCGGTCAATGCCCGCCAGCGGCGGTCTGGCGGCTTCATCGGTGGTGACCGCTCGGCGGGTGATCAATCGGGCGGCATATCTGCTGGGTCATCTTGCCGAGCCGGCGCAGTCGACTGGCGGTCACGGCGGTTTGTGCCAGTCGCTGACCGCCCGAGGCGAGTACGCCGCGGCCCACTTCTTCGGCGATCAGATCGCCGGCAGTTTCCATCCCGGCGGCCATGATGGCGCTGGCAATCGCGTGACGCAGCAGGGCCAGGCTGGACAGGTGGGTCGGGCCCAGCCCGTAGCAGCTGGCAATGCGTCGGACCATGACCAGCGCGCGCCAGAGCACGATCGTGGCATCCAGGGCCGGGTGGGGGACGATGGCGACGGCGGCCCCGACCGTCAGGGCCGTGCGGTCGATGACGCGGTCGACGGCCCGGTCGACTTCGCCGAGCACGATATTGTCGAACAGGCGCAGCCGGTCTGCCGCGTGGTGGGCTTCCCGGGTCGCTGCCCGGTATTCGTGGACGGCAGCGGGAAACTGGCTTTCCAGGCGCAGCAGGACCGGTTGCAGCTGTTTTTCCAGGTCGACTGGATCATCGCGTTCGAGCGCCTGCCCGATTCGTTCACGCCGTGCATGGACGCCGTCAAGTCGTCGGCCGGCCCGATATTCGATGATCAGGGCGATCCCGAACAGCAGCACGGCAATCCCGCCGATGGATGCCAGTATGCTGGCGAGTAGCGGCTGGTCGGGCCAGAAATCCGCGAGATAAGTGCCCAGCCGGGTGGCAAGCACCCCCGCGAGCAGCAGGGCGATGGCGGTCAGAAACCGCTTCCAGCCGGCGCGGATGACGCCCGGGGCATCCGGCTGCGGCGGGTGCTGTGCGGGTGGTTCGACCTGGGGCAGCGCCGTGGCACGTTCATGGACCTGACCGGGCTGGCGCGGCTCGGGGGGCGTTTCCCCGGACATGGTGGCCTCCGGGCCGTCAGCCGGTACTGCAGCCTCCTCGATCTTTCCGGGCTGCCGTGAGTCGCCGCTCAATCCGGTCGCTCCGAGATCAGAAAATCCAGCACCTTGCCCAGGTTGAGCGCGGGAAAGCCTTCGATGGGACCGCGCGGCGCCGGCGGTGGCGCAAAGTCGAGAAACTCGAAGTGCAGGTTGGGCCAGTCCGGCGGCATGTCCAAAGGCAGGCCGCCGGGGTCCCAGAGCGCGGGCTCGGGATCGTCCGCGCGCCGGCCGCGGAGAATCTCCCGCCGGGGCGGTTGCTCGGTCAGGTAGTCCTCGGTGGCGCGCAGCGAGGCGAGGGTGGTGACCGACACGGCCGCCGCCCCGGCACGGACCCGGTTGCGGTCGTCGGCCATGGCCGTCATCCAGCGCAGCATGTTCTCGAGGTTGGCCCGGTCGCCCCGGGTGACGTGGTCGGCCTTGGTGGCGGCGAACAGGACGCGTGTGGTCCGGGCGCCGGCAATACGCGACAGCAGGCTGCCCTTGCCGTAGCGAAATGATTCGAGCGTCTGGCCGAGCGCCTCGGTGATCTCGTCAAAAACCGGCTGGCCGCGTTGCAGCGCACGCAACACGTCCACCAGCACGAGCTGCCGGTCGATCCGGGCGAAGTGGTCCCGGTAAAAGGGGCGGATGACTTCGCGCCGGTACAGATCGTAGCGGGCCTTCATGGCCTGGCGCAGGGCCGCGCCGCCCCGCTCGACCGGCAGGGGGGCGAAGCGCAGCACCGGGGAGTCGCGCAGGTTGTCCGGTCGGAGCATCCGGCCCGGCTGGTTGAAGGTCAGCCCCGCGGCGGCGGCTCGGGCGAGGTGTTCGGACCAGGCATCCGCCAGCTGGCCGAGCACTTCCTCGTCCGCCTCGCCTTGCGGGGCCAGGTCGTCGAGCATTCGATGGAAGCGTTCGGCCAGCGGGGCGCGATGGGGCAGCCGACTGCGGCGAATCATGTCCGCGGACCAGTCGTCGTACTCCTGCGTGAGCATCGGCAGATCAATCAGCCATTCACCCGGATAGTCGATCAGCTCCAGTTGCAGGCGGCTGGTGGCCAGATGGCGCCGGTCGAGCCAGCGTGCGACCCGTCCGGAGGGCTCGATGTCCAGCTCCAGCACCAGCCGGGACAGCCCTTCGGTCGGTTCGGGCCAATGACTGGACTGGCCGCAAAGCGCGTCGCGGACGCGTCGGAACGGAAACTGGGGCAGGGTGGCGTGGATGTCGTCCCGAATCCGGGCCGAGCGCAGCCGACCCTGTTCGAAGGGGCCAAAGCCGGCCAGCGGCCCCTGGCCGCGCTGACGCCGCCAGTGATCCGCCGTCAGCAGCGCCTGGGCCAGGGCGCCGATGAATACGGTCTTGCCCGCGCGGGCAAAGCCGGTGATCCCCAGGGAGATCCGGGGTGTCGCCAGGTCGGCCAGGTGCAGGCGGGATCGCGGGGCCATGATACGTCACTACCAGCAGGTTTCGGGATCGGGCCGAAGCATAACAGTCGCCCGCACTGGCTGGCGAGCATCGCAGGGGGCGTCAGGAGCTGACCTTGCCGTGGTCGGTCCCGCCCGGACCGATGTCCCGGAGGGCGCCGGGAAAGACAATCGGCGGTTCGCTGAGGTTGAGAGCGATCGGGTGCGTCTCGTCGGGATGCAGCAGGCGGCTGGACTGGATGGTCAGCCGCGAGCCGTCGGGCAGCGCCATGTCATAAAGATAGAATGCGCCGCGGAAACGGCGTTGCAACACCCGGGCGCGTATCGGCCCCTGCTCGACCACGTTCAGCAGTTCCGGGCGGACAAACAGCGTGGCGTATTCGCCCTCAAGGGGACGAGGCAGGGTGATCTCGCCCAACGGGGTCTCAAGCCGATCCGGTGCCCGCAACCGACCTGCGAGGCAGTCGCCCTGACCGATGAAGCGGGCCACGAACGGGTGTTCGGGGGCATGATAGAGCCTGTAGCTGTCCCCCCACTGGAGGATTTCCCCTTCGTGAATCACGCCGACCTGATCGGCCATGGCAAAGGCCTCGAAGGGGTCGTGGGTCACAAGCATTGCGGTCACGTTCTCGGCCTTGAGAATGTCCCGGACCTCGCAGGCCAGGGTTTCGCGCAGTTCGCGGTCCAGGCTGGAAAACGGCTCGTCCAGAAGCAGCACGTCCGGCGAGGGGGCGAGCGCCCTTGCCAGCGCGACACGCTGCTGCTGCCCGCCGGAAATCTCGTGGGGATACCGGCTCTCCAGCCCGTTCAGTCCGGTCAGGCGCACCAGCTCAGCGATTCGCCGATTGCGTTCGTTCGCCGGGACCCGGCCGATTCCGAAGCCGATGTTTTCCCGCACGGTCAGGTGCGGGAACAGCGCAAAGTCCTGAAAGACCATTCCGACATTGCGCTGTTCGGTCTCGAGCGTGTAGTCATCCCGACTGACGACCGTGTCCCCGATGCGGATCTCGCCGCGGGTGATTTCCTGCAGCCCGGCAATCACGCGCAGCAAGGTGGTCTTGCCACAGCCTGACGGCCCGAGCAGGCAGCCGATGTCCCCGTGTGCCAGTTCGAGGCTCACCCCGTTGAGTACACGCTGTTGCCCGATGCGGGCGGCGACGTCGGTGAGTGTCAAGGGCCGGCTCATGAGCGGGGACGCTGTCTCGGTTCCTGGAAAGGCACGAACACTACCCCAGGCGGTCAGACCCGGCAACCGCGGCCCGGGAGCCGAGGTGTCGCCCGCGGGATTCATCGCGCACCCTGGCGCGCCACCGCCCGCGAGAGCAGGATGACGGGAATCAGTCCGATCAGCACGATCGTCAATGCCGGAATCGCCGCCTCCACGAACATCTCGTCGTTCGCCAGCTCGAAGGTCCGCACCGCCAGGGTATTGAAGTTGAACGGACGCAGCACCAGCGTGGCGGGCAGTTCCTTGAGTACCTCCACAAACACGAGCAGTGCGGCCGTGAGCAGGCTGCCGCGGATCATCGGCAGGGTGACCCGGAACAGCACACCGCGCGGAGACTGCCCCAGGGCCCGGGCCGCGTCGAGCATTGCCGGGCGCAGCCTGGCCATGCCGGCGTCCACCGTGAACACCCCCAGGCTCATGAACCGCACCGCGTAGGCAAACAGAAGCGCCACGATCGTCCCGGAAAGCAGCAGCCCGGTGGAGATGCCGAAGGTCGCCCGCATCCAGCTGTCCACGGCATTGTCCAGGAATCCGAGCGGGATGAAGATCCCCACCGCGATCACCGCGCCGGGGATGGCGTATCCCATGGTGGACAGATCGGTCATGGCCTGGCGGGCCCGGCTCGGCCGGGCGCGCTTGACCGCCACGATCACTACCGCCAGCACGACGATCAGGCCGGCGGCGCTGGCCGCAAGCAGGAGGGTATTGCCAGCCAGCCGGATGAAATCGGCGTCCAGGAATCGCTCGGAGTTGATCAGGCTCCAGCCTGCCAGCTGAAGGATTGGCAGCAGGAAGCCGAAGGTGACCGGCAACAGGCAGAAGAGCAGGGCGGCCAGACCCTTGGTGCCGGTGAGCCGGACCGGTTCGATCGCCCGCATGGCTCGCGGGTGATGATACGCCGCCCTGCGTCGGGAAGTCCGCTCCAGCACCAGCAGCGCGAGGACAAACAGCGTCAGGATGCCGGCAAGCTGGGCCGCCGCCTCCACCTGGCCCATGCCATACCAGCTGCGGAAGATGCCCGTGGTCAGGGTGGTCACGCCGAAGACCTGGACAGTGCCGTAGTCTGCCAGCGTTTCCATCAGGGCCAGCATCAGCCCGGCGACGATGGCCGGTCGGGCCAGCGGCAGGCCCACGCGGACAAAGCCCGAGCCGAGGATGCGTCCCCTCAGTCCGCCGGACCGGCCGTCGCAAAGGCGTGCCACCTCGTAGAGCGAGGCCGACTGCTCCAGAAAGGCGCTGCGCGCCAGCAGGTAGACATAGGGGTAGAACACCAGGCTCAGCATCAGGATTGCGCCACCGATGGAGCGGATCTGCGGGAACCAGTAATCCCCGAACTGCCAGCCGGTGAGATCACGGATGAACGACTGCACCGGCCCGGTGTAGTCGAGCATGCCAATGTATGCGTAGGCGACAATGTAGGCGGGCATTGCCAGCGGCAGCATCAGGGCCCAGATGACCACCCGCCTGCCCGCAAAGTCGTAGCGGGCGGTCAGCCAGGCTGTTGGCACGCCCAAGAGCAGCACGCCGACCGCCACGCCGACCATCAGAAGCAGGGAATGGCCGACGTACTCGCCCAGCCGACTTTGCCGCAGGTGGTTCCAGACTTCCAGGTCGGGCGAGACCAGGTGGAATAGCACGACCAGTATCGGGATGGCGATCGGCAACGCAATGGCCGCCAGCGCCAACCCCCCGGGGGTTGGGCGCCAGCGGCCCACGCCTTTGAGGATCCGGCCGGCTCGCGTTTGGGGACGCGAGCCGGCCGTTTCCGACAAGGTGACACTCATGGTCTGGACATCAGCTTAACGCCAGCCGGCACGGTCCATGATGCGTACGCCTTCGGCATTGTGCTCGCCAAGCTTGTCCAGGCGCAGATCGTCTGCCTTGAAGTCGCCAAAGCCCTTCAGCGTGTCGCTCATCTCGATGCCCTCGACCACCGGGTATTCATGGTTGCCCTGCGCGTACTCGACCTGTGCCATCTCGGAGGTCATGAACTCAAGCAGCTTGATCGCCTCTTCGGTATTCCGGGAGCTTTTGGTAACGCCCGCACCGCTGATGTTCACGTGCGCGCCGGTGCTGTCCTGGTTGGGCCAGACGACCGTGATCTGCTCGGCAATTTCCCGCTGTTTCGGGTCCTGCCCGTCGAGCATGCCCGCCAGGTAGTAGGTGTTGGCCAGGGCCAGGTCACATTCGCCAGCCACCACCGCCGCGATCTGGTCACGGTCACCCCCGCTCGGCGGACGGGCAAAGTTGGCGACGAAGCCTTCGATCCATTCTTCGGTCTTCTCCGCGCCGTGGTTCGCGATCATCGACGCAATGAACGACTGGTTGTAGACGTTGTCGGACGAGCGCACGCAGATGCGCCCCTTCCACTTGGCGTCTGCCAGCTCCTCGTAGGTGGTGATCTCGCCTTCCGCCACGCGTCCCTTGGCCGCCATAATCGGGCGCGAGCGCATGGTGAATCCGTACCAGTGATTGTCGGTATCGCGGTACTGCTCGGGGATGCGCTCGAAGAGGACCTCCGATTCGACCGGCTTGAGCAGGCCGGCAGACTCGGCGCGCAACAGGCGTCCCGCATCGGCCGTCAGCAGCACGTCTGCCGGGCTGTTTCGACCTTCGGACTCAAGACGGGCGATCAATGCATCGTCCTTGGCCGAGAGCAGGTTGACCTCAATGCCGGTCTGATCGGTGAATTTCTCCAGCAGCGGCTTGACGAAGACCTCGGCCCGACCCGAATACACATTGACCTCCGCGGCCGTGGCGGCAAATGAGGCGGAAGAAAGGCCGATCGCGACGATCCACTTGATTTTGTTCACGAATGCGCTCCTGTTATTGGTTTCAGGTAATGCCCAGCGGGAACTCAGACCTTGCTGATTTCCTTGGCAGGCGGGCCTTGAGGGCAGTGGTACGTGCGGCTGCATGGCAAGGCCGCAACGAGCCGGATATTACCGGATAATACGCGCATTGCAAACAAGAATGGTTCTCATTGCACATAGCGTCAGCGCAATTGCCGGGCAAGTCGAACGCAAACACCGCGGTGCGAACTTATGGTGGCTTGCGAGGTTTGAGTTTTATGGTGCTGATGTGAAAAGGTATTTGTTATTTTGATTGCGCGTGGCCCTGCGTTCCGGGCGGGCCGGCCGAAGGTGCCCGACGGGTGGCTGGCGGGGCGCTTTCCTTGGGGGCGACCGGGCCTGATCGGTTCCGCGCGGTGGGTGCGCGCGCCGGATTCGCCGTGTTCCCGCGAACTTCCTGGGGAATCTCTGCAGGGGCGCTTGCCGTTCCCGACCGAGGCATGGAGGCTGCAAACGGCGCGCCGGGTCTTCAGCGCCCGGATGCTTTCGTGGTTTCGGCCCGGCAGGGCCGACAAAGGGCTTCGGCTCGTCTGTGACGCACGCCCGTGAAGCCCTGAACGGCTTCGCGCGGTATGTCTCTGGCGGGGAATCTTGCCCGTCGTATCGCATTACAGTTTAAGATTGACGATTGCGAAGGCTGCGCGCAGCGCCCGTCAACCCGCGGATTTGCCAGAAACCGACCGGTTACCCGCGTCGCGCGGGGCGCGAACCGGCCCGGCCCGGCCACTGAGGCAGCGGGCTGGCCGTGGTCGCAGGCTGCGTGCAGCGACCTGCCGACGCACGGGCAGGCGCGCCGACCGGATTTTCGATTCGCCAATTCAGTACGACCTTGACTAGAGCCCATGACTTACCAGACAGACGATTTACGCATACGAGAAATTCAGCAGGTCGTTCCGCCGGTTTCCGTGCGCGAACGCCACCCGGTGACGGAGCGCGGCGCAGACACCGTGCATCACGCCCGCGAATCGATCCATCGGATCCTGGCCGGCGATGACGACCGACTGCTGGTGATCATGGGCCCCTGCTCGGTACACGACGTGGATGCCGCCCGCGAGTACGCGGGGCGACTGAAGTCCCTGGCCAGCCGGGTTGCGGATGACGTGCTGCTGGTGATGCGCGTGTATTTCGAGAAGCCGCGCACCACGGTGGGCTGGAAGGGCCTGATCAACGACCCGAACCTGGACGGCAGCTTTCGGATCAACGACGGGTTGCACCTGGCGCGACACCTGCTTGCCGACCTGGCGGACATGGGCGTGCCTGCCGCCACGGAGTATCTGGACCTGATTTCACCGCAGTACGTGTCCGATCTGATTGCCTGGGGTGCGATCGGTGCGCGTACCACCGAGTCGCAGGTCCATCGGGAGCTGGCCTCCGGCCTGTCGTGCCCGGTCGGTTTCAAGAACGCGACCGACGGCGGGCTGCAGGTCGCCGTGGATGCCATCCGCGCCGCCATGCGTCCGCATCACTTTCTGTCGGTCACCAAGGAGGGACGTTCCGCGATCTTTTCAACCACCGGGAACGAGGACTGCCATATCATCCTGCGTGGTGGTCGCGAGCCGAATTACGATGCGACGCACGTCAACGAGACGCTCGAAGCGTTGCGGAACGCGGAACTGCCCGAGCGGGTGATGATCGACTTTTCGCATGCCAACAGCCAGAAGCAGCATGCGCGGCAGATCCTGGTGGCCGAAGACGTGGCCTCCCAGATCGCGGCAGGCAATGTCGGCATCGTCGGTGCCATGATCGAAAGCCATCTGCTGGCCGGCCGCCAGGATTGCGAACACCCCGAGAAGCTGGTCTACGGTCAGAGCGTCACCGATGCCTGCATTGGCTGGGAGGACAGCGAGAAGGTGGTGGAAGGCTTGGCCGAGGCGGTCCGCAAGCGCCGCGCCGGCGGCTCGGTCGCCTGACGGGCCGGCCCGCGGGCTGTTTGTTCCGTGCCTGTCCCGGCGTTTTTTTTCGTGAGGACATGCCGGGCACCCATCGGCATTGATCGTTTGGCCCGGGGACGGGCGCCCCTGGGTTGAACTCCGTGCGCGGATCGAGAATTGTCCGGGAAGACCCGGGTTCGGTCGCTTCGTGTGCGACGCAAAGATCAGGGAGACGCGAGATGAAAGCAAGATATCTGGTCCTGTTCATGGCGCTGTCGCCCTGGATCGATTTGCAGGCACAACCGGCCCCGGTCGAGAGCGCCGTGGCGGAAGTGTTTCTCGCGCCGGATGCCGCGGTGGTGGTGCGCCACTTCGATCTGGCAGGCCAGGCGGGAGAAAACCGCTTTGTCCTGCCGGGGCTGCCGGCCGGTCTGCAACCGGACAGTCTCCAGGTCACTGCCGACCCGGCGATTCGGGCCGAACTTGAATCGGTCGACCTGCGCTTGTCGGACCAAAGACAGGTCACCGATTCAGAGCGGGTGCGCGAACTGAAGGCACGGTTGGCAAAGGCCGAACGGGCCCTGGCCGAGCTGGACGCCGAACGCGCCGCGGTCAAGCTTCGTCTAGAAGCCCTGGAGGGGCTGGCTCGGGGCCTGGGGCCTGCGGTGCCGGAAAACGCACAGCTGCAGGGCCTGGAATGGCTCGAGGAGATCGAGATTCGGGCGCTGGCGCTGCATACCCGGCTGGCTGAGGGCAGGATGCAGCGCGCGGAGCAGAACGAGCGGATCGAGGCGCTGCGCCAGCAGATCGATCAGATCGAGGCACGGGCAGCCGGGGGGCGCAGCGTGGTCCTTTCGATCCGTGCCCGGGCGGCGTTTTCGGGCCAGTTTGCGCTCAGCTACCGACATGCCGGGGCAGGCTGGACGCCGGCCTACAAGGCGGATCTGGATGCCGACACGGGGCTGGTGACCTGGTCGACGCGTGCGCGCGTGCGCCAGCAGACCGGCGAGGACTGGGAGGACATTTCCCTGAGTATCGGCATGAACGATCGCCGCAGCTGGCGGCCGGTGCCCGAACTTCGGTCGTGGGAGATCGGCTTGCAGGACCCGGCGGTGCTGCGGCGGGCGGACGGTGCACCGGGTCCCGAGGTGGCGATGCTGGCCCAGTCCCCCCTGCCTTCGGGCGGCGCGACGCTTGAGGGGAGCCGGTATGCACTGGAGTACGTTGTGGACCAGCCCGTCACGCTGGGCAGCGGTACCGACGAGCAACTGCTGACCTTGGACGAGTGGACCGGCGAAGCGCAGGTGGTTTCCTGGACCATGCCTCGGCAATCGCCGGTCGCGGTGCTGGTCGGCGACCTGCGCTTCGAGGGTGCTGCCACCCTGCCGGCCGGTGACCTGATCCTGTATCGGGATGGTCGGCAGGTCGGGCGCACCCGAAGCGATGAGCTGATCCCCGGTCAGGACCTGCGTTTGAGTTTCGGTATCGATCCGGGCATTGACGTCGAATACCGCGATGCCCCGGAACAGCGCGACGAGCGTGGCCTAATCGGCCGGCACAAGAAGATCGAGCGCAACGCGCGGGTGATGGTGACCAATCATCATGATCGGCCGGCCGCGGTGCGCGTGTTCGACCGGCTGCCGGTGCCGCTGGATGCCGACATCTCGGTACAGCCGTCGGCGAAAAACACGCCTCCAAGCGAGCGCAACGCGGAAGGACACGAAGGCGTGATGGCCTGGGATCTGGCACTGGAGCCGGATGCCTCCGGGCAAATCCGTTTCGGTTACACCGTCAGCTGGCCGGCAGACAAGCAGCTTGACGGGCTGATGCCCTGAGATTGGCGGTGCTCGGACATCCGTCAAGCGAAGGATTGATCCGCTCGCGCTCACCGGCGGTATCCACACACCCGGTCTCGGCCGGCCGGCTGTCCCGTTTGCAGGCCGGCCGAGGCCGCGTTCAATGCAGGCTCGGTCGGTACAGTCCCCGCCTGACGCAACGCCTCTGATCCTGCCTCAAAAATTCCTCGAAAAAGCTCTTTCATGCTGACACGCACGTTCTTCCGGCATCCGTTGGCTGCCCCCCTGTCGGTCTTTGTAGTGTGCACGCTGCTGGTGCAGCTTCTGCGTCCGATCACCCCGATCGATGAGACACGCTACATGGCCGTGGCCTGGGAAATGTGGCATGCCGGTTCCTGGCTGGTGCCGCTGCTCAACGGGGAACCGTACAGCCACAAGCCGCCGCTGCTGTTCTGGCTCATTCACGCCGGTTGGACCGTGTTTGGCGTCCAGGAGGTTTTTGCGCGCCTGGTCGCCCCGGTTTTCTGGGCCGGGACGCTCTACCTGACATGGCGAGTGGGTTGCCGCCTGTGGCCGGATGGTACCGGGCGGTCAGCGAGCCTTGCGGCGGTCTGGATTCTGCTCTCGATGCTGTATCCGCTGGGCTTTGCGAGCATGATCATGTTCGACACGCTGGTCACGTTCTTCGTGTTGCTCGGACTCTGGGGTCTGTTGCGGATCGAGGCCGGCAACCGGGATGGCTGGCTCTGGCTGGCCCTGGCCGTGACCGGCGGCGGCTTGGCCAAGGGGCCGTTCGCGATCCTGTTTCTGATTTCCCTGACTGTTTCGGCGCCCTGGTGGATGTACGACCCGCAGGGGCGGCTGCAGTGCTGGCGTGGTCGCCTGAGCTGGTGGTTGCGTGCCGGCGCGACTGGTCTGGCAGGCGCAGTGCCGGTGCTGGCGTGGGCATTCACGGCGGCCGCCGCGGGTACGCCGCAGTATGCCGAGGAAATTCTCTGGGGGCAGATTGCCGGTCGCGTGGTCGATTCGTTCGACCACGACCAGCCGTTCTGGTGGTACCTGCCCATGCTGGCCGTGCTGTTGCTCCCGGTGCTCCCCTGGGGGGCACTGCTGCGCGCCTTTGTGCCCGGGGCCCTGGCGCGCCTGCCGCGTGGCCGGCTGTTTCTGTTCTGGATCGTGCCGCCGTTCATTCTGCTGAGCCTGGTCAGTGGCAAGCAGCCGCACTACCTGTTGCCGCTGCTGCCTGCCCTGGCCCTGATTGCCGGTGCCTGGCTCGCTCGTCCCGAGGCCGAGGCGGTCCCGGCGCGGGGCGTTTTTTTGGTGGTGGCCCTGTTGTGCGTGGTCGCCTGGGTCTTGCCCTGGTTTTCCGATGCCTACTGGGCCGAGCTGCTGGCCGGGCCCAATTTGATCTGGGCGCTGCCGCTGTTCCTGTTTTCTCTGGTGCTGCTGAGACGTCGTCTCCCGTCGATCCAGGCGCGCTGGATCGGGCTGGTGACCGCAAGCCTGCTGGTGACGGTGCATCTGGTGGCCCTGCCCATGCGGCCGACTCTGGACTTTGAACGGTTTTCGGGTGAATTGGCGCGCCAGGCGCAACAGGGCCGGATACTTGCCTTCGTGGGCAAATACCGGGGCGAATTCCATTATCATGGGCGGTTGGAGTCGCCGCTCGTGACCTTCGCGGACGAGGAGGCTGCCAGGAAGTGGTGTCACGATCATCCGGCCGGGGTGGTGGTGACCGTGGATCGTGAACCGCCGCAAGGGGACCATTTGGCCAGCACCCGATTCCGCAGTCGATACGACGTGGCCCGGGATTGCCAGGCATTTGGTGCGCGTTGACCGGCGCGCGTCGATACGGCGAGGTTTTCGTTCCGCAAGTTCGGGTGAATCAATGGAGGAGCGCGCATGTTCGAGCTGGTGCAGGCCGGTGGCTGGCTGATGTTTCCGATCCTGCTGGCCTCGGTGCTGGCGACGGCGATCGTGATCGAGCGTTTCTGGAGTCTTCGACGCAGGCGCGTGATTACCCCGGGGCTGGTGGATGATGTCGTGGCCGCCTGGCACAAGGGTCAGCCAGGCGAGGAGCAGCTGGCTCGCCTGACCGCCGGGTCGTCCCTCGGGGCGATCTTCGCCGCCGGACTCAAGCCCGGCCTGTCGCGCGAGGAAATGAAGGAGCGGGTCGAGGATGCCGGCCGGCACGAGGCCCACCGGCTCGAACGGTACCTCAACACCCTCGGCACCATCGCGGTGATCTCGCCCCTGCTGGGGTTGCTGGGGACGGTGGTGGGCATCATCGACGTCTTCAACGCACTGTCGAACGAGGCGCAAATTCACTCCGAGGTGCTTGCAGGGGGCATCGCCAAGGCGCTGGTGACCACGGCGGCCGGCATTATCGTGGCGGTGCCGGCCTTCGTTTTCCATCGGTACTTCCGCGGGCTGGTGGATGAGCTGGTCATCGACATGGAGCGGGAAACCATCCGGCTGGTGGAAACACTGCATCCTGCCTGCCCGGTGCCGGAGGCGCGCCGATGAATTTTCGCCCCCGGGCCCGCGAATCGCTGGAGCTGAACCTGATCCCGCTGATCGACGTGGTGTTCATGCTGCTGATCTTCTTCATGCTGACCACCTCGTTCGTGCGCGAGTCGGCGCTGGAGGTGGACCTGCCCCGGGTTTCCGAACGGACCGAGGAGCCGGCGGCAGAGACGCGGGCGCACACCCTGGAGATCGACCGGGAAGGGCAGTACGCCCTGGACGGTCGTGAAATCGCGGCGGAACGCCTGGTCATCGCGCTGCGGGGGATATCCGGCAGCGAGCGACCCCTGGTCGTCATGGCGGATGCCGAGGTCGTTCACCAGCGGCTCGTGACGGCGCTGGATGCGGCGCGCCAGGCCGGCGTGAAGCGGTTGTCGCTCGGCACCCGCACGGATCAATGATGACCGGGAACGCCGGGCAGCAGCGGGTTGATGGCTGGGCGACCTATCGGCGGCTGCTCGGGTACACGCGCCGGCGCCTGGCAGTGCTGATTCTCGCCATCATCGGGATGGCGGTGGCGGCGGGGACCGAGGTCGGTTTCGCGGCGCTGATGAAGCCCCTGCTGGACGGCAGTTTTGTCGAGCGTGATCCGGATACCATCGCGCTCATTCCCTGGGCATTGCTGGGGGTGTTCCTGGTGCGCATGTTTGCCGAATTCGCGGCCAAGTACGGCATGGGCTGGGTCGGGCGCAGCGTGATCCGGGACCTGCGGCACGACCTGTTCGGCCGGGTGCTCGGCCTGCCCAGCGGCTTTCACGATCAGGTTTCCGGCGGCGAGATCCTCTCGAAGCTCAACTACCACGTCGAACAGGTCTCCGAGGCCGCCTCTCAGGCACTGACCACTCTGGTGCGGGACACGCTGACCGTGATCGGGCTGCTGGCCTGGATGCTCTGGCTCAGCTGGCAGCTGGCCCTGTTCATTATCGTGCTCGCGCCGATGCTGGTGGCCCTGGTGGCCCTGATCAGCCGCTCCTTTCGGCGCTACTCGCGCCAGATCCAGCAGTCGATGACCGAGGTCAGCCACATTGCCGAGGAGGCCGTGAATGGCCAGCGAGTGGTCAAGCTCTACGGCGGACAGGCATTCGAGCAGGCCCGGTTCGACGAGGTCAACGAGCGCAATTTCCAGCGCTTCATGAAGATGCTTGCGGTCAATGCCATTTCCTCGCCCCTGACTCAGCTCGTGCTGGCGATCGGAATCGCCGGCGTGGTGGCCTTTGCAACCAGTGGCGATCGCCTCGAGCAGATCACGCCGGGTACCTTTGTGTCCTTCATCACCGCGCTGGCGCTCATGCTTGCGCCCATCAAGCGGCTGATCAACGTCAATGCCGTGCTCCAGAAAGGCATCGCGGCCGGCGAGGCGCTGTTCGAGCTCATGGATGAGCCGGTCGAACGCGATGACGGGCACGAACGGATCACGCGCGCAAGCGGCCGGGTCGCCTTCGAGCGAATCTGGTACCGCTACCCACAGGGCTCCGAATGGGTCCTTCGGGATGTGTCGCTGTCGGCGCATCCCGGGGAGACGATCGCCCTGGTCGGTCGCTCGGGCAGCGGCAAAAGCACCCTGGTCTCCCTGCTTCCGCGCTTCGCCGACCCGCTGCGCGGACGGATTCTGATTGACGGGATCGAGACCCGGTCATTGACCCTGGCGAACCTGCGCCGGCAGATGGCGTTCGTCTCGCAGAACGTGACGCTGTTCAATGCGTCGGTGGCCGCGAATATTGCCTATGGCGAAACGGGTGCGCTCGACATGGATCGGGTGCGTGCGGCGGCTCGTGCTGCCCATGCGGATGAATTCGTCGACCGGCTGCCGGAGGGATACGAGACGCCGGTCGGCGAGGACGGGGTCATGCTTTCCGGCGGGCAGCGCCAGCGCCTGGCCATTGCCCGGGCATTGTACCGGGATGCGCCGATCCTGATTCTCGACGAGGCGACCTCGGCCTTGGATACCGAATCGGAGCGGGCCATCCAGGATGCCCTGGAGACTCTGTGCCGGGGACGGACGACGCTGGTGATTGCCCACCGGCTTTCGACCGTGGAACATGCCGACCGGATCGTGGTGCTCGACCAGGGACAGGTAGTCGAGGAAGGCCGGCATGCTGATCTGATCGCACAGGGCGGCGCCTACGCCGCGCTTCACCGGCTGCAGTTCGGTTCGGGCGGAGGCGGCGCATGAAGGCGCCGGGATTCTGGTGGACGGACTCGGCGGGTCCCCGCTGGCTGGCCTGGGCGCTTCGGCCCGCGGGTGCCCTGGTCTGCAGCCTGGCCCGCCGTCGGCTGAATCGGGCGGCTCAGGGCATCGGGGTACAGCGGCTGCCGGTTCCGGTGGTCGTGATAGGCAACCTGACTGCCGGGGGCGCGGGCAAGTCGCCGCTGGTCATGGCGCTGGTCGAACGCCTTGTGGCGGCAGGCCACGCGCCCGGCGTGATTGCCCGGGGCTACGGGGTGCGCTGGCGGCGCGACGCGTCGCCGAGGCTGGTGACTTCGAGCACCTCGGCCCGGGACTGTGGGGACGAACCGCTGATGATTGCCCGGCGCACCGGTGCCCCGGTCTGCGTGCATCCGGACCGGGTTCGGGCGGCCGAGGCGCTGCTGGCGGCGCATGCGGCGGTGGACGTGATCGTCAGCGACGACGGCCTGCAGCATCACGCCCTGGGGCGGGACTTCGAGGTGGTGGTGATCGATCGGCTGAGGGGATTTGGCAACGGGCGCTGCCTGCCTGCCGGCCCGATGCGCGAATCGCCGGATCGGCTGGCACTCGTGGATGCGGTGGTCATGAACACGCCGGTGCGCGGTGAATTGCCGCCGCCCGATCCGCGGGTGCAGCGCCATCTGGCGGCAAGGCGCAGCGGGCTTGGGCACATGCAGCTGATTCCCAGGGGATTCGTGCATGTTGGCACCGGTGCGCCCCTGGCGGTCGATCGCCTGCCCGGGCGCACGGTACACGCCGTGGCGGGTATCGCCGATCCGCAACGGTTCTTCCGGATGCTCGACCAGCTCGGGCTGAATGTCGTCCCGCATCCGCTGGATGACCATGCCGCCGCACCGGCACATCTGCTCCGGGCACTGGACAAGCCGGGCACGCTGGTCGTCATGACCGAAAAGGATGCCGTAAAATGGCCACCCGTGTCGCCAAACCAGCCTCATTATTACCTGAAGATCGACACGCATCTGGATGGCGACTGGATCGACATACTGCTGGCGCGGTTGGCCGATTCGCGCCGGCAAGCCTGATCTTTCCCGCCCGAGCCACTTGGGGGGCGGGCCTGCCTGGTGACCAAAATCGAGGAGTCACGATGGACAAGAAGCTGCTGGAAATTCTCGTCTGCCCCGTCACCAAGGGGCCGCTGATCCATGACCGGGAGCATGACGAATTGCTGTCGCTCTCCGCCGGTCTGGCCTACCCGATTCGGGAAGGCATCCCCGTCATGCTCGAGGACGAGGCCAGGCCGATGGACGCCGAGGAAGTGCAGGCGTGGCGGGAGAAGCAGAAACCGGCGCGATCCGGTCCGGAATCCTCATGAGCGAGACGGTGCCGCGAATCGTACCCTACACGCTGATCATTCCGGCGCGGTACGCGTCCGAGCGCCTGCCGGGCAAGCCACTGTGCCTGATCGCCGGGCGGCCGCTGATCTGGCATGTCTACCAGCGCGGGCTGGCCAGCGGGGCGCGGCAGGTGATGATCGCCACCGATGACGAGCGGATCGAGCAGGCCTGCCTGAAGTTCGATGCCCCGGTCCTGATGACCCGGCACGGCCACGAGTCCGGGACGGACCGGCTGGCCGAAGCGGCCCGTCAGCTTTCCCTGCCGGACGACGAGATCGTGGTGAACCTCCAGGGTGACGAGCCGCTGATGCCGCCCCGCCTGCTCGACCAGGTCGCCCGCTGCCTGGATCGGGACCCGGCCGCCGCCGCGGCATCGCTGATGACACCGATCACCGATGTCGAGAGCTTTCATGATCCCACCTGCGTCAAGGTGGTCTGCGATGCCTACGGGCGGGCGCTGTATTTCTCCCGACAGGCCATTCCCGTCGACCGCAATCATGGTCCGGGGCAGGTTCCGCCACTGGCGATGCGGCATCTCGGCGTCTATGCCTACCGGGCCGGGTTTCTGTACGAATATGCCGACATGGCGCCCTGCGCCCTGGAATCGCTGGAGCGACTGGAGCAGCTGCGCATCCTGTACCATGGAAAGACGCTGCTGATGGACACCGCGGTGGAATATCCCGGACCGGGGGTGGACACGCCTTTGGACCTGGACCGAGTCAGACGATTGATCGAGGAGAAAGGCCACTCATGAAGGCGCAGCCGGTTACCGGGCATGAAATCGTGCTCAAGCCCACGCAGACTATCCAGTCGCGCACGGACGAGCGCGGCGTGATCACCTACGCCAATCCCACGCTCGTGGAGGTTTCCGGATTTGCCCGCGAGGAACTTGAGGGACGACCCCACAACATCCTGCGCCACCCGGACATGCCGCGATCGGTATTCCACCTGATGTGGGAAACCATCCAGTCGGGGCAGGAGTTCTACGGCTACGTGGTCAACCGGGCCAGGAACGGGGATCACTACTGGGTGATCGCCTACGTGGCCCCGCGTCGTGACTCGTCCGGGCAGGTCATCGGGTACAGCTCGGTACGTCGGGCGCCACTGCGCGCGCGGATCGACGAGTGGGCGGAGGTCTACCGCCAGATGCGCGCGGTCGAGGCCGGTGTGGCGCGCGGCGAGCAGTGTGCGGCCGGTCGCGCCTGGATGGAAAAGTACCTGCGGCGCACGCGTTACCCGGGACTGACCGAATACGTGCTCTCCGGCCTTTGACCCCGGGGCGCCGGATCAGGCCGCAGGATTCTCGACGCGGCTTGGGCGCCCGCGCGGGCCGGCTTCGCCGGCTGCGCATTCATGGCCAGCGTGGGCGCGCGACTTGCTCGCTGGCGCCCGGGCCAGCGCTTTCGTTGCTTTTCGTTTTCTTGTCCCGGGAAGACCTGCATTCGTGCAGTTTTCCTGGAAACTGCAGCCGAGATGACCCACACCATGCAGTACGAGCTGATTTCCTGTGACGACCTGTACCGGGGTTTCTTTTCCCTGAAGGATTACCGGCTGCGTTTCCAGTCGTTTGAGGGCAGGTGGATCGGGCCGGTTTCGCGCGAGATCTTCGAGCGCGGCCATGCCGTGGCGGTCCTGCCCTATGACCCGGTCCGGGATCAGGTCGTGCTGATCGAGCAGTTTCGGCCCGGGGCACTCGACGCACCGGCTGGCCCCTGGCTTCTGGAGATCGTCGCCGGCATGATCGAGCCGGGCGAGGCGCCCGCCGAGGTGGCCAGGCGCGAGATGATGGAAGAAGCCGGACTCAAGGTAGTGAGGCTGATGCCGATCACGCGGTTCTGGGTCAGCCCCGGCGGGACAACCGAGAGCACCTGGATCTATGCCGGGATCGTGGACGCCACGGAGGCAGGGGGGCTGCATGGCCTTGTCGACGAGCATGAGGACATCCGCGTGCATGTGCTCAATCGGGCTGATGCCCTTGCCCGGGTCAGCGCAGGAGAGATCTGTGCGGCGGCACCGATCATTGCCCTACAGTGGCTGGCCCTGAATCACCGGCAGATTCGGGCGCAAATCGACTAACCGGATCGACTGACCGATACCGGGCGGCATCGAGCCGGGCTTGCAGGTTCCGGCTCACGCCGAATTCCAGGCCCGGCCGGTCTTTGCCGTGGCCCGCGGGAGCCTGGTTCGGTCGCCTCAGCGTTCCAGCCAGGTCAGCGCCCCGGGGTGCAGGCGATAGAGCCAGGTCTCCGAGACCGGGACGCCGTCGACGGCAAGCTGAGCGCTCAGGTCGACCGGATCGCGACCGCTGGCGTTCAGGTCGATCATCAGCCGCCACTGGTTGCTGCCGACTACCCGGCTAAGATCAACGACCTCGACCGATCCGCGTGACGTGGTGACCAGGGCTTCCGGTTCCATGGCGCGGGGCGTCTCGCCCTCTCGCGACGGTGCCATGTCGATGACCAGACGCAGCGTGCCATCGTCCCGTGGTTCCCCGGCGTAGTGGGCCAGTCCGATCCGGGTGGCGATGACCTCGAGCAGGTCTTCGGCCGGTGGCTGGGCTGCCTGGCCGAAGTCCATCCGGAAGGCGAATCGCCAGCGGGTTCCGGCGTCTGCAGGCGGTCGCGGATTCCAGAACGCCAGCACGTTGTCGATGTCCGCCGTTTCGGTATGCGATTCGCGCAGGACGACTGACCCTTCGCCCCAGTCCTCAAGGGCGGTGATCCACAGGTCGGGAAGCTCGTGGTAGGCCGTCTGGGTGTCCTGGTAGCTGTTGAGCGCCCGATCCCGCTGCAGCAAGCCGAACCCGCCGGGATCAACATCCGAAAACAGGCTGTCGTCGGGGTAGGGCGGGTTGATCAGCGGTCGCCAAAGCCGGTTGCCGGTGCCGGTGATTATGGCGAGCCCGTCGCTGCCGTGCACTTCGGGCCGCCAGTCGCGGGCCATTCGCCGGTCGTTCTCTCCGTACCAGAAATGACTGGAGAGCGCCGCCATGCCCAGCACGGACAGGTCCTCGCGCAAAAAGACGCGCAGGTCCACCGCCACGCCGAGCTGATCCGGATCATCCGGGTCGACCGTCAGGCGCGCTGCCGCGGTCAACCCGGGGGCGTCAATCAGCGCGTACAGAACCAGCGGCACCTCGGCATTCGCGGGACGCTCTATCCAGATCGTGCGGAAGAACGGGGTCTGTTCCCCGGGTTGACGGGTGTTCTGTTCGGCCAGCAGCAGCCGCGCGGAGACGCCGTGCACTGCGCCGTCTGCGGGCTGGTACACGAAGCCCTCGCCGGAGACCCTCAGCAGGGTCTGATCCGCGCCCTCGTCATCCGCGGCCTGGCTGCGCTGGATCTCGATGCCCCCGAAACCCAAATCAGGCGGTACATCCCGGGCGGTCGCCGGATCACGGTAGTCAAACGCGGACTTGCGATAGGTCCAGGGGCGCGCTTCGCCAGAGGCCACTTCGTGGACGGCCACCTCGGTTTGGCGAAAGCGGTTTCTGTGCAGACCGCGGATGCGATAGCCGTTGTCGGTCTCTGCCCACAGGCGCGCCTGGTCGCGCATGGGGATTTCGTCGCCGACAGCGTCCAGCGCCGGGGACTGCGCCGGGGTCTCGAAGGGGGCGGCCGCGAGGGCCTCGGCTTCCTTGATCACCTGCTCGAAAGAAAACGGCGTGGCCTGTCCGAGCTCGGCCCGGGAGACCACGCCCTCGGCCTGGACCGAACCGGTTGTCCAGGCCCCTGAAAACAGGCAGGCGCCCAGCATCACCCCGCGCCAGAGCCTTCGTGCGCGCAGGCGACCCCGGCCTGGCAGGCCGTTTCGAATGAAGCGCGCCGCCGGGGCGCTTCGAGCTGGACGGGCAGCCTGAGCGTCCATGTCTGGCAAAGGAGAATCAGTCGTTGATGGCGTGATACTTCGCCATCAGTTCTTCCTGGGTCTCCTTGCGGTCGGGATCGATGATGATGCAGTCGACCGGGCAGACCTCGACGCACTGGGGCTCGTCGTAATGACCGACACACTCGGTACACAGTGTCGGCTCGATCTCGTAGATCTCGTCACCCTGGTAGATTGCTCCGTTGGGGCACTCGGGCTCGCAGACGTCACAGTTGATGCATTCGTCGGTAATCAACAGGGCCATGGTTGGAAACTCCTGACTCGATTGGATTTTTGTTCTTGCGCCCAGATCGCGGCGGCCGGGAGCCGCCGGGATCTGGCGCTGCCTGCCGCGCACAGACCGGGTCCGGTGCTGGTGCGCGCTCCGTCACGTCAAGCGGGATCATCGCTTGGCCGAGCGGATCCAAAGGTCCTTCCTGAACCGGTGCCTGCCTCCTGACAATCGCCCTCCTGCCGGGTGTACCGGCTTGCAGGGCGCGTCGTCAGGTCACAGTCTAACCCGGGAACGGGCTCCTGCGCAGGCGCATCCTGCCCAACCTGCATCCCGACAGGCCACCGGCCCGCATGATTCAGCCCAGTGCCCGGCGCACGTTTTCGGGAACGAACTGGCTGACATCGCCCCCAAGCCGCGCCACCTCGCGCACGATACTCGAGGACACGAACCCGAGGTGTTCCGCCGGGGACAAAAATACCGTTTCCAGTTCAGGCGCCAGACGCCGGTTCATGGCAGCGAGCTGGATTTCGTACTCGAAGTCGGACACCGCCCGCAAACCGCGGACGATCGCCAGCGCGTCGCACTCCCGCGCAAAGTCTACCAGCAGGCCATCGAAGGGACGAACCGTACAGTTGCTGATGGATTCCAGTGCTTCCTCGGCCAGACGGCAACGCGCCGCCAGGTCGAAATGCGGTGTTTTGCTTCCGGCACCTGCCACGGCGACGATCACCTCGTCGAACAGCATCGCCGCCCTGCGCGCCACGTCCACGTGACCGAGGGTGATTGGATCGAAGGTACCGGGATAAAGGGCTTTTCGCACGGCGTCAATCTTCCGGTCGGGCAAAATGTGCGCGTGGCTGAAAGGATCAGCTGGCCAGCATGTACAGGCCCAGCAGGGCGAGCACAAGCGCAAAGATTCGCTTGAGTGTCCTGGGACGCAGCTTCTGGGCGAGGTTGGCACCCAGCGGCGCGAACATCATGCTGAATGCGACGATGCCGAGCAGGGCCGGCAGGTACACGTAGCCCAGGGCGTGATCCGGCAGGCTCGGCAGCGACCAGCCAGAGACGATGTAACCGATCGTACCCGCGATGGAGGTCGGCAGACCGATCGCGGCGCTGGTTGCGATCGCGTTTCTCGGCACCACGTTGCACCAGAGAAAGAACGGGGTGCTCAGCGCACCCCCGCCCATGCCCATGATCGAGCCCAGTGCCCCGATGCCGCCGCCCATGCCAACCAGACCGGGCGCGCGGGGCAGCTGGCGCTTGGGCGGCGGGTTGCGGCCGAAGAACAGCTGGGCCGCGATCACCAGCTCCAGCAGCCCGAAAAGCGTCTTGAGCACTTCTCCGGGGAGAAAGTGCGCGCCGTACGAGCCGGCGAGGGCGCCCAGCGTCACCCCGGGCGCCATGGTCATGAACAGGCGCCACTTGACCGCACCGTGCCGGTGGTGCGTCCAGACCGACGAGACTGACCCGAAGATGATCGCCGCCAGGGACGTCCCGATGGCCAGCTGAACCAGGTGCTCGCCGGAAATACCCACCAGCGGGAAGATCAGCAGGAGCACCGGAACCATGATCAGCCCCCCGCCAATCCCGAGCAGGCCGGCGGAGATGCCGGCGACCGCGCCGAGCAGGGCGTAGGCGAAAAACTCCACGATGACCGGTCCCGCCGCCGATCAGCGCCGCTTCCGGGGCGGCAGCAGGTCGGTGATCGTGCCTTCAGCCATTTCGGCGGAGAAACCCAGCGTTTCGGAGAGGGTGGGGTGCGGGTGGATCGTCATGCCGATGTCGGCCATGTCCGCGCCCATCTCGATCGCGAGCATGGCTTCGGCGATCAGCTCGCCGGCATTCGGTCCAGTGATTGCCGCGCCCAGCAGGCGATGGGTCTTGGCACAGAACAGGGTCTTGGTCACCCCCTCGTCCCGACCGATGGAGAGCGAACGGCCCGAGGCCGCCCAGGGAAACACGCCTTTCTCGTATTCGATTCCCTCGGCCTTGAGTTCTTCCTCGGTTCTGCCGGCCCAGGCGATCTCGGGGTCCGTGTAGGCCACGCCGGGAATGCCCATGGGGGTGAAGGCACTGGGCAGTCCGCAGATGACTTCGGCGGCCACCTTGCCTTCGTGGGCTGCCTTGTGGGCCAGCATGGGCTGGCCGATGATGTCGCCAATGGCATGGATGTGCGGCACGTTGGTGCGCAGGCGCTCGTCGACGGCGATGAAGCCCCGCTCGTCCACGGCGACCCCGGCGGCCTCTGCCCCGATGTTCCTGCCGTTGGGGCTGCGGCCCACCGCGACCAGGACGCGGTCGAAGGTGTCCGTCTCGGGGACGCCCTTGCCTTCGAAGGACACCTTCAGGCCGTCGGTGCCGGCCTCCACGGCGGTCACCCTGGCACCCAGCCAGATGTTTTCGTAACGCTTGCGGATCACCTTCAGCAGCGGCCGGGTCATGTCCTTGTCGGCGCCCGGGATAATGGTGTCGGACAGTTCGACGACCGAAACCTTCGAGCCCAGCGCGTCGTAGACCTGGGCCATTTCCAGGCCGATGATTCCGCCACCGACCACCAGCAGCCGTTCCGGGATGTCCGGCAGGGCCAGCGCGTCGGTCGAGTCCATGACCCGGGGATCGTCCCAGGGCATGAAGGGCAGCCTGACCGGTTGCGAGCCGGCGGCAATGATCGCGTGCTCGAAGCCGATCTCCCTGGTCCCTTCAGCGGTATCGACGGTCAGGGAATTGGCCGAGCTGAACCGTCCGGTGCCCGTGACCACGCGGACCTTGCGCTGCTTCGCCAGCTGGCCGAGTCCGCCGGTGAGCTTGCCGATCACCCCGTCCTTGAAGGCGCGCAGCTTGTCGAGGTCGATCTTCGGCGGTTCAAAGGTAATGCCGTGCGCGCCCATGTCCCGGGTTTCGTTCAGCACCTCGGAGACATGAAGCAGCGCCTTGGAGGGGATGCATCCGACATTCAGGCACACGCCCCCGATGACCGGGAAGCGTTCGACCAGCACCACGTCCTTGCCCAGATCAGCGGCCCGGAAGGCTGCGGTGTAGCCGCCGGGACCGCCGCCGAGCACCAGCACCTCGCAGTGTTCGTCCTGCTTCCCGGGCGCGGTTTTTGGCACCGGGCGGGCCGAGTCGCCGGCGGCTGCTTCCGACTGCCCGGCGGGCGCCTGGGCGCCCCCGGTCCGCGCTTCGCCGGCTTCCATTCGGCCAATCAGGTCCCCGGTGCTGACCTTGTCCCCGACTCCGACGGTCAGCTCCACGATCCGGCCTGCCTGCGGGGCCGGGATTTCCATGGTCGCCTTGTCGGATTCGAGCGTGATCAGCGAGGCGTCCTTCTCGACGGACTCGCCGGCCTCGACGAGGACCTCGATCACATCGACGGAGTCGAAGTTGCCGATGTCGGGCAGCCGGATGTCGATGGTCTGGCTCATGGGATCTCCTTACAGCACCAGCTGGCGGATGTCGGACAGGACGCGGGACAGGGCGGTGATGAATCGCGCCCCCTCGGCCCCGTCGATCACGCGGTGGTCATACGAAAGCGCCAGGGGCAGCATCAGGCGGGGCTCAAAGTCGCTGCCGTTCCAGACCGGCGTCATCCGCGCGCGGGAAACCCCAAGGATCGCCACCTCGGGTCCGTTCACGATGGGCGTGAACTGGGTGCCGCCAATGCCGCCCAGGCTGGAAATCGAGAAAGTCCCCCCGGAGAGGTCGGCCGGTCCGAGCTTTCCGTCCCGCGCTTTTTGCGACGTCTCCATCAGCTCGCGGGAGAGTTCGAAAACCCCTTTCTTGTCGACGTCGCGGAACACCGGAACCATCAAGCCGTTGGGGGTATCCACGGCGATCCCGAGGTTGATGTATTTCTTGCGCAGCAGCTTGTCGCCGGCCGGGTTGAGCGAGGCGTTGAAGTTCGGGTTCTCGGTCAGCACCCGGGCGACGGCCTTCATGATGAAGACCAGCGGCGTGATCTTCACGCCGGCCTTTTCCGCCTGTGCCTTCAGGCCCTTGCGGAAGTCCTCAAGCTCGGTGATGTCGGTCTCGTCGAACTGGGTGACATGCGGGATGTTCAGCCAGCAGGCGGACAGGTGCCTGCCGGAAATCTTCTTGATCCGCGAGAGCTCGACTTCCTCGACGGCACCGAACTGCGAGAAATCGATCTCGGGCAGCGGCGGGATGCCTGAGCCGGTCGCGGTCCCGGAAGCGGCCTGGTCCATGACCGACTTGATGTGGGCCTCGACATCCTCGCGGGTGATCCGGCCCTTCGGCCCCGTGCCGGCAACATTTGCCAGGTCGGCACCGAGCTTGCGGGCAAACGCCCGTACCGAGGGACTGGCGTGAAAACGGGCCCCTGCCGGCTGCTCGTTGACCGGTTCCGGCCGGGAGGCCGCCGATTGCGTGGCCGGTTGCGCAGCCGGGCGTGACTGCCCGGACGCGGTTTGCCGGGGCGCCCCGCTTTCGGGTTCTTGCGTGCTGGCCGTTTCGGACTCGTCGCCGGAGCCGGACTCGTCGCCGGAGCCGGACTCGTCGCCGGAGCCGGTTTCGGCCGCCTTGCCGGACTCGGCCGAGGGCGCCTCGTCCTGTTCGTCGGCTTCAATCTCGGCGATGACATCGCCCTGATTCACCTTGTCGCCAACCTTGACCAGAATCTTGAGAATCTCGCCGGCGTGGGGACTGGGAATCTCCATCGTGGCCTTGTCGGACTCGAGCGTGATGAGCGAGTCATCCGGTTCCACCCGGTCGCCCGGGCCGACCAGAATTTCAATGACCGGCACGTCGTGATAATTGCCGATGTCCGGAAGCGTGATCTGTTTCTTAGCCATCTGGGTCACTCCGTCCGCGTCACCCGCGCCCCGATTCCCCTTGAACCGGGCTGGGCGGGCAATGCTGAAAAGGGCCGTGCTTTGTCGAAGGGGTCCGGCAGACGACGGGCGTCCTGCCGGTCATGAGCGTGGTCTGGCCGCGGTCAGTGCGTGCGCGGGTCTGCCGCGTCTGCGTTGATCCGGTATTTTTCGATCGCGCTGGCAACGATCTTGGTCTCGACTCGCCCTTCATCGGCCAGCGCCTTGAGCGCCGCAACCGCGATGTGGAACCGGTCGACCTCGAAGAAGTGCCGGAGCGCCGTGCGGTCGTCGGAGCGTCCGAAGCCGTCCGTGCCCAGCGTGACGTAGCGATTGGGTACGAAGGCCCGGATCTGCTCCGGGTAATTCCGAACGTAGTCGCTGGCCGCAATGACCGGGGCGTCGACCGCCTCAAGGCACTCGGTGACGTAGGGCTTGCCCGGCTCGGCTTGCGGATGCAGCCGGTTATGCCGCTCGCAGGCAATCCCCTCGCGCGCGAGCTCGGTGAAGCTGGTTGCGGACCAGACATCCGCGGCGACTTTCCAGTCCTCCTCCAGCAACTTCGCCGCCGCCTTGGCCTCCCGAAGAATCGTGCCGGAGCCCAGCAGCTGGACCCGCGCCTGGTGTTTCGCGGTGCTCTCGCGCAGCCGGTAAAGCCCCTTGATGATCCCTTCCTCGGCGCCTTCGGGCATCGGCGGCTGGCTGTAGTTCTCGTTCATTGCCGTGAGGTAATAGAACTCGTACTGCTGTTCGCGGTACATGCGTTCCATGCCGTGCTGGATGATCACCGCCATCTCGTAGGCGTAGGTCGGATCGTAGACCTTGCAGGTCGGCACCGCCGTGAAGAACAGGATGTTGTGTCCATCGTCATGCTGCAGACCTTCACCTTCGAGGGTGGTCCGGCCGGCCGTGGCCCCGATCAGGAACCCGCGCGCACGGATGTCGCCGGAGAGCCAGACCAGGTCACCGATCCGCTGGTAACCGAACATCGAGTAGTAGATGTAGAACGGGATCATCGCCTGGCCGTAGTTGGCATAGGCGGTGGCTGCCGAGATCCACGAGGCCATGGACCCGGCCTCGTTGATGCCTTCCTGCAGTACCTGGCCATTGGCGGTCTGCTTGTACCAGGAGACCTGGTCGGAGTCGACCGGTTCGTAGAGCTGTCCGGCGGGGTCGTAGATGCCAACCTGGCGGAACAGCCCCTCCAGGCCGAAGGTCCGTGCTTCGTCGGGGATGATCGGTACCACGCGCTTGCCCACCGCCTTGCTGCGCAGAATGACGGCCAGTATCCGCCCGAAGGCCATGGTGGTGGACATCTCGCGGTCGCCGGTGCCCTTGAGTATCCCGTCGAAGTCCGAGAGTTTCGGGACGTCCAGAGGTTCGAACTGTGCCCGGCGCTCGGGCAGGTAACCGCCCAGGGCCTTGCGCCGGTCGTGCAGGTAGCGCAGCAGCTCGTTGCTGTCGTCCGGCTTGTAGAAGGGCACGTCGTTTTCCAGCTGCTCGTCGGAGATTGGCAGCCCGAAGCGGTCGCGGAAGTATTTCAGACCCTCGTTGTCGAGCTTCTTCTGCTGGTGCGCGCCCATGGACGCCTCGCCGAAGGGACCCATGCCGTAGCCCTTGACGGTCTTGGCCAGGATCACGGTCGGCTTGCCCTCGGAGCGGCTGGCCTGGTCGTAGGCCGCGAAGACCTTGCGCGGACTGTGCCCGCCGCGCGTCAGCTCGAAGAGCTCGTCATCGGTCATGTTCTTGACCAGCTCGGCGGTTTCCGGGTATTTGCCGAAGAAGTGCTCGCGCACATACGCGCCGCCCTTTGCCTTGTAGGCCTGGTACTCGCCGTCGACCACCTCCATCATGCGCTTCATCAGCATGCCGGAACTGTCCTTGGCAAGCAGATCGTCCCAGGCCGGTCCCCAGATCACCTTGATGACGTTCCAGCCGGCACCCCGGAAGGTGCCTTCCAGTTCCTGGATGATCTTGCCATTCCCGCGGACGGGACCGTCCAGGCGCTGCAGGTTGCAGTTCACCACGAAGATCAGGTTGTCGAGCTTCTCGCGCACGGCAAGACCAATGGCGCCGAGCGATTCGGGCTCGTCCATCTCGCCGTCACCGAGGAAGGCCCAGACCTTGCGCCGGGCAGTTTCCGCGAATCCCCGTGCCTGCATGTACTTCATGAAACGCGCCTGGTAGATCGCCAGCAGCGGACCCAGGCCCATCGACACGGTCGGGAACTGCCAGAACTCCGGCATCAGCCAGGGATGCGGGTAGGAGGACAGCCCGTCCTTGTGCGCCTCCTGCCGGAAATTCTTGAGCTGGTCTTCGGTCAGCCGCCCTTCAAGGAAGGCCCGGGCGTACATGCCCGGCGCGGTGTGCCCCTGGAAGAACACCATGTCCGCCCCGTCCGGGTGGTCGTGCCCCTTGAAGAAGTGGTTCATGCCCACCTCGTAGAGGGTCGCGCTCGACTGGTAGGAGGCGATATGACCACCGACCGCGCTGTTGCGGTTGGCGCGGACCACCATCGCCATCGCGTTCCAGCGTATGAGCGCGCGCAGGCGCTGCTCCAGATGGCGATCACCGGGATACTTCGGCTCGTTCTCGGGGGAGATCGTGTTGATGTACGGGGTGGTCGCCGAGTACGGGGTGTCGATCCCGTGCTTGCGCGCGCCCTCGATCAGCATGGCAATCAGATGGCGGGCCTTCTCGCTGCCTTCAAACTCGACGACCGCTTCCAGGGCATCCAGCCATTCCCGGGTTTCCTGTGGGTCTTGGTCAGTAAATTCAGTCACATCCACTCCTCATGTCGAATCTTCTTGAAGTCAGCTCAGAGAGGCTTTCGGCCGCCTGACCCTGCCTGCCCGCGACTGCAAAACGGGCCTCATTATGCGTGATTGCCGCCGGTTTGGAAAACTTTGCCCGGCCTCGGCTCCGGGCCTCGGGCACCCCGCCCCCCCTGACTTGGGTGGCCCTGAAGTCTTATACTAGGGAATCTCTGCACGCGTGCTGTCAGATTCGCGACTGGCGCACGAATGCCCCGAATGACATCCCCGGTCTTCTCCCCTGGGCCTTGCATGACCCAGGCCCGGGAAGGGCCCTGGACCCGGCAAGGGCCCAAGCCCGCGACCCGACAGGTGGGCTCATGCCGCGCTTGTTTGGCGCGCGAAAGGATTCGTTCGTGTTGCCTTTCGCGGACGGACCTCTTTTGGGGCCCGGGCGCGCGCAAACTTGCGGCGGATGATCCTGTTCGCTGCCGAAGTCATGCCGAAGTCGTGCCGAAGCCCTTGCCGTGCATTGGCCGGGGATGCGGACAAATAAGCACCGGCCCGGGATGGACACGTTCCCGGGACCCGGCTCAATGCGGCACGTGTCTGCCTCTAAATCACAACGGAAAAACCAACAGGAAACCCAATCCATGACGCAATCGGTCGAGAAAGTCGTGCTTGCCTACTCGGGCGGGCTTGATACCTCAGTCATCCTCCGCTGGCTGGAGGAAACCTACCAGTGCGAGGTGGTCACCTTCACCGCCGACCTGGGGCAGGGCGAGGAACTGGAGCCGGCGCGCGAGAAGGCGCGCGCGATGGGCGTCAGGGAAATCTACATCGAGGATCTGCGCGAGGAATTCGTCCGGGACTTCGTGTTCCCGATGTTCCGGGCCAACACGATCTACGAGGGCGAGTACCTGCTGGGTACGTCCATCGCCCGCCCGCTGATCGCCAAGCGACTGGTTGAGATCGCGGACGAGACCGGCGCGGTGGCGATTTCGCACGGGGCGACCGGCAAGGGCAACGACCAGGTGCGCTTCGAGCTGGGCGCCTACGCGCTCAAGCCCGGCGTGCGCGTGATCGCACCCTGGCGGGAGTGGGACCTCAACTCCCGCGAGAAGCTGATGGACTATGCGAAGAAGCACCGGATACCCGTCGACTTCGCCCAGGCCGGCAAGAAGTCGCCGTACTCGATGGATGCCAACCTGTTGCATATCTCCTACGAGGGCGGCAATCTCGAGGATCCCTGGTGGGAGGCCGAGGAGGACATGTGGCGCTGGAGCGTCTCGCCGGAACGCGCGCCGGACCAGCCGGAGTACATCGAGCTTGCGTTCGAGAACGGGGACCCGGTCGCCCTGAACGGCGAGCGTCTTTCGCCGGCGACCCTGCTGGCGACCCTCAACGCGCTCGGTGGCCGGCACGGCATCGGCCGGCTGGATCTGGTGGAAAACCGCTATGTGGGCATGAAGTCGCGTGGCTGTTACGAAACGCCGGGTGGCACCATCCTCCTCAAGGCGCACCGGGCCATCGAGTCCATCACCCTCGATCGTGAAGTGGCGCACCTCAAGGACGAGCTCATGCCCCGTTATGCGGCGGTGATCTACAACGGTTACTGGTGGAGCCCGGAGCGGCGCATGCTGCAGGCGGCGATCGACGAGACGCAGCGCGTGGTCAATGGCGAGGTCCGCCTGAAGCTGTACAAGGGCAACGTGATCGTGGCCGGGCGTCGCTCAGCGACCGACAGTCTTTTCGACCCGAGCATTGCAACCTTCGAGGACGATGCCGGCGCCTACAACCAGAAGGACGCGGAAGGGTTCATCCGGCTCAACGCCCTGAGACTGCGCATTGCCGCGCAGGCCGGACGGTCCGGCTAACGCGACCTGACCCGGAACGCGACACCACAAGAACCCGGGCCCCGCCCGGGTTTTTGCTTGTCCGGCCTCTCGCGCGGCGCAAAACCGCGAGGGCCTCCTGAACCGTGCAGGCTCCGATTGCAGCGGGTTTTCGGCGGCCTGGGCCCGCCGTCCCCGCGGTCGTCGTGATCCGATAATCAGATCTAATCGCGCAAGATGCAGGTTTGATCGCGAAAAAATCCGGTTTCGGTAATACTTGGACGTAATTTACCTGCCATCCGCGCGGGAAATCCCGCGCTCGGACCGGCGGGAACCATTCTGCACACCTCGGAGAGGTCTTCGTGCTCGGAATCGATCGCGCCCTGAAGCTTGTCGTCTGCGTGCTGCTCCTGCTGGCTCCCGGCTGGATGCTGCATGCTGACGAGGGTGCGAGGCCGGGCACAGCGGATGTCGCCTCGGAACGCGTGCTGACGCTGGGGGTGCTCGCGTGGCAGGGGCACGAGGCGGCCACCAGGCAGTGGCAGCCCCTGGCGCGCCTGCTGTCTGATCAGCTGGATGGTTACACGGTCCGGCTGGTGCCGCTTTATCTTGAAGAGATGTATGCGGCCGTGGCCGACGGCCGTCTCGACCTGGTGCTCACCCAGCCCTTGAGCTTCGTGGAGCTGGCCGGCCAGCATGGTCTGAGCCAGCTGGTGACCCTGCGCAACATGGACAACGGTCATGCGATCGACCGTTTCGGTTCGGTTTTCATTCGGCGCGCGGATCGTACTGATCTGGATTCGCTCGAATCGCTTCGGGGCGGCGTGATTGCCGGGGTGGCGCCGAATGCGTTCGGCGGCTGGCTGACCGGCATCCTGGAAATCAAGCGCCTGGGGATCGATCCGGAAACAGACATCGAGCCGCTGTTCCTCGGCCTGCCGCAAACCAATATCGTCGAGGCGGTGCTTGACGGGCGGGCGGATGCGGGGATCGTGCGCTCCGGGCTGCTCGAAAAGCTGGCTGTGCGCGGAGAGGCCGACGACCTGGAAGTCATCGCACCACGTTCCTACGCCGACTATCCGCTGGCCACCAGTACCGACCTTTACCCGGAGTGGCCTCTGGCGATCAAGAATGACCTGCCGGGGGCGCTGGCGCGGCAGATCAGCCTGACGTTGATGAGCCTTCCGGAAGATCACCCGGCCAACCGGGCAGCCGGCATTGCCGGCTGGTCGATTCCCCTGGATTATTCCTCGCTGCGACGGCTCATGCTGGAGCTCAACCCGCCGGCCGCGAACACGGCACCGGACGCGCTCGCCGCGCTCAGGGCGCAGTGGCCGATCCTCGTCGGGCTCCTCGTGGTCGCGCTGGTCATCAATCTGCTTATCGTGCTGCGCGGGCGGCGCCGGCTTGCGCACAGTCGTTCGAGCCTGCTGCGCACGCTGGACCACCTCGATGAGGCCGTGGTGACCACCGATGCCCAGGGGCATGTGGCCTTCATGAACCGGGCGGCCCAGCGCATGTCCGGAATTCCCCTCAAGGATGCTCTCGGGCATCAGTTGTGCCGGGTGCTGGCCGTCCGTCATGACAGCGACGGGCGCCGCATGAACTTTGCGGACCTTCGGGACCAGGCGGGCGGCGACGAGCCTTTGCCCGGATTTCCGCTGGAGGCGAGTATCAGCACGCCTGATGGCGAACGTATCGTCAAGGTCAGCATGACCGTCATGGAGCCGCTGGCCGGCGAGGGGGATCGGACCCGATGGCTGGTCAGCCTGCATGACCTGACGGAGTTTCACCGGGTCAACGAGCAGCTGAGCTATCGGGCGCGGCATGACAGCCTGACGGGGCTGTTCAACCGTGCGTCGCTTGAGGCGGAGCTGGCCGTTCACTGCGGCCGGGTCATGGAGGAAGGGCATGGCGGCGGAATCCTGTGGCTGGATATCGACGGATTCCGCGCGGTCAACGAGAACGCCTCCCACGCCGCCGGTGATGCCCTGCTGCGTCGCGTCGGCAGCCTGATTTCGGTCCTGACCCCGGAGGCCTCGCTGGTTGCCAGGACGGGGACCGACGAGTTTGGGCTGCTGCTGCCCCGCGCCAGTGAGGAAGATCTGTTCATGGCCGGGCAGAAACTGGTCGCCGCCATCCGGGAGTTGCGCTTTTCCTGGGAAGGGACCGACGTCCATGTCGGGGTCAGCGTCGGCGTGGTGGTCATCGACCGGGGTGTCGCCTCCGTCGACACCGTGCTGAGCCAGGTCGTCGCAGCCTGTCGCGTGGCGCGCAGCCATGGCGGGAACCGACTGCATGTCCATCATCCGGAAGACAGCGAGGTTCGGGCCCAGCATGAACAACTCGAACGACTCAACCAGTTGCGAGACGCCTTGCGCCACGACGCTTTCGGCTTCATGGCCCAGCGGATCGACGCACTGGCGGAGCCGGAGGCGCTGCCGCATTACGAGTTGCTGCTGCGTATGCGCCAGCCGAACGGTACCCTGCTGCCACCCGGTGCCTTCGTGGGCGTGGCCGAACAGAACCGCATGATGCCGGCGATTGATCGCTGGGTCGTCTCGCACCTGTTTCGCGCGCTCAAGCCTTACCAGAGACAGGTGCGCGCCTTTGCCATCAACCTCTCCGCCGATTCGGTTCAGGACCCGGGGATGGTCGACTTCATCCTCGATGAGACGGCAAGAAATGGCATCGACCCCTCGGGCATCTGCTTCGAGATCACCGAGACCGCGGCGATCATCAACGTGGCCCAGGTGACCGAGCTGATCCGGCGGCTGCGCGGGGAGGGCTTCCTGTTCGCCCTGGACGACTTCGGCGGGGGGCTGCTCTCGTTCGACTTCCTGCGGCACTTTCGCGTCGACTATCTCAAGATCGACGGCAAGCTCGTGCGTGATATCGGTCATGACCCGGTCGCCACGCTCATGGTGGAAGCGGTCAATCGCATCGGGCTGGCACTGGGGGCCGAAACCATCGCCGAATGGGTGGAGGACGAGGGAACCTGCCGGACGCTGCTCGGGCTGGGGGTCACCCACGGGCAGGGGTACCTGCTGCATCGGCCCCAGCCGCTTCACGACGTCCTTGAATCGCTCGCTGCCGACACGCTGGGGCACGTGGCCGGTTTCTGAGCGCCACGTCGGCGTCACCGCGCCGGATATCCGTCCACGGCCTTGACGCGGGCGATCGCGTGAACCAGTCTGGTCGTCCTGTCGCGGCCCGGGTTCCCGCGTGCGTGCACGAGCGGTCTCGGCAGGCATTGGCAAACCTGCGATCAAACACCTGGAGGAATCATGCGCATCCTGCACACCATGCTTCGTTGCGGCAATCTCGACGCATCGATCAAGTTCTACACCGAGGTGCTCGGCATGCAGTTGCTGCGCCAAAAAGACTATCCCGAGGGCAAGTTCACCCTGGCTTTTCTGGGGTACGGGCCAGAGGAGGACTCGACGGTGATCGAGCTGACCTACAACTGGGGCGTCGATCACTATGACCTCGGTGATGGTTATGGTCATATCGCGATCGAGGTGGATGACGTGTATCAGGCCACTGACGAGATCCGGCGCCGCGGAGGCAAGATCCTGCGCGAGGCCGGCCCCATGAATGCCGGCACCACGATCATCGCGTTTGTCGAGGATCCGGACGGTTATCCCATCGAATTGATCGGGAAGAAGGACTGAGCGGTCCGGAATCCGAATCGGTGCGGCTGTCAAGCCTTGACAGCCAAGTTTTCCACATCGTGTTCGCTAACTCCTTGATCTGTGGCCTGCCCCGGGAAAACCGAGGGCAGGTTTTTGTAAGCTATTGTTTTTATTGAATTCCAGCGGACTGGCGAAAAAATCGCCAAATCGCGTGAACCCTTGGGGTCATGCGTGGTCAATAGGCCTTTCCCAAAGTTGCCCCCAGAGTTTTCCACAGGTTCTGTGGACTAAGATCGGCGCGGTCCCGCGCGATTGCCCCGGCGGGGTTGTCGCGGCAGGGACCGGCCCGCGTGATCGTCACTACCGGCCTTTTGGCGGGCATGGACGTCGATTGCATGTCATTCGGCCGCTTTCTGGCAGAATGGCGCAGGCGCGGCCCGGTACGACCGGTCGACCCGGTGTGCCGGTCCCGGCTGTCCGGGTCCATCCGGGGCACCTCGGGTGCCCCCCAGAATTGACAGCAGCAGTCCCAATGAAACCCGAGACGATTTTTCAGACCCTTTCCGATCGTACGCGCCTGCGGACGCTGATGCTGCTCGACGAGGCGCCGGCACTTTGTGTCTGTCACGTCCAGGCATTGCTCGAACTGCCGCAATCGACCATTTCCCGTCATCTTTCGCTGTTGCGCGAGCGCGCGCTCGTGATCGACACGCGCAAGGGAACCTGGATCATCTACCGGCTCAACGAGGATCTGCCTGCCTGGGTGCGCGAGATCATCGGCATTGCGCGGCGGGAATGGGCGCAGACCGAGGAAGGACGAAACCTCCTCAAGCGTGCGCGGTCGATATTCGACCAGGATGTGTGCCCGGTGAGCACGTGAAGCGCGCCCCCGGCCTGGCCTGCCGTCATGGCATGCCTGCCGGCTGCCCCGAATGGCGCGGGGCACGACCCCGGGTCAGCGAATGCCCGTTTTGCGGCAGCCAAATGCCTCGGGTGGCCCTGAAAGCCGCTTGGATCAATGCGCCGGGAGCCAGGGAACATGGTTCGGGATGCCCTGCGCAACCGGATCGGACCACCACGCAGTTGATCGCGCCTGAAGCGTTCGCGCGCGGTCTCCTCGCCCGCTTCGGGGCGTTGCGGGTCCGAAACGCCCGGGCGGGTATTCATGGACCACGGGTCGCCGCGCACCGAATCAACCGAAGCCAAGTCAACCGATAACCGATTTTCCAGAACCGAGTACAAGGCCACATGACCGATCCCAAGCACCATCCAGCGTTTGAATTCATCCGCCGCCAGCCGATCGACGCCATCCAGGTCACGGTGGAGGAGTACCGCCACCGCAAGACCGGCGCCCGGCACTACCACATGGCCAGCGACCAGAAGAACAACGTGTTCCTGGTCGGGCTGCGCACGGTGCCCATGGACTCGACCGGCGTGGCGCATATTCTGGAGCACACGGTGCTTTGCGGCTCGGAGCGCTTTCCAGTGCGTGATCCGTTCTTCATGATGATCCGGCGCTCGCTGAATACCTTCATGAACGCCTTCACGTCCTCGGACTGGACCGCCTATCCCTTTGCCAGCCAGAACCGCAAGGATTTCTTCAATCTGCTTGACGTGTACCTGGACGCGGTGTTCTTTTCCCGGCTGGACGAGCTGGACTTCTGCCAGGAAGGTCACCGGGTGGAATTCGAGCAGATCGACGATCCCGAGTCTCCGCTGGTCTTCAAGGGGGTGGTCTTCAACGAGATGAAGGGCGCGATGAGCAGCCCGGTGTCCGTGCTCTGGCAGGCATTGAGCGAGCACCTGTTCCCGACCACGACCTATCACTACAACTCCGGGGGCGACCCGGAGGCCATTCCGGATCTGACCTACGAGCAGCTGGTTGCGTTCTACAAGCGCTTCTACCATCCGTCCAACGCGGTGTTCATGACCTTCGGAGACATCCCCGCACACGAGTTGCAGGCACAGTTCGAGGACAAGGCGCTGGCCCGGTTCGACCGGATCGACCCGGACAGCGCGGTGCCGGACGAGCGGCGCTACGACGCGCCGGTGGTGGTAGAGGAAACCTACGCGCTGGACGAGGACGAAACCGCGGCCAAGACGCACGTGGTGCTGGGCTGGCTGCTGGGTCGCAGTACCGATCTGGACGAGGCCCTGGCGGCGCAGCTGCTGACCGGCGTGCTGCTTGAAAACAGTTCCTCGCCGTTGCTGCACGCGCTGGAAACCACCGACCTGGGCAGTGCGCCGTCCCCGATGTGCGGCCTGGAGGATGATCAGCACGAACTGCTGTTTGCCGCGGGTGTCGAGGGTTCCGAGCCTGAGCACGCCGAGGCCGTCGAGCAGCTGGTGCTGGAGGTCATCGGCAAGGTCGCCGAGGAGGGGGTTGCGCCTGAGGTGGTCGACAGCGTGCTGCACCAGATCGAACTGTCGCAGCGGGAAATCACCGGCGATCGCTATCCCTACGGGTTGCAGCTGATCATCCAGGCGTTGCCGGCGGCCATCCACGATGGGGATCCGATCGCGTTGCTGGATCTGGAGCCGGCGCTTGCCCGGCTGCGGGAGCAGGCCGCGGATCCGGGGTTCATCAAGCGCCTTGCAAGAGAGATGCTCCTGGACAATCCGCACCGGGTCCGACTGACGCTCAAGCCGGATCGCGCGCTGTCCGGGCGAAAGGCGGCGAGAGAGAAGGAACGCCTGGAGCGGATGAAGGCGGGCCTGGACGACGAGCAGAAACAGCGGATCGTCGAGCGCGCCCGCAAGCTGCTCGCACGTCAGGCGGAGCTGGGGGATATCGAGATTCTGCCGACGGTGACTCGGGAGGACATCCCCGACACCGTCGAGATTCCCGAGCCGGCTTGCCAGGATCAAGCGCCGGCGCCGACCACCTGGTTCGATGGCAGCACCAACGGCCTGGTCTACGAGCAGCTTGCTCTGGACCTGCCGGACCTCTCCGAGGAGGAGCTGGACCTGTTGCCGCTTT
>JBKHDT010000016.1:0-42499 GCA_046541195.1 Halothiobacillaceae bacterium | reverse complement strand
GCGGTGAATCCCGGAATCCGGCGGGACACTGGTGGTGGGGATGGTGTAGGCCGGATAAGGCGAAGCCGCATCCGGCGTTGATGGGCCGGGGTTGCCGGGGCGGGGATCTTGCCCGATGCGGCCTGCGGGGGGGGGGAGTCAGGCTATCGGTTTCGGGGCCTGGAGTGCGCGGGTTGGATGCAAGAAGTCGATCACGCAGCGGGCGACCTGGCGGGAAAAGAGCAGTCCGGAGTGATTCAGGTGAAACCGGACATTGCGCGCTGGCGGCGGCAGCCGGGTTTCGCGGGTCGAAACAATGCCGTCGTTGGGGTGGGGCAGGGTGCGGAAGATTAAATCGAGCCCGATTCGGCGCGTTCCGGCAATGTTGAGGGTGGGACGATCGCGCGGCCAGCCGGGCAGGCCGGTCCTGAGTAGCGCGCTGTTGGCGCCGACCAGCACGCGGCCGAGGCGATGTCGCGTGAAGGCGCGTGCCAGGGCACTGCCGTGGTGGGGGGTGCCGATGGTGACGATGCGGTCGATGCGGGGGTCGGGAGCCGGACCAAGCAGGTGGGCGCCGACCAGCAGGCCGCCCAGGCTGTGGGCGACGATGTGAATCACGTCCGCGTCGATTTCGGCAAGCGCGGCGCCGAGCTCATCGACGAGCCGGTCGCTTGACCGGGTGACAGTGTGATAGCCGAACAGTCGGGTTTCCATGCCGGCCCGCCGCAGCCGGGTGGCCAGGGGCGCCATGATCCATCGGCCCATCCAGAGTCCGTGGATCATGAACACTACCTCGCGACAGCCGTGGTGGCCGGACGCCTGGGGGCTTGAGCCGGCGCGGCCGTCGGTCACGGACGGGCGATCCAGGGTGGTCGCGTCCATTCGGCATGTGTCTGGCAGGGGCTTCACGGGTGCTCCGCGGGGGCATGAGCGGTCCATTCGATCAGTTGCCAGTGTCGGGGCGTCAGGCTCCAGAGGGCGTATTCGTGCGGGGCGTCGGTATCACCGAGGCCGAAGGTTTCATGATCGGTGACGGTCACCCGGGGGCCGGCCCAGAACCGGGCGAGCAGCCTGTTCTTGTCCGGTCGGGTGTCGAAGGCGATACCCACATCCCGATCCCGCATGCTCCGCGCGTTGGGCGCGTCGACGCTGCTGAAGACATCATGAAAGCTGGCCCAGTGGTGCCCCGAGAGGGTCTCCGCCAGGATCTGGGACCAGGTCCATGGGGCTGGGGCGATCAGCTGACCGAGCACGTTGCTGAACAGGATGGCGTGTTCCGGGTAGGTCCGGGCCAGCGTGCGGACGCCCTCGGGGTGTTGCAGTTCAACCGGATCGGCGAAGTGCATGCGTTGGCCCTCGGGACTGCGGCGCAGTAACCAGCGCGCCAGCGGGTCCGGCTCCATGACTGTGGTGCTCGCGAAGCGGGTGCTCAGGCCTTCGGGGAGTGTATGGCCGGCGCTCGGACCAACGATCAGCAGGTGTTCGCGTTCGGGATGCCAGCCGGAAATCCAGCGCTCGACATGGGCCCGAAAGACTGTCCAGAGCGTGTTTCGGTAGCGCAGGGCGCGCCAGTGATAGACCAGGCCGCCGCTCGGGTCGGCGAGGATTTCTCGAAGGTTCATGGCAGAATTCCTTGCCCGACGGGAGCGGGCACAGCAGGCAAGGCAGTTTATCAAGTGCGCGAAGATTTCAAGATGATGGATTGGGCGACTCTGGCGGATGCCGCCGGCCGGCGGCTGGTGGCGGGCGTGGATCGGGCGGCGGGGCGCTACTGGCCGGCGGCGGATCTGGTCCCGGGCTTTTCGGGCGACATGGTGGACTGGATCACGGCACTTTCCCTTCCCGGTGCGCCGGGACTGGCTCCCCGGGGGGCGGGCCGGCCGCTGGCGGAGATGCGTCTGTGCGCGCCGGTGGACCGGCCCCGACGCAATATTTTCTGCGTGGGAAAGAACTACCTTGCTCATGTCACGGAGTTTGCCGGTTCGGGCTATGACAGCAGCGCCCATCGCGGGGAAGCCGCGCCCCCGGCGCCGATTTTCTTCACCAAGGCCACCGGGACCGTGATCGGCCCCGGGGAGGAAATCCCCCTGCATCCGCAGGTGACCACCCAGGTGGACTACGAGGCCGAGCTGGCGGTGATCATTGGTCGTGGTGGCCGGGGTATATCGCGCGCCCGGGCGCTGGAGCATGTATTCGGGTACACCATCGTCAACGATGTCTCGGCGCGGGATCTGCAAAAGCGACACAGCCAGTGGTTTCTCGGCAAGTCGCTCGATGGATTCTGCCCCATGGGTCCGGTAATCGTGCGCCCGGAGAATCCCGATCCGTCGGCTTGGACAATACGCTGTCATGTCAACGGCGCCCTGCGCCAGCAGGCCTCAATCGGGCAGATGATCTTCGATGTGCCCACGCTGATCGAGGTGCTCTCGGCGGGGATGACCCTGCAGCCGGGGGACGTGATCGCCACCGGCACGCCGGCCGGGGTCGGCCTGGGACTCAAGCCGCCCGCATTCCTGGCGCCGGGGGACCGCGTCGTCATCGAGATCGACGGAATCGGCGTGCTGGAAAACCCGGTCGGCCGGCCGGACGAGGACTGACATCGTGCCGCGGATTGTCCTCGGGATCGAGTATGACGGCCGTCGCTACCACGGCTGGCAGAGCCAGCGGGAGGTCGACAGCGTGCAGGCGCGCCTGGAGGCCGCGCTGTCCCGGGTGGCCGATCACCCGGTGGAAACGGTCTGCGCCGGGCGGACCGATCGCGGCGTCCATGCCACCCAACAGGTAGTGCATTTCGACACCCCGGCTCAGCGCAGCCTGCGTGGCTGGCAGCTTGGCACGGTGCAGAACCTGCCGGACGACATCACGGTGCTGTGGGCGCGGGAAGTGGACGAGCATTTTCACGCGCGGTTCTCGGCAGTTCGCCGGCAGTACCGGTACGTGATCCTCAACCGGCTGACCCGCCCGGCGCTCCAGTTCGGCCGGGTGACCTGGTGGTATCCCGACCTGGATGCCGATCTTATGGATGCCGGGGCGCGACACCTGCTCGGTCGGCACGACTTTACGAGCTTTCGGGGCCGGGACTGCCAGGCGCATTCTCCCTGGCGCACGCTGGAGGCGGTCGCGGTTCGGCGGCGCGGTGACTACCTGTTCGTGGACGTCCGGGCAAACGCCTTTTTGCATCACATGGTGCGCAATATCGTCGGTAGTCTGCTGGAGGTGGGACAGCGCGAGCGGGACCCGGCCTGGATGGGCGAGGTGCTTGCCGCCCGTGACCGGGATGCGGCCGGGATCACGGCTCCGGCCGACGGCTTGTACCTGGTGCATGTCGGATACCCGGCCGAATCCGGGTTGGCGCTCTCTGCGCGCCTGCCCGTCTTTGCCGACCCGGAGGAACCTTTGCCGCCCCCTGCCGGGTAAGCTGCCTTATTCCATCATGTCGAGCCGATCGAGCGGATCGATCACCTCGATGCGGTGCACCGCGTGACAGGCCACGCAATTTTTCATGACCTCGCCGGTCCGGCGAATGAGCGCGGCGCTGTCCGGCAGTGTTTCGGCTTCCAGGGCGATTTCGTCGAATCCCCCGTGCGTGGCCGGTCCCCAGGTTCGCCACTGGTCGGAAAACGCCGCGCCCATCCCGGGCGGCGGATCGTCGTTGGCCGCCGCGCTGCCGGCTGCCCGGGCATGTCGGGCCACTGCTTCCCAGTCCTCCTCGGCGATGCCCAGTTGCATGCCCTGCAGCGATTCGAGGAACAGGCGCATCACGCCACGGACGTACTCGGCCTGTTCGGGCTCAAGGTAGATCGGCTCGCGCGGGTCGGGATCGATTGCGGCCACCGGCTGCGCCAGTGCAGTGAGCGCCAGGACCGTTAATGAAGCCTGAAGGCGTCTTTTCATGGTTGTCGTTCTCCCTGAGTCGCCCGGTGCACGGGGCTGCCCTGGGCGGCGGTTGCGTGGCGATGGTGCGCCAATTCTGAAAGCCAGTGGCTTGGAGTGCTGTCCGGGTGGTTTGGTTCGTGCTGGCGTGAAAAGCGAACGGATCCGGCGAACAGGTCCGATCGGGCGCCGTGCGGCTGATGCGCCGAGGGCGCGCCGGGTGGCGGTCACTGCAGTTTTTCTATCACGTGGAGCAGCTTGGCCAGCGGTAACTTGCGTTTGAGGGCCTGGGTCAGCAGGTCAATGAACTTTTCCTCGTCAACGGTCTTGAGTATCCGTTCACTCTCCCGGGGCTGTTCATCCGCGTATCCGTGCGTCAGGGCCAGGGAAAGCCCCTCGTCACGCTCGCAAAACTCCAGCTTGGCCTCAAGCGGGCGGTGCGGCTTGTTCACCGCGCGACCGTGGCGGCTTGCCTCGGCAATGTGGACCACACGGATATGCCCCGGCTTGCTGGTGGCAGAGACGTGCCGATATTCAGACCATCCTTCTCCATGGCGTTCGTATGAGTGGTTCTTCAGGCTTTCGAAACGTTCGTGGGCCGTTTGCCAGCTCGGTGCGTTGGCGACGATGGTCATTGGTGTTTTTCCTGTGGTCTTGGGGCTCGGTCTGCGTGCGTTCAGGAACTTTTTGGATAAAGCCATGCGGTGGCCGCGATGCAACAGCGGCGGCGCACAATCTTCCGCGACTTCAGCAAAACTGTCACGGGGTTGTTAGTATCATCAGGAACGCAAGGGTAAAGCGTCGACGCGGATGGCGACGCAACCCGCGTGCCGGGGCGCGGTCAGGCGACGCTGGCACTGGTTCGGGAAATCTACACGAGAAGGCGTCACCATGCATACATCCTTCCTGCCACGACAAAAGCTGGAAGCGCTGTTCGACGCGCTCCGGGCGCAGGGATACGACTGTGTCGGACCCAGAGTGCGTGACGGGGCAATCGTCTACGAACCGCTTGAGGGCGCGGATGACCTGCCTGCCGGCTGGCGCCAGGCCCAGGCACCGGGCAGTTATCGAATGGCCCGGGTCGATGACGACCGCCAGTTCGCCTGGGCCAACGGACCCCAGGCCCTCAAACCGCTGACCTTTCACCCCCGCGAGACACTCTGGGCGAGTCGCCGGGACGAGCAGGGCACCCTGTCGTTCTCGGGCACGCCGGTCGATGCACGGCCCACCGCGGTCATTGGCGTACGCGCCTGCGACCTGGCGGCCCTGAGGCTTCAGGAGGCGCATTTCGGTTCGGGGATCGTCGACGAGGCCTTCAGTCGTCGCCGTGCATCCCTGCTGCTGGTGGCGGTGCACTGCAGTCATCCGGCGCAGACCTGTTTCTGCGCCTCGACCGGAGATGGCCCGCAGGCGACGCAGGGTTTCGATATCGCCATGCATGAGCTGGAGGATGGCTTTCTGGTGGAGTCGGGCAGCGAGCGTGGTCGGCAGGTGGTCGAGGCGTTGCCGCTTGATGCAGGGTCGTCCCAGCGCGATGAGGAGGCCCGGCGACAAACCAGGATTGCCGTGGAGGTCCAGGAACGCAGGTTGCCCGAGGGGGATCTGCCGAAGATGCTGTTCGAGCGCCTTCATCACCCGCGCTGGGACGAGGTGGCGGATCGCTGCCTGTCCTGCGGCAACTGCACCGCGGTCTGTCCGACCTGTTTTTGCAATACCGAGCAGGACGTTCCGTCACTGGACGGGAGCGGTTCCGAGCATGTCCGCATCTGGGATTCGTGCTTTACCTCGGGGCACAGTTACCTGCACGGCATCGTGATTCGCTCCGAAACCAAGTTCCGCTATCGCCAGTGGTTGACCCACAAGCTCGGTGGCTGGGTCGCCCAGTACGGGCGCAGTGGCTGCACGGGCTGCGGGCGCTGCATCAGCTGGTGTCCGGTGGGCATCGACCTGACCGAGGAAGTGTACGGAATCTGCAACGGTTCGACGGACGGGGAGGGTCGGTCATGAGCATGGGACAGATGGTGCCGATGGAGGCCGAGATTGTCGAGCGCACCCAGGAGGCGCGTGACATCTTCACGCTGCGCCTGCGCCTGACAGACCCTGAGCAGCATGCCGCCTACGGCTTTTCCCCGGGGCAGTTCAACATGGTGTACCTGCACGGGGTGGGCGAGGTCGCGATATCGATCGTCTCGGATGTCGAGGACGCCCACATGCTCGATCACACCATCCGGGCGGTAGGCCGGGTGACCAACGCGATCGCCCGGCTCGAGCCGGGCGATCGCCTGGGCATCCGCGGGCCGTTCGGCGTCGGTTGGCCGCTGGAGCAGGCCGAGGGGCGTCACGTGGTCATCCTGACCGGTGGCCTGGGTTGCGCCCCGGCGGTGTCGGCCATTCGGCACGTGCTTCGTCGCCGGGCTCGTTACGGGCGCCTGACCATCCTGCAGGGCGTCAAGCACGGCAACGATCTGATCTGGCGCGACCAGTACGACCAGTGGCGCGCGCAGCCGGATACCGAGGTGTTTCTGGCGGCCGACGAGGGTGGACCGCACTGGGCCTGGGACGTGGGGCTGGTGACCAGCCTGTTCGACAAGGCCCAGCTGCATCCTGAGGATTCGATCGTCATGATGTGTGGTCCCGAGCCGATGATGCGGGCGTCGGCCGAGGATCTGGTCGTGCGCGGCTTTCCGCCCGAGAGCCTGTACCTGAGCATGGAACGCAACATGAAGTGTGGCGTGGCCCATTGTGGACATTGTCAGTATGGACCGGAGTTCGTCTGCAAGGATGGTCCGGTGTTCAATTATCCGCGCATTCGTCACCTGCTGGGTGAAAAGGGGATCTGATCATGGCCAAGCCCAAGGTTGCCGTACACAAGTTTTCTTCCTGCGACGGGTGTCAGCTTGCCTTTCTGAACATGGGGCCACCACTGCTGGAGTTGGCCGGGCTGGTCGATATCGTCCATTTTCTCGAGGCCGGTCCCTCGGATCCGGACGCCGAGGTCGACATTGCCTTCGTGGAAGGCAGCATTTCCACCCCGGACGAACGGGAACGCATCCAGCGGGTGCGCGAAAACAGCCAGTTTCTGGTGACGATCGGAGCCTGTGCCACTTCCGGCGGGTTGCAAGCGCTTCGCAACATCAACGACAGCGAACCGGACTGGACGCCTGCGATTTACGCGCAGCCGCAGTTCATCGAATCGCTGGCCCATGCCGATCCGATTGCCGCGCATGTCCGGGTGGACCTGGAGCTCTGGGGGTGCCCGATCAACAGCAGGCAACTGGTGGCCGCGGTGCGGGATCTGCTGTTCGGCGTGCCGCCGGTCGCGGAGGCGGACAAGGTCTGCATGGAGTGCAAGCGCCAGAATCAGGTCTGCGTGATGGTCACGCGGGACGTGCCCTGCATGGGGCCGGTCACGCGCACGGGCTGCGGCGCACTGTGCCCGACCTTCGGGCGGGATTGCTTCGGTTGCTACGGCCCGGCGGAAAACCTCAATACCGCGGCTCTGGCGCGGCGCTTCGAGGGGCTGGGCCTGCTTTCGGATGACGTGGCGCGCCGTTTCCACCTGGTGCACAGCCAGGCGCCGGGTTTTCGCGAGGAGGGTGGGCGCGCCCGTCCGCAAGGGCTGTACGATGCGACGCCGGGTCGCCGGGTCTGACTCTGGAAGACGCTTTGCGGAACACAAAAAGAACCGCCCCCGGAACAGGCCGGGGCCGGACCTGATACAGGAAGCTTCGAGATGAACGTTTCAGCCGATGCCAATCGCCGGATCGACGTGCATGTGCCCGCACTTACAAGGGTGGAGGGCGAGGGCTCCCTCACGTTGAAAGTCAGCGACGGGCGCATCGAGGATTTGCGCCTGTCGATCTTCGAGCCGCCGCGTTACTTCGAGAAGTTTCTCGAAAACCGGCACCATGATGAAGTGGCAGACATCGTGGCGCGCATTTGCGGCATCTGCCCGATCGCCTACCAGATGAGCGCCGTGCAGGCCATCGAGCAGGCCTACGGGGTCGAGGTGTCGCCGTGGGTGACCCGCATGCGGCGGGTGTTCTACTGCGGCGAATGGCTCCAGAGCCACAGCCTGCATATCCACCTGCTGGCGGCGCCTGACTTTCTCGGCTTCGAGAGCGCGATTGCGATGGCCGAAAAATACCCGGAAGAAGTCCAGCGCGGGCTGCGTCTGCAAGGGATTGGCAACCGGCTGATCAGCCTGTTTGGTGGCCGTTCCGTGCATCCGGTCGGCGCCCGGGTCGGGGGCTTCCATCATGCGCCGACCCCGGCCCAGGTCCGCGAGACCGTGGCGGCCCTGAAGGCGGAGTTGCCCGAGGCCGAGGCGCTGGTGCGCTGGCTCGGTTCGCTCTCCCTGCCGGATGATCCGCAGACCTTCACTTCCGTCGCCCTCCGGCACCCCGAGGAGTACCCCATGTATGCCGGCCGGATCGTCTCGGACGCCGGTCTCGACATCGCGGTGGACGACTACGAAACGCACTTTCGGGAAACGCACGAGGCGCATTCGACCGCACTGTTTTCGTACCTGGATGGAAAGCCCTACCTCGTCGGTCCACTGGCGCGACTGAATCTCAATCTCGATCGGCTGCCTGCCAGCACCCGCGCCCTGCTGGACGAGACGGGGGTGCGCTTTCCCGGCAGCAACATGTTCCACAGCATTCTGGCACGGGCCGTGGAGCTTCATGTCGCGCTTGTCGAGGCGATTCGCCTGCTCGAGGACTACGAGGAGCCGGATATGCCGTACGTTCAGGTCACACCGCGTGCCGGCACAGGCTACGGGGCAACCGAGGCCCCGCGCGGGATTCTCTGGCACCGCTACGATGTGTCTGCCGAAGGGCTGATCCGCTTTGCGCGCATCGTGCCGCCAACGAGCCAGAACCAGGCGCGTATCGAGGAAGACCTGCACCGCTCGCTGATGGCCGTTGGCCTGGACAAGGACGACGAAACCCTGCGCCTGCATTGCGAGATGGTGATCCGCAACTACGACCCCTGCATTTCCTGCGCGACGCATTTTCTCGATCTGCGTGTCGAGCGTTCCTGAACGTCCCTCGTACTCGGGTGTCTGCCGGTGATTGTATCCGCACCTGAACCCTGCCTGCCGCCGGGGCCTGCGGAGACTTGAGATGGCCGAGCCTCTGCCTGTTTTCCCGGACTTTTCCGAAGCGCGTTCCGACCTCGCTCCAGTTGCCTGGCGCGTGATCGGCGTGGGGTCGCCCTTTGGAGATGATCGACTGGGCTGGGACGTGGTGCGGTGCCTGGCGGATCGTTTTGGTGCCCGCGCGGAACTGGAATTCCTGGTGCTGGATCGCCCCGGTCCGGGGTTGCTGGAAAAGCTCGCCGGAGCGGCGCGCGTTGTGGTGGTCGATGCCATGCGCTCCGGTGCCGCCCCCTACACCCTGGTTGAGATTGATCCGGGGCGCGCAGGCGCCCTAGAGTCATTCACCTCATCTCATGGGGTGGGGCTGGCCGAAACACTGGCGCTGGGTCGAGCCCTGGGCCAGTTGCCGAAGGGGTTGAGATTGTTCGGGATCGAAATGGGTGCCGGTGAACAGCCGGTTCCCCGGCAGAAGCTCCACGCGATTGCCGAGCAGCTTGCCGAACGGCTCGGTCTGGGCGGGCGCCGTTGAGTCGGAGAGGCGCAAGCCAGGCTCCCCGTCTCGTCATCGCCTCTGGCACCCGGATTGCCCGGGTGCCCTGTCTGCGCTCGAAGCCCGTGCCTGCAGCCGCCGCCGTGGGCAAGCCGCGACAGGCCCTGTCGCCTATCGCAGCCCCCCAAGGCCTCAGGCCGCCGGACGTTCCCCGGCCTCGGCGGGAGTCTGATGCATCACCATCTGCGGGAAAGGGATGGTAATGCCGGACTCGTCGAAGGCGTTCTTGATTCGTTCCTGGAGGTCCGACTGCATGGACATGACGTCGTCCCGGTCCACCCAGACGCGGGCGATCAGATTGATGCTTGAGTCGGCCAGGCTGCCAACGATGACCACCGGCGCCGGGTCTGCGAGGACGCGCGCGTCATCCCCGATCACTTGCTCGATGACACGCTTGGCTTCCCCGATGTTGTCGGTGTAGTCGATGCCGACCGTCACTTCCACGCGCCGTGTCGGTTGTGTGCTGAAATTGGTGATCGTTCCGTTGTAGAGCATGCCGTTGGGCAGGATGATCTCCCTTCCGTCCGGCGAGATCAGTCGGCTGTGGAAAATCCCGATTTCATCGACCGTCCCCATGGCGCCACCGCCTTCGATGAAGTGGCCGACGGAAAACGGTCGAAATACCAGGATCATCACGCCGCTGGCAAAGTTGCCCAGCGACTCCTTCAGGGCCAGACCGATGGCGATGCCGGCGGCACCGATCAGGGCGACCAGCGAGGTGGTGTCGATTCCCAGTTGCGACAGAACCGCGATGGCGAGCAGCAGAAGCATTAGGGCCTTGCTGATCGAGATTGCGAACTTTCGGAGCATCGCGTCCAGATTCATGCGTCCGAGGATGCGGTCAAGCAGACGGGTGGCGATTCGGACGAGGTAGAAGCCGGCCACCGCGATGGCGGCTGCGATCAGGATGCGCAATGCCCAGGGCAGGATGACCAGTTCCCAGAATGTGCCGTTTTCCATATTTATGTGCTCTCCCAGGGTTCACAGGCAGGTGCCTGAAGCAAGAAAAAACGAAGGCGCCGCTTTTGGCGGCGCCCTCTGGCTGTCTTGTGACCTTGCTGACACCGGACCCGCCCCGCGGACAGGTCCGGCATGCCCCCGGTCACCGGGCGGCAATTACGTCAGCCGCGGCGGATCACTTGCGGATCTTGCCTTCGGTGGTGACGTCGACGCGACGGTTCTGGGCGCGGCCTTCGCGGGTGCTGTTGTCCGCGACCGGGTCGGCTTCGCCCTTGCCATAGGCCTCGATCTTGCCGGCCGGGACGCCTTTTTCGATCATGTAGTCACGAACGGTGTTGGCACGACGCTCGGACAGACCCTGGTTGTATTCTGCGGTACCGATGCTGTCGGTATGACCAACCACGGTGATCTTGGCGATTTCGCTCAGGTCACCCATTTCCTTGACCAGCTCGTCCAGCGCGGCCTTTCCTGCCGGCTTCAGGTTGTACTTGTCAAAATCGAAGTAGGTGTCCGCACTCAGGGTGACGGTCTTGATTTCCGGCTTCGGTGCGGGTGCGGGCGGCGGGGTCGGTGCCTCGACACGCTTGATCAGCTCCGGGTTGCACTCCTCGGTGGCATTGTCCGCGGTCAGCTTGATGTGGCCGTTGAGCAGGCAGCGCTTGACCCCGTCACGCACGACCTGCTTCTTGCTGTCGTAGACGTACGGGCTGTCGGCGTAGTTGTGGCCGCCGGCCTGAGCCTGCGCGCCGAACATCATGACTGCGACCACGGCTGTTGCAGTGGCGGTTGCGATTTTCTTCATGGGTCTCCCCTTGATGCTATGGAAATTCCGTGTCCGGGACCCGGGTCCCGGACGATTGTCCTGGAACAAGCCAGTCGTCTGCCACGAACCATACACCATGCGGCCGAGGTGTCTGGCGCTGCGCGAGTCCCGACAGCATGCGCACCGCGCACCGCAGTCGACGATGGCTGCTTCCCCCTTATAATAGCCGCCGTCGCCCGGCTTGTACAAAAGGCCCGGACGCCTGCCGAGAATGACATGATTTTCCGGCGTCGATTCTGGCGACGTCGGACGTCTCCCGAGGTTGCCAGCGGGCCGTCCCGGCCTGCTCAAGAAGGTTTCTTAATGGTCAATTCATTGATTTTCAAGGGTGATTGTCTGATCCTGCTGGACCAGCGAGCGTTGCCCGCAGCGGTGGTCGAGGTCTGTTGTTCCAGCGCAACGGACGTGGCCGAGGCGATCGGGGAAATGGTCGTCCGCGGTGCGCCGGCCATTGGAATTGCCGCGGCTTACGGCATTGCCCTTGAGGCGCGCCGGTTCGAGCAGGCGGGTGTGCGGGCGTCCCCGGAGGCGCTGGCACCGGCTTTCGAGTGCCTGCGCAACTCAAGGCCCACGGCGGTGAATCTGTTCTGGGCACTGGATCGGATGCAGTCAGCTCTGGACGGGGGGGCGGATGCGGCTGCGCTGGCGGCTGCGGCACGCACGATCCACGAAGAGGATCTCGCGGCGAATGAGGCGATGGGTGCGTATGGCGCGGCGCTGATCGAGCCGGGCCGCGGGGTGCTGACCCATTGCAATACCGGCGCACTCGCCACGGGTGGCCACGGAACGGCCCTGGGGGTGATTCGGACTGCCTGGGCGCAGGGACGCATTGACAAGGTTTACGCTGACGAGACCCGCCCCTGGCTGCAGGGGGCGCGCCTGACGATGTGGGAGCTGATGCGCGAGTCGATCCCCGCGACCCTGATCTGCGAGGGCGCGGCGGCAAGCCTGATGGCCGAGGGGCGCGTGGGGTGGGTTGTCGTTGGTGCCGACCGGATCGCGGCCAACGGTGACACCGCGAACAAGATCGGTACTTACGGGCTGGCGGTTCTGGCCCGCTACCACGGGGTTCGGTTCATGGTGGTGGCGCCGACGTCAACGCTGGACTTCGAGATTGCCGACGGGACCGCCATCCCCATCGAGACCCGGCCCGAGCGGGAGGTGCTTGAGTGCGGTGGGCACCCGGTGGCCCCAAGCGGGGCCGCTGCATGGAATCCGTCCTTCGACGTGACGCCCGCCGGCCTGATTGATGCCATCGTGACCGAGCGCGGGGTGGTCGAGCGCCCCGACAGCGGGCGGTTGAGCGTCTGGCGTCCGTAGCGCCGTCCCGGCAGCTTCCCGCGCGTCATTCCGGTGAATTGCTGGTATACTTTCGCGCTTGTCCGCGGTGGGGCGCGTCCCGCGCACTGGGTGCTCTGCGCGCGCCGGGGTGTTCCGAAACGATCGGTTTTCCAGTTGACAGGTAATTGATGGCTGAGTTTGCCCGCGAAGTGTTCCCGGTGAATCTCGAGGACGAGATGCGCCAGTCCTATCTCGATTACGCGATGAGCGTGATCGTCGGCAGGGCGCTGCCTGACGTGCGCGACGGCCTCAAGCCGGTGCATCGTCGGGTGCTCTACGCCCAGAGCGAGCTCGGCAACGACTGGAACAAGCCATACAAGAAATCGGCCCGCGTGGTCGGTGACGTGATCGGTAAGTATCACCCGCACGGCGATTCGGCCGTCTACGATGCGCTGGTGCGCATGGCCCAGCCCTTTTCGATGCGTTACATGCTGATCGACGGGCAGGGCAACTTCGGCTCGGTGGACGGCGACGCGCCGGCCGCCATGCGATATACCGAAGTGCGCATGGCCAGGATCGCGCACGAGCTGCTGGCGGACATCGACCGGGAAACGGTCGATTTCGTCGACAACTACGACGGCTCCGAGAGCGAGCCCTCGGTCTTTCCGGCCCGGTTCCCCAATCTTCTGGTCAACGGCTCATCCGGCATCGCGGTGGGCATGGCGACCAATATCCCGCCGCACAATCTTTCCGAACTGATTGACGCCTGCCTGCTCTTGATCGACGAACCCCAGGTGGAAACCGAGGCGCTGCTGGAGAAGGTGCCGGGGCCGGATTTCCCGACCGCGGGCATTATCAACGGCACGGCGGGTATCCGTGATGCCTACCTGACCGGCCGGGGGCGTGCCATCATGCGTGCCCGGGCGCACTTCGAGGATGACGAGCGCAGTGGCAAGACATCGATCATCGTCACCGAGCTGCCCTATCAGGTGAACAAGGCCCGGCTGATCGAACGGATTGCCGAACTGGTCAAGGAAAAGCGCCTGGAAGGCATCACCGAGCTGCGCGACGAGTCGGACAAGGAGGGCATGCGGATCGTCGTCGAGCTCAAGAAGGGCGAGATGCCGGACGTGATGCTGAACAATCTCTATCAGCAGACTGCGATGCAGAGCGTGTTCGGCATCAACATGGTCGCGCTGGTCGACGGCCAGCCGCGCACCCTGACACTGCGCGAGGTGCTCGAAGCCTTCATTCGGCATCGGCGGGAGGTGGTCACCCGGCGCACGGTGTTCAACCTGCGCAAGGCGCGGGAGCGGGCGCATGTGCTCGAGGGGCTGGCCGTCGCGCTGGCGAACATCGACCAGATGATCGCGCTGATCAAGGCGGCGCCGTCGCCCGCCGAGGCGCGCGAGGCTCTGCTGGCTCGTCGCTGGGATTCCGGCCTGGTGCGCGACATGCTCGCTCGTGCCGGTGCGGACGCCTCCCGGCCGGAGGGCCTCGGGCGCGACTACGGGTTGGCCGAGGACGGCCAGTACCGGCTCTCGCCGGAGCAGGCCACAGCCATCCTCGAGATGCGCCTGAACCGCCTGACCGGGCTCGAACAGGACAAGATCGTCGGTGAATACCGGGACTTGCTGGAACGGATCGACAATCTTCTGGAGATCCTGCGCAATCCCGATCGGCTGATGCAGGTGATCCGCGACGAGCTGGTCGAAGTGCGCGAAGAATACGGGGACGCTCGTCGTACCGAGATTTCGGTCAACTACGAGGATCTCGACATCGAGGACCTGATCGCCGAGGAGGATCGGGTGGTGACGCTTTCGCGGGAAGGGTACGTCAAGACCCAGTCGCTTTCCGAGTACGTCACCCAGCGGCGCGGCGGGCGTGGAAAGTCTTCCACGCGCATGAAGGACGAGGACGTCATCGAACAGCTGCTGGTTGCCAGCACGCATGCCTGGGTGCTGATGTTCACCAGCCTGGGCCGGGTGTACTGGAAGAAGGTCTACCAGCTGCCGCAGGGTGCGCGTGGCGCGCGCGGGCGGCCGATCGTCAATGTCATCCCGCTGGCCGAGGGGGAACGGGTCAATGCGATGCTTCCGGTGCGGGAGTTCGTGGAGGACCACTTCGTGTTTTTCGCCACCCAGCAAGGGGTGGTCAAGAAAACCGCCCTGGTTGATTTCTCGCGGCCGCGGCAGGGCGGTATCATTGCGATCGATCTGCGCGCGGGCGACCGGCTGGTCAGCGCCGCGCTGACCGATGGCGACCGTGATATCCTGTTGTTTTCCAACGCGGGCAAGGCCATTCGCTTCCGCGAGTCCGACGTGCGGGTCATGGGGCGCACGGCTGCCGGCGTGCGGGGCATCCGCCTGAACGACGATCATCGCGTGGTTTCTCTGCTCGTGGCCGAACCCGGCAGCCAGGTGCTGACCGCGACTGAAAACGGTTTCGGCAAGCGAACGCCGATCGACGAGTACCCGGTCTACGGGCGCGGGGGGCAGGGCGTGATCGGCATCCAGACCAGCGAACGAAACGGGCAGCTGGTCGGGGCCACGCTGGTGCACGATGACGATGAGGTCATCCTGATTACCAACGCCGGCACCCTGGTGCGTACCGAGGCGGCACAGGTCTCCTCCGTGGGCCGAAACACGCAGGGCGTGATGCTGATTCGGCTGGGCAGGGATGAACAGCTGGTGCAGCTGGAACGGGTTGCCCGCCTGGCCTGCGAGGACCAGGTGGAACAAGGCGAGGCCGGGGAAAGCGATGCCGGCGCCCCGTCATCGTCTGATGCCTAGTGCCATGCGACTTCATGGCTTGCGCCATGGTGCGTCAGGGCGTCCATGCCCTGGCAAGAGGGGGCGGTACCGGCTGGTCCCGCGTCCGGGCTGAAGTTTTTTGTGCAGCCTCCGGGACCGGTGAGGGTCCGGAGGCTTCCCCGTCTCTGCCTGCCTGCGCAGGGACATGCCCGGCGGGGCCGGGAATCGAGATCGAAAGCAACGAAACCGACTGGAGAGACAATGGCTCGAGTATTCAATTTCAGTGCCGGCCCCGCCATGCTGCCGGCAGAAGTCCTGGAACGCGCCCGCGAGGAAATGATGGACTGGCAGGGCACCGGCATGTCGGTCATGGAAATGAGCCACCGGGGCAAGGCCTTTGTCTCGATCGCGGAGCAGGCCGAGGCCGACCTGCGCGAGTTGCTGGCGATTCCCGACAACTACAAGGTGCTGTTCCTTCAGGGGGGTGCATCAACCCAGTTCGCGGCGGTTGCGCTGAACCTCAAGGGCGACGCGGCCTCGGCGGACTATTTCAATACCGGCCACTGGTCTGAGAAGGCGATCAAGGAAGGCAAGCGGTTCATCGGGGTCAACGTGGTGGCCGACACCAAGCCCGGCAAGTACACCTCGCTGCCGAAGCCTGAGGAGCTTCAGTTCGACCCGGAAGCGGCCTACGTGCACTACACGCCCAACGAGACCATCGCGGGTGTGGAGTTCCCCTATGTCCCGCAGACCGGTGAGGTGCCGCTGGTGGCTGACATGTCCTCCACCATTCTCTCCCGGCCGGTCGACGTGTCCCGCTTCGGGGTAATCTACGCGGGGGCGCAGAAGAACATCGGTCCGGCGGGCCTGACGATCGTCATCGTGCGCGACGACCTGATCGGTCGTGCCGAGACGGGGACCCCGGCCATGCTGGACTACAAGACGCAGGCGGATGCAGGCTCCATGTACAACACACCGCCGACCTACGGCTGGTACATGGCCGGGCTGGTCTTCAAGTGGCTCAAGGAGCGCGGCGGACTGTCGGCGATGGCCGAGACCAACGAGCGCAAGGCGAAAAAGCTCTACGACGCGATCGACGGCAACGACTTCTACCACAATCCGGTCGATCCCTACTGCCGGTCCTGGATGAATGTTCCCTTTATTCTCAAGGACGATGCCCTGGACAAGACCTTCCTGGCCGAAGCGGCCGAGGCGGGCCTGACCACGCTTTCCGGGCACCGATCGGTCGGCGGGATGCGCGCCTCGATCTACAATGCCATGCCGGAAGCCGGCGTCGACGCGCTGGTTGACTTCATGAACGATTTCGCGCGCCGCAATGGCTGATGCCCGCTCGGCGGGGGCGCCTGTCGCCCCCGTCCAGACCGCAGTTTCACGATAACCGGAGAGTCCCCACCCATGTTCAAGATTCACACCCTCAACGCGATTTCCCAGAAGGGCCTCGATCGCCTCCCGAAGGATCGGTACGAAATCGGCGTCGACCTGGACGCGGCGGACGCGATCATGGTCCGCTCCGCCAAGATGCACGAAATGGCCCTGCCCGAGAGCGTGATCGCCATCGGGCGCGCTGGCGCGGGCGTGAACAACATCCCCGTGGATGCCATGACCGAGAAGGGCGTGGTGGTCTTCAACGCGCCGGGCGCCAATGCCAACGCGGTGAAGGAACTGGTCGTGGCCGGCATGCTGATGGCAATCCGCAATATCGGCGCGGGCTGGACCTTCGCCCAGGGGCTGGAAGGCACCGACGCGGAGATCCACAAGGCGGTCGAGGCCGGCAAGAAGAACTACGTCGGGTTCGAGTTGCCGGGGCGCACGCTGGGCGTGATTGGTCTGGGCGCGATCGGTGTCCGGGTGGCCAATGCGGCCCGCGCACTGGGCATGAAGGTCATCGGCTTCGATCCGGGAATCAGCGTGGACCGGGCCTGGGAACTGTCGCCGGATGTCATGCAGGCTGCCAGCGCGGACGAGGTTCTGGCCAAGGCGGATTTCGTCAGTTTCCACGTGCCCCTGATCGACGCGACCCGCAACCTGATCAATGCCGACAGCCTCAAGTTCATGAAGGACAACGTGGTGGTTCTGAACTTTGCCCGCGACGGCATCGTGGACGAGGAAGCAATGGTCGCGGCGCTGGATTCGGGCAAGGCCCTGTCCTACGTCACTGATTTTCCGAGCAATCGCACCAAGAATCATCCGCGCTGCCTGACCTTCCCGCACCTGGGGGCCTCCACGGTCGAGGCGGAAGACAACTGCGCGATGATGATCGGTGACCAGCTGCGTGCCTACCTCGAAGACGGCAACATTATCAATTCCGTCAACTTCCCCAACGTGACCATGGCCCGTCGCGGGGTGGTTCGCCTGGCGGTGGCCAACCTGAACCGGCCGGACATGGTCGGCCAGATTTCCCACCTGCTTGGTGCCGCCGGCGTGAATATCGAGCACCTCGTCAACGATTCGCGCAACCAGGTCGCCTATACGCTGATGGATGTCGATCGCGAGATCCCGGCCGACACGCTGTCTGCCATCGGCGCCATCGACGGCGTGCTGCGGGTTCGCGTGGTCTGATTCCACCGGTCCCGGCATGGAAAACGACCATAACGGCAGCCTGGATTCGGTCCGGGCGCGCATCGATGCCCTGGATCGGCAGCTGCTCGAGAAGTTTTCCGAGCGCGCCCGGCTGGCCGAGACGGTCGGCCGGATCAAGCGCGAGGCCGCAAGGAGCGGCGAGCAAGCAACGCCCCAGTTTTACCGGCCAGAGCGCGAGGCGGCGGTGCTGCGCGGCATTCGGGAGGCCAATCGCGGGCCGCTGGACGACGATACCGTCGCCTGGCTGTTCCGGGAGGTCATGTCGGCCTGCCTGGCGCTGGAACAGCCGTTGTCGGTCGCCTGCCTCGGCCCGGCCGGCACCTTCAGCGAGCAGGCGGTCATCCGCGCGTTCGGGCACGCGGCCCATGTGGTTCCGGAGCCGGGGATTGCCGAGGTGTTTCGGGCGGTGCAGGCCGGCTCGGTGGACTACGGCGTCGTCCCCATCGAGAACTCTACCGAGGGCAGCGTGGCCTTGACACTCGACGCCCTCGCCGAAGGGGACGCGGTGATCTGCGGGGAGGTGACACTCGCGATCCGTCAGCAGTTGCTGGGGCGGGCCGAGTCGTTCGAGGCGGCGCGCACCGCGGCACGTCGCGTGGTTTCGCACGTCCAGTCGCTGGCCCAGTGCCGGGAGTGGCTTGACGGCCACCTGCCGGGCGTGGAGCGGGTGGCGGTCGCCAGCAACGGGGAGGCGGCGCGACTGGCCGCCGAAGATCCCGGGCTGTTGGCGATCGGGCCCGAGCTGGCCGCCGAACGCTATGGCCTGGGTCTGCTGGCCCGAAATATCGAGGACCGGCCGCACAACAGCACCCGCTTCGTGGTGATCGGCCGTGAGCCGGTTCCTCCTTCCGGCGACGACAAGACTTCCCTGCTGCTGTCCACGGACAACCGCCCCGGGGCCCTGGCCGAGGTGTTGCGGCCGCTGGCGGAGGCCGGCCTGAGCATGACGCGCATCGAGTCGCGTCCGGCGCGTGTCCGGGCCTGGGAGTACGTCTTTTTCATTGACGTGGCAGGCCATGCCGAGGACCCGGACGTCGCCCGGGCGATCGACAGGATGCGTGCCGGCTGTGCCATGCTCCGGGTGCTAGGAGCCTATCCCTGCGGCCGGCTCTAGTGCACGTACCTGCTCCTTCGGTCCCGCTTTTCGCCTGACGTTCCTGCCTCGGCCCGCGCCGCCCCGGCCCGGTTTGTCCGGGCGCCGGCGCATCCGGGCCGGGGAGCCCAACTGGAATTATCCATGAGCCATACATTTCCTGCCGACCGAGTCCTGCCCAATGTCCGGGCGCTGACGCCCTACGTGCCGGGCAAGCCCATCGACGACCTGGCCCGCGAGCTGGGCCTGACCGACATCGTCAAGCTGGCTTCCAACGAGAATCCGCTCGGCGCCAGTCCCGCGGCCAGGGCAGCCTTGGCGGCGGCCGACGTCGATCTGGCGCTCTATCCGGATGGCAGTGCGCACTCGCTGCGTTCCGCCCTGGCGGCCCGGACCGGCTGTCAGCCGGAGATGATCACCCTTGGCAACGGGTCCAACGACGTGCTTGAACTGATCGCGCGCGCGTTTCTCGGGCCAGGGCGCGAAGCGGTGTTCAGCGAGCATGCGTTCGCGGTCTACCCGATCGTGACGCAGGCAACCGGCGCCACCGCCCGGGTGGTGCCGGCCCTGGGCCCGGACAGCGACATGCCGTTTGGCAACGATCTGGCGGGGATGGCCAGGGCGATTGGCGAGCACACCGCGGTGGTCTTTCTGGCCAACCCGAACAACCCGACCGGTACCTGGGTGCTGGAGGAGCCGCTGACTGCCTTCCTAGAGCAGGTGCCTTCCTCGGTACTGGTAGTCCTCGACGAAGCCTACACCGAGTACGTCACCGAGCCAGGCTTCCCGGACGGGCTCGCGTTGCGGGCGCGTTTTCCCAACCTGGTGGTGACGCGCACCTTCTCGAAGATCCACGGGCTCGCGGGGTTGCGGGTTGGCTACGGAGTCGGCAGCCCCGAGATCGCCGATCTGCTCAACCGGGTTCGCCAGCCGTTCAACGTCAACAGTCTGGCGCTGCTGGCCGCCGAGGCGGCCCTGGGTGACGGGGATTTCGTGTCGCGCAGCCGCGAGGCCAACCGGGCGGGCATGGCCCAGCTTGAGGCGGGTTTTGCGGCGCTTGGACTGGTCACGATCCCTTCGGTGGCGAATTTCGTCACCGTGGATGTCGGCCGTCCGGCCGGTCCGGTCTACGAGGGTTTGCTGCGCCAGGGGGTGATCGTGCGTCCCGTCTCCAACTACGGCCTGCCCAACCACCTGCGGGTCACCGTGGGGACGCAAATGCAGAACCGTCGCGTACTTGAGGCGCTCAGCAGGGCGCTTGGTTCTTCGGGGACGCCATGAGCGAAGGGTCTTCCTTCGGTCGCCTGGTGCTGATCGGCACAGGACTGATCGGCGGGTCTTTGGCGCTGGCGCTGCGTGTGGCCGGGCGCGTCGACTGCGTGGTGGGTGTTGGACGCAACCGCAGGACCCTCGAAGAGGCGCGTGCCCTGGGCATCGTGGACGAGATCGAGACTGACCCCGCCCGAGCCGTGGCGAACGCGGATGTGGTGTTCGTCGCCGTGCCCGTGGGCGCCATGGCCGGCGTTTTTGCGGCGATTGCCCCGTCGCTGCCGGCGCAGGCACTGGTCACTGATGGCGGCAGCGTGAAGGGCGAGGTGGTCGAGGCCGCACGCCGGACCTTTGGCGCGCGCCTGGAGCAGTTCGTCCCCGGGCACCCGATCGCCGGCACCGAGAAGAGCGGGCCCTCGGCGGCCTTTGCGGGACTGTACCGCAACCGACGGGTGATCCTGACGCCACTTCCGGAAAACCACGCGGCGCAGGTCGCGCGGGCCCGGGATTTGTGGACCGCCGCCGGGGCGCGGGTCGAACAGATGGACCCGGCGCGCCACGACTACCTGCTGGCCGCGACCAGCCACCTGCCGCATGTGATTGCCTATGCGCTGGTGAATGCCCTTGGCGGGCTGGACGAGCGCCGCGAGGTTTTCCGGTACGCGGCCGGCGGTTTTCGGGACATCAGCCGGATCGCCTCCTCGGACCCGCGGATGTGGCGGGACATCTGTCTGGCCAATCGCGAGCAGCTGCTGTCGATGATCGGGCGGTTCCATGCGGGGCTCGAAGAGATCGAGTCCGCGCTTCGCGCGCATGATGGCGAAGCGCTCGAGGAGCTGTTCGGGCAGGCCAAGACGATTCGCGACGGACTGTATCGCGAGGACGAGGGCGGCAACTGATTCGCGGGGCGGGCAATCGCTTCGACAAAACAAACCAATGGGACCTGCACAGTCATGACCGAATCTGTCGTTTATACCCTGGATCCGGGCGGATGCCTGACCGGGGAGATCCGCGTGCCGGGGGACAAGTCAATGTCCCACCGGTCCATCATGCTCGGTTCGCTGGCCGAAGGAGTCACCGAGGTGACGGGGTTCCTCGAGGGCGAGGACAGTCTCAACACCCTGCGCTGCTTCCGGGCGATGGGCGTGTCCATCGAGGGGCCGGAAGCCGGCCGCGTGCGCATCCAGGGCGTGGGGTTGCACGGACTGAAGGCCCCCGACGGCCCGCTGTATGTCGGCAATTCCGGTACCTCGATGCGGCTGATGGCCGGAATCCTCGCGGCCCAGTCCTTCGACACCCGCCTGGAGGGTGATGCCTCGCTGTCGCGGCGTCCGATGCGGCGCGTGACCGATCCGCTGGCGCTCATGGGGGCCTGCATCGAGACTGGCGAGGGAGGGCGCCCGCCGCTCGTCGTGCATGGTGGCCGCAAGCTCAAGGGCATCGATTATCAGCTGCCGATGGCCAGTGCCCAGGTCAAGTCCTGCCTGCTGCTGGCCGGCCTGTATGCCGAAGGGGAGACCCGGGTCACCGAACCGGCGCCGACACGGGATCATACCGAACGCATGCTCGGCGGCTTTGGCTACGCGGTCCACCGTGAGGGCGCCACCGCGTGGTTGCAGGGTGGCGGGCGGCTGGTCGGCGGTCCGGTCGACGTGCCGGCCGACATCTCCTCGGCGGCCTTCTTCCTGGTGGGCGCGAGCATCGCGGAGGGTTCGGACCTGTTGCTTCGCCATGTCGGGATGAACCCGACGCGCACCGGGGTCATCGAGATCCTGCGGCTGATGGGCGCGGATATCGAGGTGCTGGACCCGCGCGAGTCCGGGGGCGAGCCGGTGGCTGACCTGCGGGTGCGCTCGGCCGCGCTCAAGGGCATCCGGATCCCGGAGGCGCTGGTTCCGCTGGCGATCGACGAGTTTCCCGCGCTGTTCGTGGCGGCCGCCTGTGCCGAGGGCGAGACGGTGCTGACCGGGGCCGAGGAGCTGCGGGTGAAGGAATCCGACCGAATCCAGGTGATGGCGGACGGACTGGTCGAGCTGGGCATCGATGCCCGGCCCACCCCGGATGGCATGGTCATCCGCGGCGGGAGAATCGGTGGCGGCGAGATCGTCAGTCACGGGGATCACCGGATCGCCATGTCCTTCGCCATGGCCGCCCTGCGGGCCACGGCCCCGGTGCGCATCCGCGAATGCGAGTACGTGGACACGTCTTTCCCCGGGTTCGCCGCGCTGGCCCGCGGTTGTGGACTGAAGCTTGAGGAGACGCGGACATGACGGTGCCGGTGATTGCCATTGACGGACCCAGCGGATCGGGCAAGGGGACCCTGGCGCGGCGAATCGCCGAGCGGCTGGGCTACGCACTGCTGGATTCCGGCGCGCTTTACCGGCTGACGGCGCTGGCCGCCAGCCGCCGCGGACTGGTCCTGGGGGATGCCGAGGCGGTCGCCGAAGTGGCCCGTGCACTGGATGTGCACTTTGCCGCGGACGGCACCATCCGGCTGGAGGGCGCGGCGGTTGGTGCCGAGCTGCGCACCGAGACCACCGGCGAGATGGCCTCGGTCGTTGCCGCTCATCCGCCGGTACGTGACGCCTTGCTGCAGCGTCAGCGCGACTTTGCGGTCGCGCCCGGGCTGGTGGCGGACGGCCGCGACATGGGGACCGTCGTCTTTCCCGACGCGCCGCTCAAGGTATTCCTGGATGCCAGTCCGGAAATCCGGGCCGAGCGGCGTTATAAACAGTTGATCGAGAAGGGTCTGGATGCTAACCTCCCCGCCCTTGTCGAGGAGATCCGCGCGCGCGACCACCGCGACCGCAACCGGAAGGTGGCCCCGCTGGCACCGGCAGCGGATGCGGTCGTGATTGATTCAAGCGCGCTGGATGCGGATGAGGTCGAGGGTCGGGTGCTCGCGCTGATACGCGATCGGCTTGGCGCGACCGGCTGACTGGCCGCTCGACAGGAACAACAATTGGTTCAACCCGAGGTCGGAGTCACGGAAGGATCCTCCGGCATTTACCCCAACCACGGTGGAGCATCCAGGAACGTCCGCCGTGTTGTCAGCAGGTTTTGTCTTGATGTCTGAAAATTTTGCCCAGCTTTTCGAAGAGAGTCTCCAGCAGTCGGTCATGCAGCCCGGTTCCATCGTCGAGGGAACCGTGGTCGATATCAGCGGCGATTTCGTGATCGTCGATGCCGGTCTCAAGTCCGAAGGGGTCATTCCCGCCGAGCAGTTCCGTGACGAGAACGGGGAACTGACCGTTCATGTCGGCGACAAGGTCGAAGTCGCGCTTGATTCGGTCGAAGACGGTTTCGGCGAGACGCGTCTTTCGCGTGAGAAGGCCCTGCGTGCCCGCGCCTGGACCTCTCTGGAGAAGGCCTTCGAGAACGAGGAGATCGTCACCGGCCGGATCACCGGCAAGGTCAAGGGTGGCTTCACCGTCGAGCTGGGCGAAGTCCGGGCGTTCCTGCCGGGGTCGCTGGTGGACGTGCGCCCGATCCGGGATACCACCTACCTCGAAGGCAAGGACATCGAGTTCAAGATCATCAAGCTCGACCAGAAGCGCAACAACGTGGTGGTTTCCCGTCGCGCGGTGGTCGAGGAAGAGTACAGCGCCGAGCGCGAGGCGCTGCTTGAGCAGCTTCAGGAAGGCATGGTGCTGCGCGGCATTGTCAAGAACCTCACCGACTACGGCGCGTTCCTGGACCTCGGTGGCATCGACGGCCTGCTGCACATCACCGACATGGCGTGGAAGCGCGTCAAGCATCCCTCCGAGATGGTCAATATCGGCGACGAGATCGACGTCAAGGTGCTCAAGTTCGACCGTGAACGCAATCGTGTCTCCCTCGGCCTCAAGCAGCTGGGCGAGGACCCGTGGAGTGACCTGGCGCGCCGCTATCCGGTCAACACCCGTCTGTTCGGCAAGGTCACCAACCTGACCGACTATGGCTGTTTCGTCGAGATCGAGAACGGTGTCGAAGGCCTGGTCCACGTTTCCGAGATGGATTGGACCAACAAGAACGTCAACCCGGCCAAGATCGTCTCCGTGGGCGACGAAGTCGAGGTCATGATCCTGGATATCGACGAGGAGCGTCGCCGCATCTCGCTGGGCATGAAGCAGTGCGCCGCCAATCCCTGGGAAGCCTTCTCGGCCACCCACCAGAAGGGGGATCGGGTTTCCGGCCAGATCAAGTCGATCACCGACTTCGGTGTGTTCGTCGGCCTGGAAGGTGGCATCGACGGCCTGATTCACCTGTCCGACATTTCCTGGAACGAGTCTGGCGAAGACGCCGTGCGCCAGTTCCGCAAGGGGGACGAGATCGAGGCGGTGGTCATTGCCATCGATCCGGAGCGTGAGCGGATTTCCCTGGGTCTCAAGCAGCTTGATCGTGATCCGTTCTCGTCCTACGCTGCCGAGCACCCGAAAGGCTCCATCGTCAAGGGCACGATCCGCGAGGTGGACGCCCGCGGCGCCGTGGTTACCCTCGACGAGAATGTCGACGGTTACATCCGGGTTTCCGACATTGCCCGCGAGCGTGTCGAAGATGCACGCAGCGAGCTCAAGGAAGGGGACGAGGTCGAGGCCAAGTTCATGGGAATCGACCGCAAGAACCGGATGATCAGCCTCTCCATCAAGGCCAAGGATTCTCAGGAAGAAGCCGAGGCACTGGAGGAGTTCAACCGTTCATCGACTTCCGCGCCGACCCTGGGCGACCTGCTCAAGGAAAAGCTCGGGCGCAACGAGTAATCCGGGCGGGGACGGCGATCATGCCGTCCGCCTTCGGGGACTCGTCGCCCGCTCCGGTCCCGCCGGGGCGGTGGCTCTTGCACCGCAAGAGTGATCGAGCCAGAGGGCCGGCCCCGGCCCTTTTGCGGCGAGTCCGTGCAGCGACCCGGCTCCCGGGCGTCGGGTCCGGAACAAGGTGACTGGCCCCCGGGCCGGTACGACAAGCGCCATCCGCACGATGGCGTTTTTGTTTGGTGGGTCTCCTGGATCGATCCGGGTACCGGGGCAGGTCGTGCACCATCGCGCGCCTCCAGGTGGCCACCGTACTACGGTCAAAGCGAGCAAAATGACGAAATCCGAACTGATCGACCGTCTGGCCGAGCGCCAGGAACACCTTCAACTGCGGGATGTCGAGGCTTCCGTGAAGCTGGTCCTCCAGGAAATGATGGATGCCCTGGCCCGTGGCGAGCGGATCGAAATCCGGGGATTCGGCAGTTTCAGCCTGCATTTTCGCAAGCCCCGCGTGGGCCGCAATCCCAAGACCGGCGAGGCGGTTCAGCTGCCGGGCAAGCATGTGCCTCATTTCAAGCCCGGCAAGGCCCTGCGTGAACGGGTCAACGAGGCCGCCGGCAACGGCGGCTGAACCGGCGTGGTCGTCCCCCGCCTGATTCGAGGTGGTCCCGGCAGGCCGGGGTGGTTCCTCTGGCCATGATCCCTGCCGGGCCAGGTTTTCTGATCGGATTGTCGGTGGCGGTGCTGCTCGCCGCGGTGGTGGCCTGGTGGCTGTCGCGGCGGCGTCGCGGACGGTCGTTGCGGGCGCTCGTGGCCCCGGCGCAGGCTCGCCCCGATCCGGACCTGATCGCTCCGCTGTTTGCCCTGATCGATGACGATACGGATCGCGCGCTGGCCGGGCTGCTTGCCCAGGGGGCGGAGCAGGCCCGGCACCCGGAGCCACTGTTTGCCCTGGCGATCGCGTACCGCCGGCGGGGCGAACTCGATCGCGCCGTGACCATCCATCAGGCCCTGCTGGCGCGTCCGGACCTGTCGACCGGCTGGCGTCACCGTGCGCTGCTGGAACTGGGCAGGGATTATCTTTCGCTCGGCTGGCTGGATCGGGCCGAACGGCTGCTGGAGCAGGCGTTCGAGGCCTCGGAGAACCGGCAGGCCGCTGGTCGCAGCCTGATCCGGTTGCAGGAGATGCAGCGGCACTGGCAACGTGCCGAGGACTGGGCGGTCGCGATCAGCCCGAACGGCCTTCATGATCCGGGGACCCGGAGCCTGGTGGCGAACTACCGAAGCGCGCGGGCCGAGGAGCACCTCTCGCGGCATGAGCGGATCGAGGCCGAGCGCTGGATCCGGTCGGCCCTGTCGCTGGACAGGACACACCTGCATGCCTGGACGTTGCGGTTGCGCTGGACGGCAGAGCGCGGGGACCGGGCTGCCACGCAGGCTGCGGTGAACGAGGCGCTCCGAAGTCAGCCGGAGGCCGTGCGGCTGGCGTGGCGGGAAATCGAACCGCGCATCACGGATTGTCCGGACGACGAGGCGGCACTGGCGTGGCTCTCAGAAGTCTACCGAAGCCTGCCGGCAGCGGAAGTGGCACTGGCCGTTTCGCGGGTCCATCTGGCGCGGGCGGACGTGCAGGCGGCCCGCGCGCACCTTTACGCGCACCTGGAAGCGTACCCGGGCATCGGGGGAATCGAGGCGCTGGAGGCGCTTCGTGCCGAGATCGGCGACCGCGGACCGATGCCCTGTCTCAACGCGGTTCGGCGTATTCTCGACCGGGCGGACATGGGGCGCTATGTCTGCGACAATTGTGGCTTGCGCACGGCCTCCTGGCGTTGGCAGTGTCCACGATGCTTCCGGTGGGGCGGCTGTCGCGACATGTGATGCGGCCGGGGTCGTCCGGCTGGCAACCCGCAGCCCGGCTTTGGCCTCGGGGTACCGATTATCCGCGCCGGCCGGCCGGCGGGTGAACCGGTCGGTGATATCCGATGCAGCGATGCCCGGGATGGCCGATGCCGTTTCGCTGATGCCGTTTCAATCCGGGCCTGCCTGGCGTGCGCCACGCGGGGCGGCTCACAAGGAGATCAGGACCTGATGATCGATCATCTCCCGCGCGTGTACGTTGCGCTCGACATGGACCATGCCGCGGATGCGGATCGGCTCACGGAGCACCTGGCCGGCTCCGGCTGTGGGCTGAAGGTGGGCAAGGAATTGTTCACCGCTGTCGGCCCGGACTGGGTGCGCCGGCATGTGGATGCCGGTTTCAGCCTGTTTCTGGATCTGAAGTACCACGATATTCCCAATACCGTCGCCCGCGCCTGCCGGGTGGCGGCCGGCATGGGCGTGGACCTGCTGAATGTCCATGCCGCGGGCGGGCGACCGATGATGTCGGCGGCCCTTGAGGCGGTACGGGCAGAGAATCCCCGCACACACCTGATCGCGGTGACCGTGCTGACGAGCATGGATGAGGAGACCTTGCACTCGGTGGGCGTGCCGGGCGAGCTGCCCAGCCAGGTTTCCCGCCTGGGCAGGCTGGCGGCACAGGCGGGGCTTGATGGCGTGGTGTGCTCGGCCAGGGAGGCGGGGGCGATGCGTGCGGTGTTCGGCCCCGAAGGCCTGCTGGTCACGCCGGGCATCCGGCCGGCCTGGTCCGCAACCGACGATCAGCATCGGGTCATGACGCCCGGCGAGGCGATCCGGGCCGGCGCGACTTCATTGGTGATCGGGCGGCCGATCACTGCGGCGGCCGATCCTTTTGGCGCGTGGATGCGCATCCACGAGGAGATTGAGCAGGCCCAGGCGGGCTGCTGATCGAGTCACTGCCCGCTTGTGGCCGCTTCCTCGCCCGCGGCCAGGCGGTCGCGCACACGCCGCTGTTCCACCCAGATCATCAGGTCGTGGAAGGCGCGGATGTTCTCCACGTATTCCACGGTTTCCGATCCGCGGGCGAAGCCGTACCGGGAGCGGCGGTAGTATTCCGGCTTCATGAGCAGGGGCAGATGGCGGCGCACGTCTCGCCATCGGTCGGGGTCGGCGCCCTTGCGTTTGGTCAGTGCCCGTGCCTCGGAGAGGTGCCCCATGCCGATGTTGTAGGCGGCCAGCGCCAGGTAGCTTCGGTCCGGCTCGGGCGCCTCGGGGGCGACCAGGTCGCGCAGCTGGTCGAGATACCGGGCGGCTGCCAGGATGTTTTCCCGCGGGTCATCCGGATTGGTGAGTCCAAGCTCCCGGGCGGTCGGCAGGGTGATCTGCATCAGGCCATGGGCGCCCATGTGCGAGCGCGCCTGCGGGTCCCATTTCGATTCCTTGTAGCCCATGGCGGCGAGCAGGCGCCAGTCGATGTCGTGGCGCGCTCCGGCCTCCCGGAACCAGCGCTCGAATGGGGTCAGGCGGCGTTCCACCGCCGCCATGAAGGCGAGGGCGAGGTCGCGGTCGAGGGTTTCAAACTGGGTGTAGTACCGGTCGAGCAGGTCATTGAGCCTTCGGGAAGTGCGCAGTTCCGTGAAATAGGCCTCGGCCTCGACCAGCAGCGAGGTGTCGTGCTGGCGGCTGAATGCCCAGGCAAAGGCAACCGGTGGACCGATGTGGAAACCCAGGGTCAGGTTCCTGGCGACATGCTGACCGATCAGGCCCTCATGGGAGTGGACGACGGCGTAGTCGACTTCACCCTGCTCGATCAGCGTCACCAGATCGAGGGTGTCTTCCATCCGGCTGTGGATCACGAAGTTGTCGAAATCGGCGCGCACGGTATCCAGCCAGTCATCGGGGCTGGTACCGCGCGCCACGTTCAGCACATGCGCTCCGAGTTCATGGATGCTCGCGGGTGATTCATGATCGCGGTGATGCACGAGTTGCCGGTGGACGGTCATGTAGCTCGGGCCGAAGCGGAAATGGGCCCGGCGTCGCTTGCTGACGGTCAGGCCCGCGGCGGCCAGGTCCGCGTGACCCCGCCGCAGCAATGCGTAGACTTCCTCCACGGAGTCGGCGACCAGAAACTGCACGTCCAGGCCCAGCCGGTCGGCGAAGCCGCGCACCAGATCATGCTCAATCCCCTGAGGCCAGAGGGCATCGGGCACGTAGATCGTGGGGCTGATGCGCGTGACCACCCGCAGGTAGCCGCGCTTGAAGACCTCGTCGATATGCGCCGTCGGGGTCGGCGAGGCCTGCCGGGCGGCCGGCGGTGCGCTCCCGGAGGGTGCCGGGCTGCGCTCGCCCGCCGGTTGTGGCCAGTGGATCCAGCCCCACCAGGTCAGCGGCAGGACCACGAGCACGAGCACGCCAAGGAACCGGGACAGGCCGGTTGGACTTGGGGGCTGGGGTTCATGATCCTGAGGGCGTGTCACATTTGGGGGTCTCTATCGTCTCTTGATGGTTCTGTGCCTGAAGATCCCCGTTTCATGCCGGTATATCAAGCATCACGTCGGACTGGTCGTTTGCCCTGCGGTTCCCGGTGGCCACCGGCTCGGCGTCAGAACTTGAATCCCTTGTGGAGCGCGACGACGCCAAAGGTCAGGTTGAGATAATCCACCTGCTCGAACCCGGCCCCGGCCATCATCGATGCCAGGGTTTCCTGATCCGGATGCATGCGGATCGACTCGGCCAGGTAGCGGTAGCTTTGCGCGTCGTTGACCAGCAGCTTGCCCATCGCGGGCAGGGCGGCGAACGAATAGCCATCGTACAGCTTGCCCAGCAGTGGATTCACCGGTCTGGAGAATTCCAGCACCAGCACCCGCCCGCCGGGGCGCAGTACCCGGTACATTTCTGCGAGCGCCCGCTCCTTGCGGGTGACGTTGCGCAGCCCGAACCCGATGGTGACCACGTCGAAGTGGTTGTCGGGGAAGGGCAGGGATTCGGCGTCGCTGATCAGGTAGTCCACGTTGCCGATGACCCCGTGGTCATCGAGCTTGCGCCGGCCGTTGCGCAACATGCTGAAATTGATGTCCGACAGCAGCACCATGCCTTCCCGCCCGACCATCGAGGCCATCCGGCGCGCCAGGTCGCCGGTGCCACTGGCCAGATCCAGTGCCCGCATGCCGCGCCGCAGGCCGCTGTGCTCCAGGGCAACCCGCTTCCAGAGGCGGTGAATCCCGAAGCTCATGACGTCGTTCATGAGGTCGTACCGGTCGGCGACCGAGTCGAAGACGCCACCGACCAGCCGCGCCTTCTCGTCTGCGGCCACCTTGCGGTAGCCAAAGTGGGTCTGTTCAGTCATCGCGCTTGTTCTCCGATTGGTGCGGGACGCCCGCGTTGCGCAGCCGCGCCAGGTAGCCCGACCAGTTGTCCTGCTGTTCCTCGGCCAGCGTGCGCAGGGTGTCCCAGTCGTACAGCCCGCTGTCGTGTCCGTCGTCGAACACCAGCTTGACCGCGTAACGGCCCACCGGCTCGATGGCGCGGATGCGCACTGCTTCCTTGCCGATCACCAGCAGCGGCTCCTGAAGGCCGTGGCCCCGCACCTCGGCGGAGGGCGAAAAGACCCGCAGATATTCGGCAGGCATCGTATAAGCCGCCCCGTCGGCAAAGGTGACCTGCAAGGTGTTGCTGGACTTGCGATAACGGATTTCCTGGACCTTCTGTTGCATGGGTTCCCGATCCTGATGAAGGTTGCACACCTGGCGGCGGACGGGACCCGCGCCGGGTCCGTCACGTGCCCGGGGTCCGGTGGGTCAGAGAATGTAGCGTGAAAGATCCTCGTCCTGGACCAGATCGCCGAGCCGCTCGTCCACGAACTGTTCGTCCAGGGTAATGGTCTGACCGGTTCGTTCGGTCGCCTCGAAACTCAGTTCCTCGAGCAGGTGCTCCATGACCGTGTGCAGCCGGCGCGCGCCGATGTTTTCCGTGCGCCGGTTGACCTCGAAGGCGATTTCCGCGAGCCGCCGCAGCGCGTCTTCGCCAAAGGCCAGGGTCACGCCCTCGGTCTGCAGCAGCGCCTGGTACTGCACGGTCAGTGCCGCATCCGGTTCGGTGAGAATGCGCACGAAGTCCTCGGCCGTCAGGGCCTCGAGCTCGACCCGAATGGGCAGCCGCCCCTGCAGTTCGGGAATCAGGTCCGAGGGCTTGGACAGGTGGAAGGCCCCCGAGGCGATGAACAGGATGTGGTCTGTCCGGATCATGCCGAGCTTGGTATTGACCGTGCTGCCTTCAATCAGCGGCAGCAGGTCTCGCTGAACGCCCTCCCGGCTGACGTCGGCACCGCCACCGCCCTCGTTGCGCCGGGCGATCTTGTCGATCTCGTCCAGAAACACAATGCCGTTCTGCTCCACCGCCAACAGCGCCTGCTGCTTGATTTCCTCCTCGTTGACCATGCTGGCCGCCTCCTCGTCGGTCAGCACCCGCAAGGCTTCCTGTACCGGCATCTTGCGTCGCTGGGTGCGGGCCTGGCCAAGGTTCTGGAACAGGCCCTTGATCTGGCTGGCCATCTCTTCCATGCCCGGTGGCGAGAGGATGTCCACCCCCATCTGGCCGCCCTGGACCTCGATCTCGATCTCCTTGTCGTCCAGCTCGCCGGCCCGGAGTTTCTGGCGAAACTTTTCGCGGGTGTTCTCGTAGGCGCGGTCCCGGTGCTCGTCGGTGGTTTCCCAGCTGCTCTGGCGGGGCGGGGGCAACAGGGCGTCGAGTACCCGGTCCTCGCCCTTCACCGCCGCCCGGTCGCGCACTGCCACGATGGCTTCCTGACGGAACATTTTCAGCGCGATGTCGGCCAGGTCCCGGATAATCGATTCCACGTCACGGCCGACATAGCCGACCTCGGTGAACTTGGTCGCCTCGATCTTGATGAAGGGCGCGTTGGCCAGCCGGGCAAGGCGTCGGGCAATCTCGGTCTTGCCAACGCCGGTGGGGCCGATCATCAGGATGTTCTTGGGGGTGATTTCGCTCTTGAGCGGCTCGTCGATCTGCTGTCGGCGCCAGCGATTGCGCAGGGCGATGGCGACCGCGCGTTTGGCGGCCTGCTGTCCGACGATGTGCTTGTCGAGTTCGGCGACGATTTGCTTGGGTGTGAGATTCATCCGATGGATTCGATGCTGATGTGGTGATTGGTGTAGACACAGATGTCGGCGGCAATGTTCAGTGCCTGCTCGACCACGGTCCGGGCATCGAGATCGGCATGCCGCAACAGGGCCATGCCCGCAGCCTGGGCGTAGGGGCCGCCCGAGCCGATGGCCAGCAGGTCGGATTCGGGTTCGATCACGTCGCCGTTGCCGGAGATGGTCAGCATGTTTTCCCGGTCGGCCACGATCAGCAGGGCCTCGAGCCGCCGCATGGCGCGGTCGGTACGCCAGTGCTTGGCCAGTTCGACGGCGGAGCGCGTCAGGTTGCCGCCGTATTTTTCCAGTTCGCCCTGAAAGCGTTCGAAGAGCGTGAAGGCGTCGGCGGTAGCCCCGGCGAATCCGGCGAGGACCTTGCCGTCGTACAGCGTGCGGATCTTGCGGGCGTTGCCTTTCATCACCGTGTTGCCCAGGGTGACCTGGCCGTCACCGCCGATCACGGTCTGCCCGTTGCGGCGCACGCAGAGAATGGTGGTGGCGTGGAAGTCTTCCATACGGTCTCGTCGAGTGGGCGGAGTCGGCAGTTTAACAGTCCCGGTCGGTTTTGGGACGTGCGCCGGCCGCAGGGGTTTCGCGCTGCGGTCGGCGTCGGGCCCGCGGATGCGCGCCGTCGTACACCCGGGCCAGATGCTGGAAATCGAGGTGGGTGTAGATCTGGGTCGTGGCCAGGTCCGAATGGCCCAGCAGTTCCTGAACGGCCCGCAGATCACCGGAGGACTCGAGCAGGTGGGTCGCGAACGAGTGGCGCAGCATGTGCGGATGCAGATGTCGGGGCAGGCCCCCTTCCCGAGCGAACCGTTCCAGTCGCTTTTCCACGGCTCGGGCACCCAGCCGGTTGCCCAGCCGGCTCAGGAAAACCGCAGGACAGTCGCCGCGTGCCAGAGCGGCCCGGTGCCCGTACCAGTGCCGCAGCGCCGCCCGCGCCCGCGCGCCGACCGGAACCAGCCGGGTCTTGCCACGCTTGCCGGTGACCCGGGCCTCGCCTTCGGCCAGGTCCAGATCGTCCAGGTCCAGGCCGACCAGTTCGGCCAGCCGAATGCCGCAGGAGTAAAACAGCTCGGCCATGGCATGGTCACGCACCGACAGGGCGCATTCGGGATCGACCGGCCGGTCCAGCAGTCGGGCCAGGCTGTCGACGTCGGCGGTCTCGGGCAGTCGCTTGTCCGCGCGCGGCGCCTTGATCGTCCGCAGGCCGGGGAGGTCGCCCTCGCCGGCGCGCCGCAGTTGCTCGAACAGAAACCGCAGCGCGGCCAGGTGCCGCTGCAGGGTTCTCGGCGAGCGACCGCGCCGATGGTCCTCGGCAAGCCAGCTCCTGACGAGGGACAGGTCCACTTCGGACCAGTTTTCCACGTTGCGGGTCCGGCAATGCGCGATCAGGCCCTCGAGATCACGCCGGTAGCCGTCGCGGGTGTGCGCGGCAAGCCCCGGGTGCTCGTCCAGGGCCTGCTCGACCCGGGCGCGCATGGCCTCGCTCATGGGTTGTCGCGAAGCCCCGCGGCCAGCAGTTCGCCGATCTGGGTCAGGAAAACCGTGCCCTGGTCCGGGCGGAACCCGTCTGGCGCGTTGCGTCCGAGCGCAAGAATGCCCAGCAACGGTCCGGGCAACCCGCCGACGGGAATCATTGCCCCGGAGCCGGTTTCGGGCATGCTGTCCTCGAAGAGTATCCGGCGCTGGTCGTCCGTGATCCGGCCACAGACCGGGTAGCGGGCTTCCAGGAAGCTGCCGAAGCAGCGCCGCTGGTCCTCTGCCAGCGTTGACCATGGTCGGTAGCAGGCCGCGTCGAGGTCAAAACGCGCGCGCAGCAGCGCGAGCACATGCTCAAGGGCATCCGGTCGGCCGACCCGCGGCAGCCAGTCGCAGACCAGAGCGTGCATCTGCGCGTCGTGCCGGGCGTTTTCCTCGGCGTTGCGGATGATCTGCTCAAGCCGCGTGCTCAGCTTGCGATGCCGCTGCCGCCAGATGGCCAGTTGGCGATGAGGCAGGGAAGCGACTTCGCGCGGTGGCCCGGGAAGTCGCAACTCGGCAACGAGGTCGTCGTGGTCCAGGAAGAACTCCGGGTGATCCCTGAGATAGTCGGCCACGGCGGATGCCGAAAGGGGGGCGTCGTCTCCTGCCGCGCTGCGCGCGAGCCGGTCGGCCTTCAGTGCCAGGTTGCCTTCGGTCTTGCTCATCGTTGCCGCTTGCTCCGGTGGGTCGGTGTCGGGGTGATGCGCCTGCCGCTCGCCGTCATGGGCGAATTCGGTGGCGTGAATCGGGTGCGGATTCCGGTTGCGTGTTGCCGATGCGCGTTCCTGTTGCCGCCCGGTTCCGGATGCCTGCGCTGATTCAATCAAAGGATTTCCCGCAGGGCAAGTACGGGCGACATGGGCGCACGTCTGCTGTTCCTCCCGGCTCAGTCGGGCTCGGCCAGCCGACCCTCGAAAACCGTGACTGCCGGGCCCGTCATCAGCAGGTGCCCGTCGGTGTGGCGGCGCCGGATGTCCAGGTCGCCGCCCGGCAGGGACACCCGGACCCGGTCATCAAGCAGGCCCCGACGGATGCCTGTGGCGACGGCGGCGCAGGCCCCGGTGCCGCAGGCGAGGGTCTCGCCTGCGCCGCGCTCGTACACGCGCAGTCTGATCCGACCGCGGCTCAGAACCTGCATGAAGCCTGCGTTCACCCGCCGGGGAAAGCGCTCATGGGCCTCGATCAGCGGGCCCCATTCGGCGACCGGGGCGCTGACGATATCCGGAACCACCAGTACCGCATGGGGGTTGCCCATCGACACCACACCGATCTCGACGGTGACGGGCAGGCCTCCGGGGTGGATTTTCAGGGTGTGCGCGGGCTGATCCGCCTCGGCTTCGAAAGGCAGGTCGGTCGGTGCAAACCGCGGGGCACCCATGTCGACCGTGACCCGGTCATCGTCCTCGATCCGCAGCGTGATCAGCCCCCCCAGGGTTTCGACGGGGATTTCACGCGCTGCCGTCAGGCCGCGGTCGCGTACGAAGCGTGCAAAACAGCGGGCGCCGTTGCCGCACTGCTCGACTTCCGAGCCGTCGGCGTTGAAGATGCGGTAACGAAACAGGGCCTGGGCACTGGCCGGTTTCTCGACCACCAGAAGCTGGTCGAAGCCGACCCCGAAGTGGCGATCGGCCAGCGCGCGGATCCGCTCCGGATTGGCCGCGAAGGCCGATTCGGTGGCATCGATGACCATGAAGTCGTTGCCCAGGCCATGCATCTTGGTGAAGTTGCGCATCTGCTCGAAGCCCCGTGAACCTTGGATAAAAAACCGGCCTGACCTGATCGGGCGTCCGAATCCGGGCGGTGGTCTTTTATAATGATGACGTTTTCAATCTCGTAACAAAAGGCCGCGCAGGCCGGCCCGTGTGGGCACCGATCCTTGGAGTGCAAGAAAGTGACACAAAATACCGATCGATTGGCCGACCAGCTGGGCAAGGCCGGGGCATTCTTCTTTTCGCGTGGCTGGGTGCCGGCAACCAGCGGCAACTTCTCGGCGCGCATCGACGAACGCGAGTGTCTGATGACCGCGTCCGGACGACACAAGGGATACCTGTGCCATGCGGACTTCCTGCGCGTGGAAATCGCTTCCGCCCAGTCCCTGGAAGAGGCCAAGACGCCATCTGCCGAAGCGGCGCTGCACACGTTGATCTACCAGCGCTTCGCCGAGGTCGGGGCCGTGCTGCATACCCACTCGGTGCCCGCGACGGTCCTCTCGCGCCTCGCGCACAGTGAGCTGCGGCTGGAGGAATACGAGCTTCTCAAGGCCTTCGAGGGTGTCGATACCCATGAAACCGCAGTGGACATTCCCGTGCTGGGGAACGACCAGGACATCCGCCAGCTGGCGATCCAGGTCGATGCCCACCTGCGGGCCAACCCGGAGATGGTGGGATTTCTGATCCGCGGTCATGGTCTGTACACCTGGGGTGCCCGGGTGGCTGACGCGGTCCGTCACATCGAGGCACTGGAATTCATGTTCGAGTGCGAATTGAGCCAGAGGAGAATGACATCATGAGTGAATTGCGCATCTATGCCGAAAACGACCCCAACCCCCTGGCGATCGTGAGCGATCATGACCGGATTGCCGAGCAGCTGAACTCGGTCGGCGTACGATTCGAACGCTGGAGCGCCAACCAGCCGTTGGCCGCCGACGCCGACCAGGACGCGATCATCGCCGCGTACCGCGCGGATATCGACCGGCTGATGGCCGAGAACGGCTTTTCCTCGGTGGACGTGATCAGCGTTGGCCCGGATCACCCCGATCGCGAGGCGTTGCGGCAGAAGTTCCTGGACGAGCATACGCACAGCGAACACGAGGTGCGGTTTTTCGTGGAGGGCCAGGGGCTGTTCATGCTGCATATCGGGGAGCGGGTCTACGGGGTGCTCTGCGAGCAGGGCGACCTGCTCAGCGTGCCGGAAGGGACCCCGCACTGGTTCGACATGGGCGAACGTCCCAACGTGAAGGCAATCCGCCTGTTCACGGACCCCTCCGGCTGGGTGGCCCATTACACCGGCGACGAAATCGCCAGCCGATTCCCGAAGCTGGAGACCAGCTGACATGAAGGTGCAGGCGGTACTGACCGATATCGAGGGCACCACTTCAAGCCTGTCGTTCGTCAAGGAGATCCTGTTTCCCTACGCCCGGGAACGGCTGGGCGATTTCCTGCGGGCGAATCAGCACGATCCCGCCGTGGCAGAACAGATCGACGCGGTGCGCCGCGAGCTTCAAGACCCGGATGCGACCCTCGAGACGGTGATCGCCGTGCTTGAGCGCTGGATTGACGAGGATCGCAAGATCACGCCGCTCAAGGCGCTGCAGGGGCTCGTCTGGGCGGAGGGCTACCGTCGCGGGGATTTTCGTGGCCACGTCTACCCGGACGCCGTGACGGCGCTGCGTCGCTGGAAGGATGCCGGGTTGGACCTGTATGTCTATTCATCAGGCTCGGTCCAGGCGCAGCAACTGCTCTTCGGCCACAGCGAGGCCGGTGACCTGACCGAGTTGTTCAGTGGTTATTTTGATACCCGGGTCGGGGCAAAACGCGCGGTCGATTCGTACCGGCGGATCGCCGAGCAGATTGGCCTGCCGCCGGAGCAGATTCTGTTTCTCTCGGACATTCCCGATGAGTTGGCCGCCGCCCACGCGGCGGGGATGCAGGTCGTCGGGCTGGCCCGGGGCGCCGACCCGATGGCCGCACTGGAATTCACCTGGGTGCGTGATTTCAGCCCGATCGCCCCCGGTTGAGATCGCCACGGTCGCCATGCCCGGGGGACCGGCTGCCCGCTCCCCCGTGATGCCGGCCGCCGGCTGCGCGGCGATCGGGGATTACTGCTGGATCCGGCCTTCCTCGATGTCTTCCTTGGCTCGTTGTTCGAGCCGCGAGAGGGTCTCGAACACCGCTGTGCTGGCGTTTTCCATGTCCTGGTACCGCGCGATGATGCGGCCCTGCACCTCGGGATCGTGCTCCCAGTTCCCGAGGATCTCGTCCAGCGCCCGATGCACGCTCTCGTGCACCTGTCGATGCGGCGCGTCCAGCCTCCCGTATTCGGGGTAGTGGCCGAACATCTCCTGACCGGGGCCGAGATACCACTGGCCGAGCCGGCAGCCCTGGTGGTCCACCCGTACCGCGCGGGCCTCGTCGCTGTCCTGCCCCTTGTTGAACGCCATGTAGGCGTTCTGCTTGTAGACGATATGGTCGACCTTGACCAGCGACGAGAAGGTGATGACCTTGGCCTTCTCGACCGCCCGGCGCGTCACGCGGGCCTTCTCGGCGAAGCCGTGGAACGCCTGCTGCAGTTCGGCGACCTGGTCGGCGAGGGTTTCGGAGGTTTGGGACAGCTCTTCCTGATTGACCAGCATGTCCCGGCTGGTCTGGCGGAACTGTGCGACCACATCCCCGATCTGGGTGGTGGCCTCCTTGGTGTTCTCGGCCAGGACCTTGACCTCCTGGGCGACCACGGCGAAGCCGCGGCCATGTTCACCGGCCCGGGCCGCCTCGATGGCGGCATTCAGGGCCAGCAGGTTGGTCTGGTCCGCGATCTTGCCGATCAAGTCCAGCACGCCGGTGATCTCGCCGCTCATCCGCTCCATTTCCCGAACGGCCCGGTTGGCCTCCTCGGTCAGGCTGCGTGATTGCGCGAAGGAGTCGGCCATGGTCTCGACCTGTCCGCCGCTGTGTTCCGCGCGCTCGACGGTCTCGGCGGCGATATCGCCGATCAGGTTGACCTCGGTGGTGATCTGGGTCAGGTCCCGCTGGGTCATCTGCAGGTTGCGCTTGGTGTTTTCCGCGCTCATCTGCTGCATCTGGGAGAGCAACTGGTTGCGCACCACATTGCGGTGGTTGTCCTCGATCTGCACGATGGCCTGGTTGATATAGTCCAGAGACTGGTGGAAGGAACCGCTCAGGCCGGTGGACTGGGCGGTTCGCCCGAACCGGCCCTGCATGACCCGCCCAAAGGTGGTTTCCACCTCCCGGAAGTAGGTTTCGAGCTGGTCGAGAATGTCGTTGACCTCCCAGGCGACCTGGCCAACCTCGCCCATGAAGGGGACCTCGGTGATCCGGGCATGGGTGTAGCCGCGCCGCGCCTCGTCGAGGACGTCGCGGATGCGGTCCAGAATGCGCAGCGGACTCTTGAGCTTCTTCCAGAGCGCCAGGCTCACGGCAATGCTGGTGGCCGCGAACAGGAAGGGGACCCAGAACGGGACCCAGGGCAGGGCCGCCACGGTCGCGGTGAGCAGGATGGCGAGGTTGTACCCAAGCAGGCCGACCGCGAGCCTAGAACCCCAGAACAAATTTTTCATAGCTTCCGTATTCCCGCGTGATTTCGTCCATCATCCACTTCATCGAGGTGGCCGGATCCATGCCTTGCGCTTCCATCGCGCACATCTTGCGGTACATCGCCGAGGATTGCTCGATCGCGGCGCGACTGGCCATGCGCCGGCAGGAGAAGTATCCCGTGATCTGCCGGTGATCCTCGTCGAAATCCGGAGTCACGTTGGCCAGTACCCAGTAGTGGTCCCCGTTACGGGCCAGGTTGTTGATGAAGGCGAAGCATTCCTCGCCACGCTGAATGGTTTCCCAGAGGTGTCGGAAGACGCCACGGGGCATCTCGGGGTGCCGCAGGATCTTGTGCGGTTTGCCCAGCAGTTCGCTTTCCCGATAACCCGACACCTGCATGAAGACGCGATTGGCGTAGGTGATGATGCCTTTCTCGTCGCTCTTGCTGACGATGTAACTGTCGTCCGGAAGGCGTATTTCGCGCCCGGTTGGCTGAGTCATCCTGTCGTTAATCCTCGCTGTGCTTGCGGTTGGCTGAATCCATGCGTTTTCCGGCGCAGGCGAGTCGTCTCGTTCACCTGGCAATGGGCATCACGGGCCGGCGCTGCTCAGCGCGCTCCGGCGCCCCGTTTCGCGGCGGTGGCCTTGGCCGCCTGAACCTTCCGATAGGCGGCCAGCAGCGTGCGGTGCGTGGGCAGCCCCTGCAGTGTCCGCCCGGGGGATTCGAGCCCGGGGAATCGCCGTCTGCCGGCGAGAATCTCTTCCACATCCCGGCAGGTCCTGGCCCCGAACAGCGCGCGCATGGCGTGCTGATACTCATCCGGGTCGTGCTGCGGCTCGATCATCAGTCCGAGCCGGGCGTGCAGGGCCTGCAGCAGGAGCTGGCGCTGCGGGGCCAGCCCGCCGACGGTCAGCGTCCAGTCGATCCAGTGGGCCGCCGCCTCCAGATCCCGTATCGACAGGGCCAGCCAGGCCTTGAGCTCGCCGACGCGCAGGCTCGCCCAGGCACTGCCGGGTGTGCAGGCCAGACCGAGCAGTTCGGCGAGACGTTCGTAGGCATCCAGGTTCAGCTCGTCGATGGCCCGATCAAGCTCCACGCATTCTTCCGCAGTCAGGGCCTCGAGGTCGAGCAGTCGATCGGCCAGGAAAACCGCCCGATTGCTGTTGAATTCCACCAGATCGTCCACGGGATAGACTTCCGAGAAGCCGGGTACCACGATTCGGCAGGCATAGATGCCCAGATGCAGATAGTCGCGAATGTAGATCTCGCCGCCACGACTTTCCAGCTGTCTGCACAGGGTTTCAAACTCCCGTTCGGTCGTGCCGCCGAAGTCCCAGTCCACAAAGGCATGGTCCGGCTTGTCTCGGAACATCGCCCACGCGAGCCGACCCGCGGAGTCGATGAAGTGGGTTTCGAGATTGTGTGGATCGGCGGCGGCCTCCAGGTCCAGCAGGGGCGGCAGGAACTGGCCCAGTGCCTCGAGGTCGCGGCCCTGCAGCAGTTCGGTCACCGTGCGTTCCAGGGCGACCTCGAACCGGGGGTGGGCCCCGAAGGAGGCGAAGACGCCTCCGTTGCGCGGGTCGAACAGCGTGACGCTGATGACCGGGAAATGTCCCGAAAGCGAGGCATCGGCAATCCGCAGCACGAACCCGGCCGACTCCAGCGCGGCGATTGCCCGCTGTACCTGGGGATAGCGCCCGATCACCTCGGGGGGCACGGCCGGGAGGCTGATGCCCTCACAGATCACCAGGTTCTTGACATGACGTTCGACGATCTCCGACAGCGCCTGGGTTCGCGCCTCGGCCGGCGTGTTGCCGGCCGCCATGCCATTGCTGGCCTGCAGGTTGGCCAGCAGGTTGACGGGGAGGTAGGCCCTGGCGCCGTCGCTGCGTCGCCAGAAGGGCAGGGCTGCGATGCCGCGCTCGGGGGCGGCGGTGTTGAGATCCAGCAGGTGTTCCGGGCGCAGCTGGCCGGCCGGGTCGTAGGTGGCCCGGCAGCAGCTGTCCAGCAGGCCTTCCGGCAGTTGCTCCGAGTCGGGATCGAACGGGAACCAGCGCTCGTCCGGGGCGTGGACGAAGGCCCCGCCGGCAATCTCCTCCCCCAAAAAGAAGTCCGAGAAGAAGTAATCGGTCGCCAGCCGCTCGACGAACTCGCCCAGCGCCGAGGCCAGCGCGGCCTTGCGGCTCGCGCCCTTGCCATTGGTGAACAGCATCGGACAGTGCCGGTCGCGGATGTGGACCGACCACACATGCGGCACGGGGTTGAGCCACCTGACTTCCTCCGGCTCGAAGCCCAGCTCGGCCAGGCGGGAGAGGATGCGCTCGATGCTGTCCTCAAGCGCGGCGTCTTTCCCGGTCAGCCAGGTTTTTTCCGTCACGGGTTGGTTCCTTCTCGTATGCGTGATGCAGCCGGTGGGCACTGCCCGCCCGCAGATCCTGTCGCGTCGGGGTCCGGCCCTCGGATGGCGTGCGTCGGACCCGGTCGGGCAGATCGACGCCGGGTGATATATTGTATTACTTTGCAGTCTTTCGGAACCGCTGCTCGCACCCGCCAGGCGAGGGGGGATCAGCGGGCGACTTCCGGGGTACGGCGGTAAACGTGATGGACATTCGCCGGGTCCTTAAGGCGAAGGCGGCAAAATCTCAAGGGGAGCGAGCAAGGTTGTCTCAACAAGAGAACAGGCAAGGAGGCGCCGATCCGTTCTGGGTCGGGGTCGGCGCCTCGGCCGGTGGACTGGATGCCCTGAAGGAGCTGCTGTCGGGGATCGAGCACGCGAATGACGTGATCTTCGTGATTGCCCAGCACCTTGACCCCAAGCACCCGACCATCCTCCAGGATCTGCTTGCACGCATCACCCAGCTTCCGGTCGTGCTGGTGCAGCAGGATCTGACCCCGACGCCCGGCAGCATCTACCTGATCTCCCCGGGGCACAATGCCACCATCGTCGATCGACGCATCACCCTGACGCCGGCCGCGCCGGTCGGGCCGAAGCCTTCGATCAACGAGCTGTTCGGTTCCCTCGCGGAGGATGTGGCCGACAAAACGATCGGGGTGATTCTCTCCGGTACCGGCAGTGATGGTGCCCAGGGCATGATTGCCATCAAGGCGGCAGGTGGCATCACGCTGGCGCAGGACGAGAACAGCGCCAAGTATTCCGGCATGCCGCGTGCGGCACGGGAAACCGGCTTCGTGGACCTGGTGCTGCCGCCGCGGGAGATCGCGCAGGAAATCCGCCAATTCATCGCGGCCAGCGAACGGCGCGGCGAAAGCCTTTCCACCCCGAAGATGCGCTCGAATCTCGAGAAGATCTTCCAGCGTATCTTCGACCAGACCGGCTACGACTTCAGCGGCTACAAGCTTAAGACTGTTCAGCGGCGGATCCAGCGGCGCATGGCGGTGCACAAGTTGGTGACCATGGACGATTACGTCACCCTGCTGATGGGATCGGCCGATGAGGTCGAGGCGCTGTTCAAGGACATGCTGATTTCGGTCACGGCCTTCTTCCGTGACCCCGAGCCTTTCTCGGATCTGGGCAGGCTGATCGACCAGATGGTGGAAAAGGCCGAGGACTATGCTTCGATTCGGGTCTGGGTACCCGGCTGCGCAAACGGTGAGGAGGCTTATTCGATCTGCATCCTGTTCCAGCAGGCGGCCATCCGTCACCGCAAAGAGCTT
>JBKHDT010000015.1:0-43551 GCA_046541195.1 Halothiobacillaceae bacterium | reverse complement strand
CGATTGCAGGCGACAGTACCGGCGCATTGGGTTGGCGGTGCGCGCATGCCGAGCCGCTTGGCATGGCTTACACTCCCCTGACCATGGCAATTTTAAGGAATCTGAGGCGGATGTTGGCCGGCTTGTTTGCCGTGCTGTCCACGGACAAGACCCACGCAAGAGTTCCGGGGTTGTGCTTGCGGGGGCTGCTTCATGCGCTCTGGCTCCTGTGCCTGGTCCTGAGCATGATGCCCCGCGCGCAGGCCGATGCGCTGGAGAGTGCTGTCTCCGGTCGGGTGCTGGCCGCGGGCTGGTCCCAGCAGCCGCCCTATCAGTTTCTGGAAACGCAGCAGGCGCGGCAATATCCCGCGGGTCTGGACATCGTGCTGCTCAACAGGATTGCCCGGGAGGCCGGCGTGGCGGTGCGCTACGAGTACCGGCATTTCGCCGACAGCCTGAGCGCACTGCAGCGCGGGGAGGTCGAGATCATTCCCGGTGCCTATGCCAGCGCGGACCGGGAGCAATACGCGTGGATCAGCCGGCCGTACCGCCGCGGTTACGACCGGCTGTTCGTAGGCCCCGGCGCCCGGATGCCGGCTGACGCACCGGCACCCGAACTGATCGAGCAGTTCACGCGCGATGAAGGCCCGCTGGCGGTGGTCAGCGGCTTCGACTGGCTGCCGCCGGTGCAGCGGACGCTGGACGAGGCCGCCGCACGCGGAGACGTCATCCTGACCGATTCCCTGTCCTCTGCCGCGCAGCTGGTCGCCTCGGGTGAGGCGGCCGGTTACGTGGCCGATCAGCTGGCCGGCATGATCGTGGCGCATCATGTCGGCTTGTCGGCCGATCGCATCCACCCGCGTACGATCCAGGAGCGGGATATTCATTTGATCTTCAGCCGGGAAGCCGTGGACCGGATGACCTTCGAGCGCTTTGACGACGCGCTGGAGCGCCTGACCGAACGCGGCGAACTCGACGCCATCACCCGGCAGTTCACCGGACCGATTGCAATCTCCATCGCGCTGGAGCGCTCCTGGTTCTACTGGCTGGTGATTCTGGGCATCATCTCGTTTTCGATCTCGGGGGTCATCATCGCGCGCACCGGCAACTACAGCGTGTTCGGCGCGCTGGTACTCGCCGCCCTGCCCGCTCTCGGCGGCGGCGTGCTCCGGGACATCCTGCTGCTGCGCGAGATCTACCTGATCCCCAACCCGGAACTGGCCTTGATCTGCCTGGTGATCATTGCCCTCGGCTACCTCTTCAACCGGGTGCTCGAGCGCGTGCGGGGGCGCGCGCTGTGGTTTTTCGACCTGGTGGCACTTTTCGTGCGGCTTCGCAGACGGCTGCCGCCCAACCTGGTGCTGCAGATATTCGATGCGCTCGGCCTGGCGGCCTTCACGGGGACCGCGGTCTCGGTGGTGGCCGAGAAGAACATCCAGCCCTTGTGGCTCTGGGGTCCGATCTTTGCGGCGATCACCGCATCTGGTGGGGTGTTTCTGCGCGACATGATCCGCAATGACGCGGTCAATCCCTACCTGCACGACGTGGTCTACGGCGAGGTGGCCCTGGTCTGGGCGCTGGGCCTGTCGCTCTACCTGGAGCTGTCGAATGCGGCAACGGCACCACTGCACGTGTTCACTGCCATCCTGGTGACCATGGCCGGCATCTTCATTACCCGCATGCTGTTTCTTGCCTGCGGCTGGCGTGCGCCACGCTACTGAACGCACGATCGAGCCCGCCGGGTGGCCAGCGGCCGCCAAACTCCCGGCAAAACGGTCTTCGGGTGTATCCTCCCACTGCGGGCAGGCGCCAGAACACCCTCTGGCAAGCCACCGAAGTCGCCGCGCCGACGTGATGATCCGGTCGTCGCCACCGGCCGGCCCGGCGCATGACCGAACCCGGGCGAGGCATGGTTGGCCGCGCCCGAATTTGCGCCGGCCACGCCGGGCGCAGGACGGCTGCCCCGGATGGCGCAACCCGATCCCTGAATGGCTGACCCGGAGGCTCACGGCTCATGCGACGTATCAATGACCTGCCCATCTGGCTGCGCCTGATTGGTGCGACCTGGCTGATCCTCGTGGTGGTGTGGAGCGGCACGATCGTCTGGACGGTGAACGCCCAAAGAGAAGCGGCACAGCAGCAGGCCGAAGGGTTCGCGCTCAGCGTTCATGAAATGGTCATGGCCGGGCTGACCACCATGATGATTACCGGCACCATGCCCCAGAGCAACGAGTTTCTGGATCAGGTCAACGAGCTGACCGCCGTGCGCGACCTGCGCGTGTTGCGGTCTGAAACCACGGTTGAGGCCTTTGGACCGGGGGACGAGCAACGGCAGCCACAAAACGAAACCGAAAGAAGGGTCCTGGAAACCGGCGAGGCCTCCTTCGAGATTTCCCAGGATGGCCAGTCGCTGGACGTGGTGCTCCCGGTCCGCAACCAGATCGACTACCTGGGCAAGAACTGCGTGACCTGTCACGCGACCTCGCCCGAAAACGCGGTACTGGGCGCCAGTGCAATGCGCATTGACCTCAGCGAGGTCAACGCGCGTTCGACCCACTTTGGCATCAAGCTGTTCGCGGTCGCCGTGCTCGTGAGCTTTCCGACCCTGCTGTTTCTCTATCTGTTCGTCCGCTATCTCTTGATCCGCCCGTTGCAGCGGATGACCCGGAGTCTGGTCGAGCTTTCCGAGGGCGAGGCCGACTTGAGTCGCCGCATCGAGGTGCGCTCGGGGGACGAGATCGGCCAGGCATCCGACGCCTTCAACCGGATGATGGCCAAGCTTGCCGAGCTGGTCGGCCGTATCCGCGGCAATACGGAGTCCTTTGCCTTGTCTGTCGACCGACTGGCCGAGAACACCGAGAAGACCCGCCAGGGCGCCGACAGGCAGCAAATGGAGATCGAGGCGCTGGACACTGCCACGGCAGAACTGGCCGGCAGCGCGCGCGACGTGGCCCAGGACGCCGAAAAGGCCGCCTCCGGCACCCGCGCCGCACGCGAGGCGGCGACCGAAGGCGATCGCATCGTCGATCAGACCGTGCGTGGAATCGACCAGCTCGCCGAGGAAGTGGCGGCGACGACGGCGACCATCGCTACGCTCGAATCGGACAGCGAATCCATCGGGGGCATTCTCAATGTGATCCGCGAGATTGCCGAACAGACCAACCTGCTGGCCCTCAATGCCGCCATCGAGGCGGCCCGGGCCGGCGAGGCAGGCCGCGGCTTCTCGGTGGTGGCCGAGGAAGTCCGTTCCCTCGCCAACCGGACTCAGGACGCGACCAGCCAGACCCGCACGCTGATCGAACGCTTGCAGAACTCTTCACGCGAGGCGGCATCGGCGATGTCGCAGACTCGGGATCATGCCCGCGCCCAGAGCGAGCGCGCCACCGAAGCCGGACGGGCGCTGCGCGAGATTACCGGCGCAATCGAGCAGATCGAGGAGCTGGCCGCCCGAATTGCCGCAGCCGCACAGCAGCAGAGCCAAGTGGCCGAAGGCGTCAGCGACAACGTGGCAAACCTGCGCCGGGAGGCCGAGGACAACGCGGCGGCCAGCCGGGAAGGCAGCGAAGCCGGCCAGGCTCTGGATGCCCTCGCCCGCGACCTGCATGACCTGGTCGCCAGATTCCGGCTTTGAGGCGTTGAAGCGCGGGGTGTTTTTTGTGCGTCACGACCGCGCCCAAGGCCCCATCCTGGGCGGTGCCGAGTCAATCCCAGCACGAAACCATTGATGGCTTGCACCTGGCGCGGGCCGATACGCGCCCGGCCGGGACTGCGCAAGCGACCGGCCTGGGCGATGGGTGCGTCGATGGCCTTTCCCGGCCCCGGGCCATGAAACGGACCGGCGGCCGAAGGCCGGAGCGCCATTTGCTGCATCCATGATGCCAAACGCGAACCTGAGGCATTCTGCAGGGATGCCCGAGCGCACCGGGCCGCGGCGCCCGCGATGCCTGAACGTTCTTGGCGTGCGCCTCCGGCCGGGGCCGTATCCGGTCACCGGCCCGCCGCCTTCATTCAGGATGCGCGCCAGGCGGGCCGCTCATGGATTCCAGTTCTTGGGGCAGCACCGGAAAAATGCCCAGTCCCTGAACGAAGCTGTCTTCAAGCGGTGCGTGCAGCCGCAGGGGCGCGCCGGTCACCGGATGCGCAAGCTGCAGCCCCACGGCCGCGAGCATCAGCCGGGCGTGACCAAAGCGGTCGGCGAAGTAGCGGTTGTGTCTGGTGCGCCCATAGGTGGTATCCCCGATGATCGGGTGGCCGGCATGCTGCATGTGCCGGCGCAGCTGATGCTTGCGCCCGGTGCGCGGGTTCAGCGCGACCAGGCTGTAGCGACTGGTCGGATAGGTTTCAACGAACTCGGGGATCTCGACGGTGGCCAGGCACCGGTAGTCGGTGACCGCCTCGCGGACGGGCTGTTCGCTCCCGCGATCGCGCCGGTCGACCGGGCGCTCGCGCAAGGGCCGGTCGATGGTGCCCGAGCCCTCAAGCCAACCCCGGACGACCGCAAGATAGTGCTTTTCGACTTCACCGGCCATGATCCGGCGACCGAGGCTGCCGGCCGTCTGCGGATCGCGGGCAAACAGCAGCAATCCGGAGGTGGGCCGGTCGAGTCGGTGCACGGGATAGACATGCTGCCCGCCGTTGAGAGCGCGCGCGTACTGCAGGGCAAACTCGGTTTCGTGACGGTCGATCTCGCTGCGGTGCAGCAGCAGGCCGGCCGGCTTGTGCACCGCGAGCAGCCAGTCGTCCTGGTAGAGCACCTGCAGGGGATTTTGTCGCCGCCCCGAAGATGCCTGATCGCGATCCACTTGCGGATGCGCGGCAGCGACCGCCCCGGCCGCGGCCCCTTCAGATGCCGGCATCGCGGCTGCCTGCAATCCTGGCAAAGCGGGTCAGCAGCGACCGGGACTCGGGCGTCTCCCGCACCTGGGCGGCCAGTGCCTGCGGGTCGCCCCCCTCGGCGACAAGCTGCGGCGCGAGCGCGTCCACGTAGGCCCGCATGGCATCAGCCCGGAATTCCGGGTGAAACTGCAGGCCCCAGGCACAGCACCCCACCCGGAAGGCGTGATTGGGCTCGAAATCGTTGGCGGCCAGGCGCACCGCGTCCGGCGGCAGGGTCCGGACGGTCTGGCTGTGCACCACGTTGACACCAAAGCGGCTCGGCATGCCCGCAAAAAGCGCATCATCCGCGGCCGCCTCCAGCCGCTGCACCGGCACGGTGCCCAGCTCCCGCCCGCCGGGATGATCGATCACCTCGCCGCCCAGTGCGCGGGCGAGCAGCTGATGCCCGTAGCAGATGCCGAGCACCGGCACCGCCCGCCCGACCAGATCCGCTAGCCAGTCCGCCGTGCGCTCGCTCCAGTCGGCCCGGTCGGTGACCATGGCATTCGAGCCGGTCACCACGACCCCGGCAAGGTCCTCCGCCCGAGGCAGGGGCGCGCCAGTCCGCGGGTCCACGGTTGCCGCCGACTGTCCCAGATCGCGGGCAATCCAGTCCTCGAAATACCCCAGTTTTCGGGCCACGGCCTCGTGCGGCTCGCCCAGCCTGATGATGAACAATCGTTTCACGCGCTGCGCTCCCGTCTGGACAGACCCGGTACCGACCTGGATGGCGGCTCAAACCGGCGATCCGGTCCCCGTGCCCCGGTGATTCATCTGCCCGTCGGCATGGGGACCTCGCCGGGTTCGCGGCAGAACGAATGCAGCCTTCATGCCATGGCCCTGATGGACGCGCAATCCTGCCAGGAACGCCCGGCTGGTATCAGGTTGGTATGTAGCGACCCGGGGCAACAAAAAACCCGTTGCAAAACAACGGGTTAGAAGGGATTTTGGCGGAGAGAGAGGGATTCGAACCCTCGATAGGGCTATAAACCCTATACACACTTTCCAGGCGTGCGCCTTCAACCACTCGGCCACCTCTCCGCGGTGCCATCGGCCATCCTTGCCGTGGGGCGCGCATTATAAACCGGCCGGGCGCGAAAATTCAAACGACAACGCGCCGGGCTCAGCGGTCGAACACCGCAATGGACTCGACGTGCGCGGTATGCGGGAACATGTCCATGACGCCCGCGTGGGTCAGCCGGTAGCCATGCTCGCCGACCAGCAGGCCGGCATCACGGGCCAGCGTACCCGGGTGACAGGACACGTAGACGATTCGCCGGGGCGCGAGGGCGGCCAGTCGCGGGATCATTTCCAGGGCCCCGGAGCGCGGCGGGTCGACCAGCACCCGGTCGTAGTGCTGCCTGAGCCAGGGCTCGTCCGTAACATCGGCGGACAGGTCGGCCCGGTAGTGAAGGGTGTTGGTTATCCCGTTGCGCCGGGCGCTCTGTTCACCACGCTGGACCATCAGCGGATCGACTTCCACGCCGATCACCTGGCCGGCACGCCGGGCGATGGCCAGCGTGAAGTTGCCCAGCCCGGCGAACAGGTCAAGCACGGTGTCGGTCGGCTGCGGGTCGAGCAGTTCGAGCGCCAACGGCACCATGGCGCGATTGATCTCGGCATTGACCTGCGTGAAGTCCAGCGGGGTGAAGTCGATCCGCACGTCAAGCGCGTCCAGCCGGTAATAGAGCTCGGGCGCCTCCGGCACGAGGGGCGCGAGGGATTCCGGCTTGCCGGGCTGCAGGTAGACCATGAACCCGGTTTCGCGCGCAAACGCGGCCAGTCGCTCAAGGTCCGCGTCGCTCAATGGTTCCATGTGCCGGAAGGCCAGCGCGGTGCCGTTGTCCCCGACCGCGACCTCGATCTGCGGAATGGTCCGGCGCGCATCCATGTCCGTGATCAGCATCGAAAGCGCTTCGAGTCGCTCGCCCACGGCAGGATGGAGCACGGGACAGCTTTGCAGGTCGGCAATGAAATTCGAACGGCGCTCTCGAAAGCCGACCAAAACCCGGCCCTTCTTGTGCACGTAGCGCACGCCCAGGCGGGCCTTGCGCCGATAACCCCAGACGGGGCCGGTCAGCGGCGGCAACCAGATTTCCGGTTGCACCTGCCCCACGCGCTCAAGACTGTCGCGCAGCACGTCCTGCTTGATGGCGATCTGTCGCGCCGGGTCCAGGTGCTGGAGGCTGCAGCCCCCGCAGACCCCAAAGTGCGCACAGCGGGGCTCGACCCGGTCGGGGCTGGCCTCGATCACCGTTTCGACCTGTCCCTCGTCGAAGTTCCGGTGCCGGTCCACGTACCGAAAGGTGACGCGTTCACCCGGCAGGGCGCCGTCGATGAACACCGTCTTGCCCTCGATGCGGGTCACGCCCTTGCCCTCGTGGGTCATGGACTCGATGCTTGCCTCGAAGTCACCCTGCGGCAGGGGTTTTCTGCGTCTTCTGCCCATGTCGGCTCCGTTCAGGCTGGAAAAACGCCGGTGGACAGATACCGGTCGCCCCGATCGCAGACGATGCTGACGATCACGGCGTTCTCCACCGACCTGGCCAATTGCAGGGCAGCAACCAGCGCGCCCCCGGACGAGATGCCGGCGAAGATGCCTTCCTCCCGCGCCAGCCGGCGGGCCATGTCCTCGGCCTGCGCCTGATCGACGTCGAGAATCCGGTCCACCCGCTCGGCTTCGTAGATTTTCGGCAGGTACTCCTCGGGCCAGCGGCGAATCCCGGGAATCTGGGCGCCCTCGGCCGGCTGAACGCCGACGATCTGCACTGCCGGGTTCTGTTCCTTGAGATAGCGCGAGGTCCCCATGATGGTCCCCGTGGTGCCCATCGAGCTGACAAAGTGCGTGACCGTGCCTGCGGTATCGCGCCAGATTTCCGGGCCGGTCCCCTCGTAGTGCGCGCGCGGGTTGTCGAAGTTGCCGAACTGGTTGAGCACGATGCCCTCGCCGCGCGCCGCCATGGCGTCCGCCAGGTCGCGGGCGCCCTCCATGCCCTCCTCCCGGGTGACCGGCACGATCTCGGCACCGTAGGCCTTCATCAGCTGCACCCGTTCGATGCTCATGTGCGATGGCATGATCAGGCGCATGCGGTAGCCCTTCATCGCCGCCACCATCGCCAGTGCAATGCCGGTATTGCCCGAGGTTGCCTCGATCAGGGTGTCCCCCGGCCGAATGTCACCGCGCGCCTCGGCATGCCGGATCATCGAGTACGCGGGGCGATCCTTGACCGATCCGGCCGGATTGTTGCCCTCAAGCTTGACCAGCAGGCGATTGTTGCGCGCGGCAAGCTCGTCTGCGGCGAGGCGCTGCAGCCGCACCAGGGGGGTATTGCCGACAAAGTGTTCCAGGGTGGGAAAGTCCATCTGCAGGGGTTCCTGATCAACGTGATATGGATGCGCGGAATTTTCTGCGACTGGCCGGACAAACCGTTCCAGGCCCCCACGAAGCGACCGTCGCTTCGTGCGGTCATGCCCGGCCCGTGCCCGGCGATCAAGCGGCGCGCACCATCGCGCGTCGAGGCATCTATGGCCCGCCGGACGGACCCGGCGCCGGTACACGGCCTCCCTGGCAACTGAGCACCACAAACGCCAGGGCATGACTGCGCTCGTCGCTCAGGCTCAGGTCTGCCCGGGTGGCTCCCAGGGCGGCGAACCGCCGTGCCGCCGGTCCGTGAAAATCCAGGATCGGCTGCCCCAGCTCGCCATGGGTGACGGCAATCTGGGTCAGCGTGATGCCCCCGCGAAAGCCGGTACCCAGCGCCTTGACCGCGGCTTCCTTGGCCGCAAATCGCTTGGCAAGCAGGCGCCCGGTCAACGGACGGCCGGCGAGCGCCGATCGCTCGTCCGGGTGCAGCAGCCGCCGAGCGAGCCGATCCCCGAAGCGTGCCAGCGCCGATTCCAGCCGGGCGATTTCCACCAGGTCGGTGCCAATGCCGACAATGCTCACGAACACCGCGCCTCGCACATCAGCCGCTTCATGTCGGCGACGGCCCGGGCCAGCCCGTCGAAGATGGCCCGGGCAATGATGGCGTGGCCGATGTTCAACTCCTCAATCACCTCGATGGCGGCAATCGGGGCGGTATTGTGGTAGTGCAGCCCGTGACCGGCATTGACGTGCAGGCCGGCATCGGCGGCAAGCTGCGCTCCCCGGCGGATCTGTTCAAGCAGCTTTGCCTGTTCGGCGGTGGTCGGTGCATCCGCGTAATGCCCGGTGTGCAACTCGATCACCGGCGCGCCGGCGGCGACGGCCGCCTCGATCTGCCGCTCGTCGGCGTCGATGAACAGCGACACGCGAATGCCGGCATCGGCCAGACGGGCACAGGCTTCCTTCATGCGCGGGAGATTGTTGGCGACGTCCAGGCCGCCCTCGGTGGTCAGCTCCTCGCGGCGCTCGGGAACCAGGCAGCAATCCGCGGGCCGGACGGCGCAGGCGATCCCGAGCATTTCCTCGGTCACCGCCATCTCGAGATTCATGCGGGTCTGCAGCAGGTCGGCCAGCATGTGCACGTCGTGGTCCTGGATATGCCGGCGATCCTCGCGCAGGTGCAGGGTGATGCTGTCGGCCCCGGCCTGCTCCGCCAGCAGCGCGGCATGCACGGGTTCGGGATACCGGGTGCCGCGAGCCTGGCGCAGGGTGGCCACGTGGTCGATGTTCAGCCCGAGCAGGATGTCGGCGGGTCGGTGGTTCATGAATCTGCGATCTCCGGGATCTACGGGTTGCGGCGCGGCCGCGATGCCAGAAGGCTCATCCGGACGACAGCCTGCCGCCGGACTGACGCGTGCGCGCCTGGTCGTTGTCTGCAGCGTCCCTGAAAAGCCCTGCACGGGCCTTTCGGGATGCGCGCCGTGGGAAACCCCTGCATAAATGCCGGGATTCTCCAAAAAAAACCGGCACCAGGCCCTCCGTGGCTTCGTGCCGCAATCCCCGGGCAGGTCACGGCCCGGTCCGTGCTCCGCGATCCGGTGGCCGCGCCTTGGCGCCGCGCGGCGTGCACGGGCTGCACGGGAGGGAGTGCCTGCATCCGGGCAGGCTATTTTTTCTAGCGGCCCGGCCAGAGTTCCCGGCTGCGCAGCGGTCCGGGGCCGATATGCGGCGCGAGGAGCCGTGAGAGCAGCAGCCGGACGGCCCGGCGATCCGGCGCCAGTTCCGGTGCCCCCTGCGCAAGCGCCAGCAGTTCCGCGCCGGACAGGGACTCGCCGACCGCGGACCCGGGGAGCACCCCCGCTTCCGGGTCGACGCGGTAGCGGCCCTGCTCGGTGACCGGCTCCCCGTCGACGGTCACGTCCCAGGGCGGGATGACGCCCAGTTCCTCAAGCAGCGCCAGCTCAAAGCGCCGCGCCTCCGCGTGCAGGTCCGCGCCCTCCGCCCTGCCGAGTGCGGCCAGCGCCCGGTCGTAGACGTCAAATAGCCCCGGCATGGCCGCTTCCCGGGAAAGCGCCCGAACGAGCAGTTCGTTGAAATACAGGCCGGTCACCAGCGACCGCATGGAAAACTGCCGACCCCGACCGGCCAGTTCCAGCCCCGACAGGTTCTTGAGTTCGCCACGGCCAGACAACGTCCAGGCATAGGGCTGGAAGGGCTGCGGCCGAACCCCGTGTCGCCCGCCGACCCGCCGACCCGCACGCATGATCGCGCCGACCCGCCCCGAATCCGGCGTGAACAGTTCCAGCAGCAGGCTGCTTTCCTTCCAGGGGCGGCTGTGCAGCACGTAGCCTTCGCCGACGATGCCTGCGCCCATCAGTCGTGCAGCTGATATCCCAGCGCGCTCAGGGCGCGGTTGTCGTCGGCCCAGTCCTCGCGCACCTTGACCCACAACTTGAGCATGACCCGCCGTTCCAGCAGCCGTTCGATGTCTATCCGCGCCTGACGCCCGATTTCCTTGAGCTTGGCACCGCCCTGCCCGATGACGATCCCCTTCTGCCCGGGACGCTCGACGTAGATCACCGCGTCGACATGCACGCTTTGCGGCCCTTCCTCGAAGCGCTCGATTTCCACGGTGGTGGAGTAGGGAATCTCGTCGTGGACTGCACGGGCAAGCTTTTCCCGCACGATTTCCGCGGCCATGAACCGGACACTGGCGGTAGTGACCTGGTCCGGATCGAACTGGGGCGCCCCTTCCGGCAGCAGTCGGAACACTTCGTCGAGAACCCGCTGGGCCGAGCGTTCGCGCCGCGCACTGATGGGAACAACCGCGGCGAAATCCCGGCGGGCGCCCAGATCGGCCAGAAAGGGCAGCAGGCGTGCCTTGTCCGGCACCAGGTCAACCTTGTTGACCACGAGAATCACCGGCACCCGGACATGCTCCAGGCGGGCCAGGACTGCCTCGTCCTCCTCGTCAAACCGGCCGGCCTGCACCACGAACACGACCAGGTCGACCCCTTCGAGCACCGAGGCCGCCGCCCGGTTCAGATAGCGGTTGAGCGCACCCTTCTGCCGCTCGTGCAATCCGGGCGTGTCAACGAGCACTGCCTGGCCCGCCTCGGTGGTGACGATTCCGAGAATCTGGTGACGGGTTGTCTGGGGCTTGGGCGCGGTAATGCTGATCTTTTGCCCGACCAGACGGTTGACCAGGGTCGACTTGCCCACATTGGGCCGGCCGACCACGCCGACATATCCGCAACGGTGACTCATGCGCTCACCGCCTGGCCGCTTGCGGCCCGAAGCTGGAGCAGCATATCCTCGGCGGCGGCCTGCTCTGCCTTGCGCCGCGAGCTGCCGGTCCCCTCGGCGACAATGCCCCGCGCATCGACCACACAGACCACCCGGAAGGTCTGGGCATGCGCGGCACCGCGCACTTCCAGCACCTCGTAGCGGGGCAGCTCAAGCTGGCGCGCCTGCAGGTATTCCTGCAGACGGGTCTTGGGGTCCTTGAGATCGGCGGCTTTCGGCAGGTCCGCCAGGCGGTCGTCGAACAGGTCACGCACCAGGTTGCGCGCCGCCTCGAACCCCCGGTCCAGATAAACGGCCCCGATCAGGGCCTCCAGCGCATCGGCGAGGATCGACGAGCGCCGGAACCCGCCGCTCTTGAGCTCGCCACTCCCAAGCGTCAGGTAGGCACCCAGATCCAGTTCGCGGGCGATCTCAGCCAGGGTGCCTTCCCGGACCAGCGTGGCCCGCAGCCGGCTCAGCTCGCCTTCGGGCGCGTCGGGGCGCTTCTCGAACAGTTGCTCGGCAATCACGAAGTTCAGCACGCCATCCCCGAGAAACTCCAGTCGTTCGTTGTTGCTGGACCCGGCGGAACGGTGCCGCAGGGCACGATGGAACAGGGCCTCGTCCCGAAAGGAGAGTCCCAGGCGGCCGGCCAGCTGTTCCGGCGGCCGGATCAGCGGGCTGGACCTAGCGCCGGACATTGGTCTGATGCTTGAACTCCGCGACGATGTACAGGTTGCCGAACACGTTGGCGCGGGCCTCGTAATCGAGCGTCACCCGGATGCCGTTGCCGACCTTTTCCATCTTGAACTCGTCGGGCTTGACGTGATAGACCATGTTGACATCCATGCTCTTGGAAATCGTGCTGCGGATGGCCCGCTCGTTGCCGCTGGTTTCCTCCAGCTTCTGGAAGACCGTGTCGATCTTCTGGTCGTTCAGGTACATCGGCACGACCTTCATGATGATCAGCGCGACGAAACCGACGGCAATTACCGCCAGCAGCAACCCGATGATCGTCATGCCCCGTTGCTGGCCCAGGCGGTTGTCTGGCCGGCGCTTCAAGATCCGTTTCATCGTTCCCTCACCGTGTTTTCTTGCCCGTTGAAGGCCTCCGCACCCCGGAGGCCAGCCTTTTCAAGCCACACCCTTGGATTAAAGCCTGCAAAACTTCCCACCCGCCGTCCTGCCAGATCAGGCAAGTTCAGAGGTTGGTCGACTCAGTCGATGCCCATGCCGATCCGGTCGCCCTGGAAGGACCGGGCAGCCCAGTCGTAGCTCATCCAGATCACCACCGCCTTGCCGACCAGGTTTTTTGCCGGCACGAAGCCCCAGTAGCGGCTGTCGTTGCTGTTGTCCCGGTTGTCGCCGATCACGAAATAGGCCCCCTCCGGCACCACCCACTCGCCGCTGGGCCGGGACTTGCCCTGCTCGAGCAGGATGCGGTGTTCCCGGCCCCCGAGGTCTTCCACGAACACGCCGGCGCCCTTCATGCGTCCGGCCGGGTCGCCGGGGTAGACGCCATCCGGCACCTGCACCATGAACTCGCCGTTGATGTAGAGCCGGTCACCCCGCACGGCAACCCGATCGCCCGGAAGCCCGACCACCCGCTTAATGTAGTCGATTTTCTCGTCACGCGGATACTTGAACACCGCAATGTCGCCGCGCTCGGGTTCGCCCAGCGGAAGTATCAGGGTGTTGGTGACCGGAAGCCGCAGTCCGTAACTGTACTTGTTGACCAGGATGAAATCGCCGACCAGCAGCGTTGGCATCATGGAGCCGGAGGGGATGCGAAACGGCTCGTAGGCAAATGAGCGAATCAGCAGCACCACCAGCAGGATCGGGAAGAACGAGCGCGCATATTCGACCAGCACCGGTTCCCTGGGTCGCCGCTCGAGGGCCGGCTCATCGACCACTTCCCCGGCTGGCCGGGCGGGCATGCTCCGAAGGCGCGCAGGCTTGAAGAACAGCACGTCAAGCAGCCAGATCAGCCCGCTGATCAGGGTGGCCAGTACCAGGATCAATGAAAAGTCCAATCGAACCCCCTCGTTTGTCGTGAATCGGCCCGGCGCCTTACTTGTTGTCCACCTGCAGCACCGCCAGGAAGGCTTCCTGCGGCACTTCGATGCGGCCGATCTGCTTCATGCGCTTCTTGCCTTCCTTCTGTCGCTCAAGCAGCTTCTTCTTGCGGCTGACGTCCCCGCCATAGCACTTGGCCAGCACGTTCTTGCGCAGGGCCTTGACGGTGGTGCGCGCGATGATCTTGCCGCCGATGGCCGCCTGGACGGCGACTTCGAACATCTGCTGGGGAATCAGTTCCTTGAGCTTTTCGGCCATCTCCCGGCCACGGTACTGGGCCTGGTCCCGGTGGACGATCAAGGACAGGGCATCGACCGGCTCGCCGTTGATCAGCAGGTCCATCTTGACCAGGGGCGCGACCTGGAACCTTTTGAACTCGTAGTCGAACGAGGCATAGCCGCGCGAGACGGACTTGAGCCGGTCAAAGAAGTCAAGCACCACCTCGGCCAGCGGCAGCTCGAACTTGAGCGTGACCTGATTGCCCAGGTACAGCATGTTCTGCTGGACTCCGCGCTTCTCGATGCACAGCCCGATGACCGAACCGACATGCTCCTGCGGGCACAGGATGGTCGCCTCGATGATTGGCTCGCGCACCTCGCGGATTTCCGGGACCGGGGGCAGTTCGGCCGGGTTGTGCACATGCCGGATCTCGCCGGCGGTGGTTTGCACCTCGTAGATCACGGTCGGCGCGGTGGTGATCAGGTCCAGGTCGTACTCGCGTTCAAGTCGCTCCTGGATGATCTCCATGTGCAGCAGGCCGAGGAAGCCGCAACGGAATCCAAAGCCCAGGGCCGCGGAAACCTCGGGTTCAAAATGCAGCGCCGCATCGTTCAGCCGCAGCTTGCGCAACGCCTCGCGCAGATCCTCGTAATCCTCGGCATTGACCGGATACAGGCCGGAGAAGACCCGCGGCTGCATCTCCTTGAAGCCGGGCAGTGGCGCGTCCGCAGGGTTCTCGTAGCCGGTCAGCGTATCACCCACCTTGGCCGAGTCGATATCCTTGATCCCGGCGATGACGAAACCCACATCCCCGGACTGCAACGCCTCGCGTTCGAGCCGCTTGGGCGTGAACACGCCCACCTTGTCGACGGTGAACACATCCCCGGTGCCCATCGCCTTGATCTTGCTGCGCGGCGTGATGGCGCCATCAATCACGCGAACCAGTGCGATCACGCCCACGTAGTTGTCGAACCAGCTGTCGATGATCAGCGCCTTGAGGGGGCCGTCCTCGTCGCCAACCGGCGGCGGCACCCGCGCGATCAGCGATTCGAGGACATCCTCGACCCCGATCCCGGTCTTGGCGGAAGTCTCGACCGCATCCTGCGCCTCGATGCCGATGATCTCCTCGATCTCGTGCTTGACGCGCTCCGGTTCGGCCGCCGGCAGGTCGATCTTGTTGAGAACCGGTACCACCTCCAGCCCCAGGTCAATGGCCGTGTAGCAGTTGGCCACCGACTGCGCCTCGACACCCTGGGAGGCATCGACCACCAGCAGGGCACCCTCGCAGGCGGCCAGAGAGCGGGACACCTCGTAGGAAAAGTCCACGTGACCGGGGGTATCAATGAAGTTCAGCCGATAGGTTTCGCCATCGCGCGCGGTGTAGTCCAGGGAGACACTCTGCGCCTTGATGGTGATGCCCCGCTCGCGCTCGATATCCATCGAGTCGAGTACCTGGGCGTCCATCTCCCGATCGGCAAGCGTGCCGCAGATCTGGATGAAGCGGTCGGCCAAGGTCGACTTGCCGTGATCGATATGGGCGATGATCGAGAAGTTGCGGATCCTGCGGATCCGTTGGGACGGTTCGCTGACTGCCATTCGCGTTCTTGCCAAGTCGGCTGCGCTGACGCATCCGATCGTGAGGGTGAAATTGCCCGGTGCCTGCCCGCGACCGAGAAGGGTCCGGATCGCCGGGAGGCGCGAGTATAGCGCATACCGGACCCGGTACGCATGAGAAGGCGAGGCGCTCAGTCGTCAGCGGGCTTCCTGGCGGTCGGAGATTTTTGTGCCCGTTCCCGGCGGACGGCCTTTGGGTCGGCAATCAGCGGCCGGTAGATCTCGACGCGGTCGCGCGCGGCCAGGACCCGGTCGAGCGGCGCCACCTTCCCGAAGATGCCTGCCTTGTTGCGCTCGAGATCGATTTCCGGGAACCGCTGGCGGATTCCGGACTGGTGCACCGCCTCCTCGAGGGTGGTGCCCTCGGGCACCTTCAGCGGCACGATGACCTGCTCGTCCGGTCGGGCATAGGCGACCTCGACGGGAATCATGTTCGGTTCGCTCATGACTGGCGCGGCACCTCGCGGGTGTATACCTCATCGGCGCGTCGGCGAAACGAGTTGACCAGCGAACCGACGATCTCCCGGAAGACCGGCCCGATGGCCAGGTCCAGCAGCCGGCTGGAGAACTCGAACTGCATTTCCAGAAGTACCAGCGACCCGCCCTGCTCCAGATCGCGGAACCGCCAGCTGCCCTCCAGCCGCCGGAACGGACCATCGACCAGGTGTATGCGGATCTCCCGGCCGGGGTCCAGCTCGTTCCGGGTGGAAAAACGCTTGCGTATCGAGCCCTTGCGCAGGGTAATCGAGGCCTCGACGTGGTTCGCGTCCGCACGATGCAGCTCGGTACGCTCGCACCAGGGCAGAAAATCGGGGTAGGACTCGACATCGTTGACGAGCCGGTACATTTGCTCGGCGCTGTACGGCACCGTGACGTTTCTGCGGATCGTGGTCATGGTGCCGGATTAAAACACACCCAGGCCGCTGAGCAACACGAAGAACACCCCCGCCGGGGCCACGATCGCCGTCAGTATCCACCACAGGCGGATGGTGCCCGACCGGGTCAGGCCCAGCTCCTCGACCGCGTACCGCCGCTTCATGGCCCAGCCGGCGAACAGCGCGATCAGCATGCCGCCGAGCGGCAGAAGCAGGTTGGATGACAGGAAGTCGGCCGCCCCGAAGAAGGTCTTGCCAAAGATCGTCCAGTCCTCGAGCAGGTTGAACGAGAACACCGACAGCAGGCCCAGCAACCAGGCGCCCAGGCTGATCCAGGTCGCGGCGGCCGTGCGGGAAAACGCGAAGCGGTCGGTCAGGTAGGAAACCGCCGGCTCGATCATCGAGATGGACGAGGTCCAGGCCGCGATCGAAAGCAGGACAAAGAACAGCAGCGCGAACAGCTCGCCCCAGGGCATCTGGCCAAACGCGATCGGCAGGGTCATGAAGACCAGCCCGACGCCCTCGGACACGTCCAGCCCGTGGGTGAACACGACGGGGAAGATCACCAGCCCCGCCAGCAGCGCGATGACCGAGTCCAGCGCCACAATGGCGAGCGTCACGCGGGTGATGGAGGTCCCGGCCGGCATGTAGGAGCCGTAGACCATGATCGTGCCCATCCCGATGCTCAGCGTGAAGAAGGCATGGCCCATGGCGACGACCACCGACTGGGCGCTCAGCGAGGAGAAGTCCGGCGAAAACATGAAATCGACCGCCTGCACGAAGCCGCTGGTCCCGATGTTGTACCCCATCAGGACGATCAGCAGCACCAGCAGCATCGGCATCAGCCAGCGGGTCGCCAGCTCCAGGCCGCTGCGGACCCCGCGCGCAACGATGACGCCGGTCATCACCATTGCCAGCGTATGCCAGAGCATCAGCCGCTCCGGATCGGAAACCAGGTCACCGAACAGATTGCGGGCGCCTTCGGCATCCAGCCCGGAAAACGCGCCCGATCCGGCGCGGAAGATGTACGAGAGCGACCAGCCCATCACCACGGCGTAGTAGCTGAGGATGATGAAACCGGCCGCCACCCCGATCCAGCCCAGGCCCATCCACGGCCGGGGGGCATCCGACTCGCGCGTGAGTCGCTGCACGCCCTGGATCGGGTTGAGCCGCGAGCGCCGGCCGATCATGATCTCCGCGATCATGACGGGCGTGGCCACCACGGCCAGGCAGATCAGGTAGACGAGGACAAAGGCACCGCCCCCGTTCTCGCCGGTGATGTAGGGAAACTTCCAGATGTTGCCCAGGCCCACGGCCGCGCCGGCCGCGGCGAGCACGAAGGCCCACCGGGAAGACCACTGGGGATGGGTGTGCAAGGTCTGATCGGTCATGCCGCGCGCCTCGAGGTTGACAGGTCCGGATCACGGGCGGGCGGAGTTTGCGTCCATCCCCGCCCCGGAAAACCTTGGAGAACCGCTGAAATGTCCGGCGGTTCCCGTTGCGGCAGGACACCGCCATGTGAACCGCACGAGGCCTCGTTCAGCATTTCCTTGGGCGACGCTCCGACATGCGTCGGTTCACGTCACGAGCACATTCTGCGAGAATCGCGCCCTCATCTCAACTTCCGGGACGCCCATGGCAGCCAAGAAGGCCAAGTCGAATCAAGCCGCGGGGCAGAGCACCATCGCCCTGAACAAGAAGGCGAAACACGACTATTTCATATCCGACCGGTTTGAGGCCGGCCTCTCGCTGGAGGGCTGGGAGGTCAAAAGCCTGCGCGCCGGCAAGGCGCAGATCTCGGATGCGCACGTCATTATCAAGAACGGCGAAGCCTTCCTGCTCGGCGCGCTGATCACGCCGCTGCTCTCGGCCTCCACCCATGTGCATGCCGATCCGACCCGGACCCGCAAACTGCTTCTGCACCGGCGCGAGATCAATGGCCTGATCGGTGCCGTCGAGCGCAAGGGCTTCACCATCGTGCCGACGGCCCTGTACTGGAAACGGGGCCGCGCCAAGCTGGAAATCGGCCTGGCAAAAGGCAAGAAGGACTACGACAAGCGCGCGACCGAGAAGGAGCGCGACTGGCAGCGGGACAAGCAGCGCGTCATGCGGCACAGCCAGTAAGCCGGCGCAGGCTGCTCAGTCAACAAGCTCCTGCATCAGAACCTGCGCCAGGATCTGCTTGACGCGGGCCATGCACTCGTCGATTGTCTGCTCGATCTGCGCCATGGTGATCACCTCGTCGCCTTCCTTGCCGGCCGCCCGGTTGGCCACCACGTTCAGGCTCGCGTAGGCGATTCCAAGCTCCCGGGCCAGCACGGCTTCAGGCATGCCTGTCATGCCCACCACATCGCAACCATCCTGCTCCAGTCGCCGGATTTCTGCCGCGGTCTCGAGGCGCGGCCCCTGGGTCGCGCCGTAGGTTCCCCCGTCGATGGCCTCCACGCCCGCTGCCTGGCAGGCACTCAGGTAGGCAGCCCGCAACCGCGCATCGTAGGGAAAACTGAAGTCGACGTGGGTCACCGACTCCAGGTCGTGATCGAAGAACGTGCTGCTGCGCCCCCAGGTGTAATCGATGATCTGGTCGGGCACGCACAGCACGCCGGGGGCCATCCGCCCGGTAATCCCGCCGACGGCCGCCACGGCCAGGATGGCCTCCACCCCCAGCTCGCGCAGGGCCCAGACGTTCGCCCGGTAGTTGATCATGTGCGGCGGAATCCGGTGGCTGTAGCCGTGACGGGGCAGAAAGACCACGTCCACGCCTGCCATCCGGCCGATGGTCGCCGGACTGGACGGCTCCCCGTAGGGCGTGGCAATGACCTGGTGGCGCACGACCTCGAGATTCTCGAGATTGCACAGTCCCGTTCCGCCAATAATCGCTACGCGCATCGTTATCCGATCCTGTCAATGTACTTCTTGCCTTGCACCGGCTGCACCGGGCCGACATCCGCCGCGAACCCCTTCGCGGGGGTCATCAGGTGCCTGCATCCGGTGATTGTTCGCGCAGGGCGTAGATGCCGTTGAGGTTGCGAAAATACCCGCAATAGTCCATGCCCTCGCCAAAGATATAGCGGTCGGGCACGTCGATCCCGACAAAATCGGGCACGATGCCCTCGACCTTGCGATCATGGCGCTTGTCGGTGGTCACCGCCACCCACACCCCGGCCGGACCCTGATCCCTGACCCAGTCGCGCACGGCCTTGAGCGTGTAGCCCTCGTCGAAGATGTCATCGATGATCAGGACGTCCCGGCCAGCCAGCGGCACCTGAGGCTCCACGACCCACCTGAGTGCGCCTCCCTCGGTGCCGCCGCGATACCGGGTCGCGTGCAGGTAGCTCAGCTCCAGCGGAAAATCCATGCGCTGAAGCAGCTTTCCCGCGCTGACCAGCCCGCCGTTCATGATGACCAGCGCCACGGGCAGCCGGTCGGCCAGTTGCGCCCGAATCTGCTCGGCCATGCGCGCGTACACGGTGTCCATGGTCTGCGGATCGATCAGGCATTCGCTGTGCGCCCGCAATTGCTCGAGCTCGTGCGCCCGGGCGGCAAAATCGGTCATGTCGGTCCCTCGTCTGGACGGTTGGGCAAGGCTTGAAGTTCGGGGCCGGTCACGCGGCGCCGGCGCAGCCGGAAAGGTTCAGATCGGCAGTTCAGGCTCCAGTCGCTCGACCAGCGGGGCCAGACGCGCGACGGCCGCCCGCCACCGCGGGGCAGCGCGCAACGCCTGCCGGTCCGGCGCGCTGCTGCGGACATGGAACCGGGCCAGGCGTACTTCCCGCAACGGGTCGGCACGGGGCGTGCAGCTCGCCAGCACGGCATCCACCGCTTCCGGGTGGTTGCAGATCAGCGCCATGTCGCAACCGGCATCCAGCGCCGCCGCCAGCCGCTGCGGATAGTCACCGACCACGGCAGCCGCTTCCATCGACAGGTCATCCGTGAACACGGCGCCGCCAAAATTCAGCCGCGTGCGCAGCCCCTGCCCGATCCACCGCCGGGAGAATCCCGCCGGCAGCTCGTCCACCGAAGGATAGACCACGTGGGCGGCCATGATACCCGCGATTTCCCGTTCAACCATCCCGGCAAAGCAGCGCATGTCCTCCATCTCGATGTCCACGGCCGGGCGCCTGTCGACCGGATGAGCGACGTGGGAGTCCTCGGCCACCGAGCCGTGCCCGGGGAAGTGCTTGCCGACCGCCTGCATGCCGGCTTCCTTCATCCCGTGCACGAAGGCGGTCGCCAGCGCGATCACACCGTCGGGCTGCTCGTGGAAGGCCCGGTCACCGATCACGCCGCTGATCTTCCGGTTCAGGTCGAGCACCGGGGCAAAGCTGAAATCGACTCCGGCGGTGTGCAGCTCGGCAGCCATCAGCCAGCCGGCATCCCGGGCCGCTTCCAGCCCGGCCTGACGGTTCCGATCGAACAAGGCGCCGATGTCACCCGGCGCCGGCAGCCGGGACCAGCCTCGCTTGAAGCGCTGCACGCGCCCCCCTTCCTGATCCACCGCCACCAGCAACCGTGGTCGACGCAGGGCATGGATCTCGGACACCAGGGCACTGAGCTGCGCCGGGTCCTCGTGGTTGCGGGCAAAAAGAATCACGCCACCCACCGCCGGATGCAGCAGCCGCTCCCGTTCGGTCGCGTCGAGCGTGAACCCCTCCACATCGACCATCAGGGGGCCGAGGGGCAGTTCCGCGACTGACTTCATCGCAGCGCCCATGCGCGGATCAGCCGGGCAGGATGCACGTCCGGGCGTTTCATCAATGCCGGCCCGCCTTGCCCTGGCGCTGCCGGACGATGATCAGCGCCTTTTCGGCCTTGGCGCCCAGGTAGACATAGATCGCCAGGGCCACCAGCAGGCCCGCCGAGGCCAGGATCATCCAGGGCGCGAGCAGGGTTTGCTCGGTGTATCCCATGGCGGTCTTGAACATCATCAGCAGCCCCTCGATCAGCAATGCCACCAGAATCGCGGCCACGAACCGCGTCATGGTGCGCCGCACCGTGCTGTGCTTGTGCACGTCCTTTTCCATTAGGACCTCTTCCTCGAACACGGTCTTGGCCAGATCGAAGATCGCCAGCGCAAGCGTCAGCACGACGATGATCTCGAACGGCTTGATCCGCACCTCGTCCGACCCGCTTGGGAGGTTGAGCGTATGGACCAGCTCGGCCATGCCGGAATAGAACAGCACGCCGGCGACGACCAGCAGCGCCGCGGCGAACAGGCTGTAAATGGTTCGGAAAAACGGCTCGAACCGCTGCCGGAAAGTGTCGCCAAGCATGAAACTGATCATGCGCTCCAGGTCGACGTCCATGACCAGATAACCGACGCCCTGCCCGTGCTTGATCGCCATCGCCGCGGAAATGCACAGGCTGCGGTTGGCGGAAGACAGGTAGGGATCGGTCAGCACCAGCGACTCGCCACCCTTGAGCAGCTGGAAGTAGGGCCGCTGCGACCGGTCACGTCCCTTGCCCTGATCCCATTCGGGCTTGATCTGCTGATTCTCGCCGACCTTGAACTCGCTGCTCTGGACCCCGTCCTCATCCAGCACGAACAGCATCTCGACAAACGGATACAGCCGGGACAGATCCTCCATGGCCTTGTGCAGCGCGCCCTGATCCTGGATCAACCTCGGTTCGGCAATCCCGGTGATGATCGAGTTGATCAGCTCGCGGATGGCGCCTTCCTGCTCGTGGTAGCGCTCGATGGTGCTCAGGTAGTTGGGTGTATACATGCTCTTGGATCGTACAGGAATTCGGGGTCTCGGCCCGTTGGCGGCGTCCGCCGAAGGCTGAAGCTGTCGGCACAAAAAAACGGGCACCAACCAAGGGTGCCCGAACAATAACAGGAGGAGTCAAATGGCGCCATGCGAAGCGTGAGCCTTGCGTGGCAGAAACCATCAACGCAGGCATCGTGCCAAGTCTCAATTACAGAATGATTTCGATGGGGCATAAATTTCATGAACCGGGCCGACGCGCCGGCTCACCAGCCCGAAAATAATCGCCCAGCCCATTGTTTTCAATGACAAAAAAACCGGAACGAACCGTCAGCGGGCCAGCCCGGAGCGCCTCGGGAAGATGCTTCTGCAGCGGGCGCCCGGCGCGGCGCGGACATCCGCCATGCCGCCCGGAACTGCCCGGCGCGCCGGCCGGCGCGCGCCCAAACGGTGCGCTTCGCACCAAGATCTTCCCCCGCCCCCGACTAGGCCCAAACCTGCGCCAGGCACCACGTCATGGCGGTTGTATTGGTGCCCGGCCTTGCCCCACAATACGGGACTGCCGGGGCGGTGCCTGACGGGCCCTGTCGTTCGGCGCGGGGCGACCTGCCTTGCCTGCGACCGCGTCGAACCGCGGTTCGACGCGGACACGGCTCGCCGCCACAGACGGCCACTGGGGCGCTTTGCGATGCTTAGGTCCGTGCGTGTCGGGCTTGAGGGGCGCCAAGGATGATCGCCCCGCCCCGCTCGGCAGGAGAACGGGCCTGCAACCGAATGATCTGGCATGGGTGACCGCCCGGGCAAGGTGCCCGGTGCGGCGCCCGGTCATGGGAACCTTGAGCCAAAATGCGAACAGGTGCTGCTCTGAAAGTCTTCGAACAGCCATTGAACGAACGGGTTCGCGCCTGCCTCAGGCTCGAGAATCTGTTTGCGCGCAGCGATTATTACGGCGGCAGCGACAACGCCGAGGATTCCTTGTGCGCGATTCTCATGCTCCTGGAGATCGGCGAGGTCCTGGGCCGGATCGACCTCAAGCGCGAGCTGATGAAGGAACTGGAGCGCCAGAGCGGCAATCTTCAGCGACTGATCAACTCGCCGGGGATCGACCAGCAGGTTTTGCGGCGCCTGCTTGAGCGCCAGAAGGCCCTGATCGACGGGCTACACGAGATCAAGGGCCAACCCGGGGCCCATCTCAAGAATCACGAACTGCTTGCCGCGGTCAAGCAGCGCGCGGCCATTCCGGGCGGACTGTGCGATTTCGACATCGCCCCGCTGCACTACTGGCTCAAGCGGTCCGGCGAGGACCGCCATCGGGATCTTGAGGAATGGATGGCGCCATTCGACGTGATCCGCGAGTCGAATGCCCTGATCCTGGAATTGATCCGCAACAGCGTCTCGCCGCTGCGCGTGGTGGCCGAAAACGGGTTTCTCCAGCAGTCGATGGACCCGGGCGCGCCCCTGCAGATGCTGCGGGTGCGACTGGAGCCTGGCGTGGACTGCTATCCCGAGATCAGTGCCGGAAAGCACCGTTTCAGTGTACGATTCATGCGGCTTGATCCCCGGAATGGTCATCCCTTGCAGGTTGACCAGGACGTACCCTTCCAGCTTTCCACCTGCCAACTGTGAATCGTGACGTGACCGCTGACGAATCCAGACCCGCCGAACGCCAGAATGCCTTTGCCCTCAAGGGCGGCACCCAGACCATTCTGGTGATGTACCTGGCCGAACCCCACCTGCTCAAGTTCACCACCGCGCTGAAGCAGCATTTCGAGCGGGGCATGTTCTCGTTTGACCAGACGCCCCTGATGCTGGACCTTTCGCCAATCGAGGAAACCCACAAGTGGCTCGACTTTCCGGCAATCAGTGCGCTGCTGGGCAACTACGGGCTGAAACTGATCGGTGTGCGCGGGGGCAGCGAAACCCAGCGCGGCCAGGCCCGGGAGGCGGGTCTGGCCCTGTTCGCGGCCAGTGAGTCGCGTCGGACCGAGCCGCCGCCGGCCGCCCCGGAACCCGCCGAGGTCGAACCGGCCCCCGAGGCACGCGATCCTGCCGAACCGCAGGACCATGACGAGCCGAGGCAAGCCGCCGCCCCGGAAAGCGAAACGGTGCGCGAGGTGGTCAATCCGCCCCTGGTCATGCGCCAGCCGGTTCGTTCCGGCACCGAGCCCTATGCCCAGGCGCGGGACATGGTCGTGGAAGGTCCGGTCAGCCCGGGCGCCCGGGTGATGGCCGATGGATCGATCTACATTCACGGGCCGTTGCGCGGTTCGGCGGCCGCCGGGGCACGCGGTCTGCGCGGGGTGCGGATCTTCTGCGAGGTCTTCGAACCGGAGATCGTCGCCATCAACGGCGTGTTCCTGCCCGCCGACCGCCTGGTGGAGCACCCGGCCTGGGGCAAGCGGGCGGTGGTCGAGATGACCGAGGAAGGCAAGCTGTCGATCCGCGCCCTCGGCTGAGGCGGTGAGCCGCCCGCAAGCGAGGCGGGGATGGCGCAGCTGCCGGAGTGACATTTTTCCCGGGACCGGGCTGTTCGGCATGTCCGGCCCACCGATTGAACAACTTCAGGAGCAACATGCCATGACGAAGGTACTCGTCGTCACCTCCGGCAAGGGCGGGGTCGGCAAGACCACCACCAGCGCCGCACTCTCGACCGGGCTGGCCAAGGCCGGCAAGAAGGTGGCCGTCATCGACTTCGATGTCGGGCTGCGCAACCTGGACCTGATCATGGGCGTCGAGCGTCGGGTGGTCTACGACTTCGTCAACGTGATCCAGGGCGATGCCTCGCTGCGCCAGGCGCTCATCAAGCACAAGGAAGTCGAGAACCTGCATATCCTCCCGGCCTCCCAGACCCGGGACAAGGATGCCCTGACCCAGGAAGGAGTCGGCAAGGTCATCGACGAGCTTCGGGAGGAAGGCTTCGACTATGTGGTCTGCGATTCCCCGGCCGGAATCGAGAAGGGCGCGCACCTGGCGATGTATTACGCGGACGAGGCCATCGTGGTTTCCAACCCGGAGGTTTCCTCGGTACGGGATGCCGACCGCATGCTTGGCCTGCTGGCCAGCAAGTCCCGCCGGGCCGAGCAGGACCAAACCCCGGTGGAACAGCACCTGCTGATCACCCGCTACGTGCCGGCGCGGGTCGATACCGGGGAAATGCTCTCCATCGACGACATGCTGGAAATCCTCGCCGTGCCCCTGCTGGGGGTGATTCCCGAATCCGAATCGGTTCTGCAGGCCTCCAACGCCGGTCGCCCCGTCATCCTGGAATCGGGAAGTGACGCGGGCCAGGCCTATGAGGACGCCGTCGCCCGGCTGCTTGGCGAGGAACGACCACTCCGGTTCGTCCAGGTGGAAAAGAAAGGGCTGTTCGCCCGACTGCTCGGGAAGTGACCATGGGATTGCTCGACATCTTCCGATCGCAACGCAAGCCGGCTAGCGCCCAGATCGCCAAGGAGCGGCTTCAGATTCTCATCGCCCACGAACGACAGCGTGGCCAGGGCCCGGACTACCTGCCCCGGCTGGAGAAGGACCTGCTGGAAGTGATCCGGCGATACGTGGACGTCCAGGACGATGCCGTGAACGTGCGGGTTGAGTACGGTGACGGCATGGAGATGCTCGAACTGAACATCACCCTGCCCGAACGCGAAGCCAGCCGCCCGGCCGATTCCGACTGAACCGGAATCCTGAATACCGGCCGCATCGCCCGATGCGGGCGAAATCCGGGATCTCGAAATCGACGACTGCCGACCCGCCCGGTATTTATCCCGGCATGAAAAACTTTATCTGGCCCCTGTGATTCACGGGCCATAACCTTGTTCGTCCGGGCCGAGGCCCTTCAACGAATCGGACGAGCAGGATCATGACCGAAACCCTCCAATGGCTTCCCTGGATTGCCGGCGCTGCCATCGGCCTGGCCATGCTGGCGCAGTATTGGATCACCAACACCGCCCTGGGTTGTTCTTCCGTGTTCGGCAATGTCTGCGCACGAGGAGGAAGCCGGCTTGCGCTGTTTCGCGGCGCCGGCTTCGGCCGGGACACCGACTGGCGCCTGTGGTTCGCCCTCGGCACGCCCATCGGCGGGCTGATCGCCGCCTTGACCTCCCCCGGCCCGATGCAGGTCGGGCTCTCAATGGGTGAACTCTACGACCGGATGCTGCCGGCCTCGGAGCTGGCCAAGGCCGCCTGGCTGTTTGTCGGCGGCATCCTGATCGGCGTCGGAGCCCGGATGGCCGGCGGCTGCACGTCGGGACACACCATCGTGGGCGTCTCCCTGCTCAACCCCGCGAGTATCGTGGCCTCTGCCTGCTTCTTCGCCGCGGCCGTGGCCACGGTGCAGGTCATGGCCCATCTGGCCGGAATCGGAGGTGCAGGACAATGAGGCGGCCGTGGATCTTTCTCGGCCTCGGCATCGTCTTCGGCTTTGTTCTGAGTCGCGCGGGCGCCACCGACCCGCAACGAATCGCCGAGCTGTTCCTGTTCCGCGACCTGCACCTGTTGTGGGTCATCGTCAGCGCGGTGGTGGTCGGCGCAGTCGGCATCCAGTTGATCCGCAGGCTGAACATCCGGGCCCTGGGCAGCGGCGCCCCAATCGACCTGGATGCCAAGCCCTGGACCCGGGGGCTGATACTCGGCTCGGTGCTCTTCGGCATCGGCTGGGGATTGACCGGGATCTGCCCGGGTACCGGCACCACCATGATCGGCGAGGGCAAGCTGTTTGTGCTCTACAGTCTTGCCGGGGTGCTGGTGGGGACCTGGGGCTACGCACGCTGGCTGGCGCGGTAGGCGCAGCGCAACACGACCGGATCGACGAACCGGCCGATCCGGTCAGTCCTGATCGAAGCCGAACAGCCGGCTGGCGTTCGCCCGGGTGTACTCGGCGACCTGCGCCAGTGGTTCGCCCCGTACCTGGGCAAGCACCTCGGCCGTGTGACGCACCAGGTGGGGGTAGTTCGGTTTGCCCCGGTGAGGCACCGGCGCCAGGTACGGCGAGTCGGTCTCGATGAGGATGGACTCGCGCGGCAGGCGGCGTGCCACGTCCCGCAGCGCCTCGGCGCTCTTGTAGGTCAGCACCCCCGAAAACGAGATGTAAAAGCCCAGGTCGAGCGCCCGGCAGGCGGTTTTCCAGTCCTCGACAAAGCAGTGCATCACCCCGCCACAGGCTTCGGCGCCCTCGCGCTCGAGCACGGTCATGGTGTCTTCGCGGGCCTCGCGGCTGTGGATGATCACCGGCTTGCTGCATTGCCTGGCCGCCTCGATGTGCGTCACGAAGCGCTCGTGCTGCCAATCCTCGGCCTGCTTGCTGCGAAAGTAATCCAGGCCCGTCTCGCCAATGGCCACCACGCGGGGGTCCCGCGCCCGCTCGAGCAGTTCGTCAATGGTCGCTGAGGCCTCGGGCTCCTCGTTCGGGTGAACCCCGACCGAAACCCGGACCCCCGGCCTGTCTCCGACCAGCGCGCACATCGCAGGCCACTCCTCGAGGTTGATCGACACGCAAAGCATGCGGTCAACGCCCTCGCGTTGCGCATGATCCATGAAACGCGCGAAGTCTCCCTCGAAGGGGGTGAGGTCCAGTCGGTCGAGATGGCAATGGGAATCGAAAAACACGGCCTGGATTCAGCCTCCGTCCGGGGTTGGGAAATCTGCAATGGGCAAGGGGGCTTCGAAAGACCTTGCGCGGTGCGCCCGGGTTGCGCGCAGGGGCGCCACCTCAGAGCGTGTAGGTCGGGCGTTCCGAATCGACCGCGCCAGCCAGGTAGGCCTCGATCTTGGCTCGGGTCTGACCCTGGTCGACATCGGAAAACTGTACCCCGATGCCCGGGGTCCGGCTGTTCTGCGCCCCGTTGGGCGTGACCCAGATCACCTTGCAGGCGACCGCGATGCGCTCGGGGCTGCCCATCATGGTCAGCATCAGGAACAGCTCCTTGCCAAGCTGGTGCTGCGTGTGTCCCGGAATGAACAGCCCGCCGTTCCTGATGAACGACATGTAGGACATGTAGAGCGTCTGCTTGTCCGGGATATTGTGATGGATGATGCCGCCACCCATTCCGGCCAGTGCCATGTGACCTTTCCTCCTCGATGTGGAGCGGATGCCCCGGATGTGCCGCGGGCCGCCGCGGCCGGTGAAGCATGCTCGCTCAGCGCCCGCGCAGGGCTTCCAGCCCAAGGAAAAGGCGCTCGACCGACAGCTCGGCGTTCAGCGCGTGCCGCGCCTCGGCGCGGTAGCGAATCAGCTGGTCATGATAGGCGACAAGCGCCGCCGCTGTCATGTCCTCTGCGATGCGCCGCAGGTCCACATGGCGCGACAGCAGCACCGCCGGGGGCAATCCCAGGCGCACGCGCAGCAGGTCCCGCGCCAGCCGCAACGCCCAGAGCGCGATCACTTCCCGGGGAGCCCGCAGCCACTTGCCCGATTCGGCCAGTGGCGACCGGCGACCGGCCAGGCAGCCGAGCATGGCATCCACGAAGGCTTCGTGGTCGAAATCGGGCCTGTCCTCCGAGAGCGACTCAAGTACCGCGAGCGGCTGGTCCTCGCTGGCGGCAAGGCGGGCGGCCAGTTCCGCGCGCGGGCGGTCGCAGCGCGCCTCAAGCCAGGGCAATGCCTGGTCCGCGGACGGGGCGACCAGGTTGATGCGCTGGACCCGCGACCGCACGGTGGCCGGCAGGCTCGCCGGACGCTCGCTCAGCATCAGAATGACGGTATCCGGAGCCGGCTCCTCCAGTGTCTTGAGCAGGGCATTGGCCGCCGCGGCGTTCATGGCCTCCGCCTGCCGGATCAGCGCCACCCGGGCGCCACCCCGGGTGGTGAGCACCATCGCGGCGCAGAGTGCCCGGATCTCGTCCACGCGGATCTGCCTGCCCTCGCCCTCCGGAGCCACCGTCCGGAAGTCCGGATGCGCACCGGCCAGAAATGGTCGGCAGTCGGCGCATTCGTCGCAGGGCGCGCCGTCCGGTTGCGGCGATCGACACAGCAACCGCTGGGCCATCCGGGTGGCCAGCATCCCCTTGCCGATCATCGGCGGCCCGGCCAGCAGCAGGGCGTGCGGCACCCGGTCCTCGGCCAGCAAGCTCAAAAAGCGCGCATAGGCTGGCGCCATCCAGGGGGGCAGGGCTTCGCCCGGCGAGGTTTCGCTCATGGAGACTCCGACGATGACTGGCGGCCGACCTCGGCGGAGGTCCCGCCGCAGGGCACGGTCCATGCACGATGAAACTCGTCCAGCGCCGCGCGAATGGACTCGGCGACCTCGGGCAGTGCGCGGGTCGCGTCGATCACCCGGAACCGGTTGGGATCGGCATGGGCGCGGGCAAGAAATGCTTCCCGAACCCGCTCGAAGAAGGCCAGTTGTTCACGCTCGAAGCGATCCGGCGCCTGGCCACGTCCGCGAGTCCGGGCGAGGCCCGCACAAACCGGCAGGTCAAGCAACAGCGTGAGGTCCGGCGTCAGATCCGGGTGCGCCAGCCGGGCCAGCGCATCGATGTCGGCATCGGCCACGCCCCGTCCGGCCCCCTGATAGGCATGGCTCGAATCCGTGAACCGGTCGCAGATCACCCACTGCCCCCGGGCCAGGGCCGGCTCGATGCACTCGCGCACATGCTGGGCGCGCGCCGCGAACATCAGCATCAGTTCAGTCATCGGCGCCATGCCCTCGTGGCGGGCATCAAGCAGCAGCTCGCGGATTTGCTCACCGATCCGGGTGCCCCCCGGCTCGCGGCTGAAGTGGGCCGGCAACTGCCGTTCGCGCAGCCAGGCCGCGATATGCCCGAGCGCCGTGCTCTTGCCCGCCCCTTCCGAGCCTTCGACGGTAACAAAGGCACCGCGCGCGGTCATCGCTGCTCCGCCAGGGCGCGCCGGTAAGCCCGGACCGCCCGATTGTGTTGTGCCAGTGTCCGCGAAAAAACGTGGCCTCCGTTGGCATCCGCCACAAAATACAGGTAATCCGATTCGGCAGGCCGCGACACGGCATCCAGCGCGGCCTGCCCCGGCAACGCGATGGGTGTCGGCGGCAAGCCGTCCCGCGTGTAGGTATTGTAGGGCGTGTCCCGCCTGAGGTCGCTGCGGTAGATCGTGCCGCGATAATCCTCGCCCAGCCCGTAGATAATGGTCGGGTCGGACTGCAGCCGCATGCCGCGCTCGATGCGATTGACGAACACCCCCGCCACCTGCGGCCGCTCGGCGTCCAGGCCGGTCTCGCGCTCCACCACGGAGGCCAGGATCAGCAACTCGTAGGGATCTTCCAGCGGCAGGTCCGGATCGCGCTGCGCCCAGGCGAGCGCCAGCCGTTCCTGCATCGCCTGATGCGCCTGCAGGAGCAGATCGCGATCACGATCGCCCCGCCGGTACACATAGGTATCCGGAAAGAACCAGCCCTCCGGATGATCCAGATCAAGGCCGAGCGCATCCGGGAGCGCCGTGGCCTCCAGGCCGGCAAGCGTCTGTTCGAGCGGCTCGGCCGCCGCCAGCTCCCGGAGGAATTCCCCGAATGTCGCACCTTCCCGGATCGTGAGCCGGTAGGTCACCACCCGTCCGCGGACCATGTCATCCAGCAGGCGGGCAAGAGGCATGTCCGGGCTGATCCGGTATTCCCCGGCACGCAGCTGGCCCGCCTTGCCCTCGAGCCGGGCCATCCAGGCCAGGATCCGGCCATCGGACAGAAGTCCCTGCGCCTGAAGCATGGCCCCGATCCGCGCGAAGCCGGCCCCCTCGGGCACCACCACCTTCACGGGCGACTCGGCGCCGGCATGGACCGTTGCCCCTGCCTGCCGCTCCCAGAAGGAGAGCCCGGCCGCCAGCGCGAGCACCAGCAACGCGGTACCCAGCCAGACCATCAGTAGTGCAAATCCCCTGAGCATCCTTCCCGAACCCGCAGTTGAGCCATCAAGACCGGGCCGTGTTGTTCAGTCCCGCTTCAACGCCGCCTGAGCGGCCCGGACCACCGGCCCGACGGGCCACCGTTGCCCGTCGAGCCGGCAGGCCGGCACCAGCCCCATCAGGCTGTTGGACACAGCCACCTCGTCGGCATCGCGGAGTGTCTCCGGCCGGCACTCGGTCACCGTCACCGGCATTAGCCGCATGATACGCGCCCGGGTGATCCCCGCGATACCGCAGTTGTCGATCGGCGGAGTATGCAGCCGCCCGTCGCGGACCCAGAACAGGTTGCTCTGGGTTGCGCAGACCACCCGACCCTGCAGATCCAGCATGAGTCCCTCGACCTCCGGCCCGGACCACTCGGATCGGGCCAGCACCTGCTCAAGCCGGTTCAGGTGCTTGATGCCGGCCAGTGCCGGGTTGAGGCCCAGTCGCGTATGGCAGTATCGCAGCGCGATACCCTGCTCCTGCCAGGCCGGCGGGTAGTCCGGCCACGGCAGCCGCCGGACCAGCCACCGCGGACACGGATCACCTGGCGGCCGATAGCCACGGCCACCGCTGCCTCGCGTCAGGATCAGCTTGATCACCCAGCGGCCGGCCCCCGCATCGCCCAGCGCCGGTTGCAGCATCTTCCGCCACGTCGTCTCGTCCGGTTCCGGCAGGCCCAGCCGCCGGCAGCCCAGGGCAAGGCGCGCATGATGGGCCTGCTCGTGCCGAAGCCGCCCGTCGCACAGCGCCATGGTTTCGAAAAGTCCATCCCCGTAGGCCAGCCCCCGGTCGGCCGGGTCCACGCCGCCTGCGAGCGGCTCGCCATCGAGCCAGGTGCTCACGCCCCCTCCACGCCAAGGGCCAAAAGCAGTCCCCGGGCCTTGGCCCTTGTCTCGTCAAGCTCATGCTCGGGCTCGGAGTCCGCGACAATCCCCGCCCCGGTGCGCAACAGGCCCCGGCGGTCATCTTCCATCAGGATGGTACGGATCAGGATATTGCTGTCCATGCGCCCGTCTCGTCCCAGGTAGCCCAGCGAGCCGGTGTAGGGACCACGGCCGGTGCCCTCGAGTTCGGCAAGAATCTCCATGCAGCGCACCTTGGGACAACCGGTGATGGTGCCGCCGGGAAACACCGCCCGCAGCAGCGCGCCCGGGCCCACGCCGGGGCGCGGCCGCCCCCGGACATTGGAGACGATGTGATGCACGTGCGCGTAGCTTTCGACCGTCATCAGCTCGTCGACCTCGACGGTACCCGGCCGGCAGACCCGGCCCAGGTCGTTGCGCTCCAGGTCGATCAGCATGATGTGCTCTGCCCGCTCCTTGGGGTGTCCGATCAGCTCTGCGATCAACGCCCGGTCCGCCGCATCGTCGACCCCGCGACGCCGGGTTCCGGCAATCGGTCTCGTTTCGAACCACCCGTCGGCCGCGGCGACCAGCCGTTCCGGCGAGGAGCTGATCACCGCGCTGCCGGCCCAGTTCATCAGGGCGGCGAACGGTGCCGGGTTGGCCTCGCGCAGACGATCGTACACTGCGACCGGCGTGACGGGCTGCTCGAAGTCCAGCTGCCAGGCGCGCGAAAGATTCGCCTGGAATACATCCCCGGCGTGTACATAGTCTCGGACCCGCGCCACGCCGGCCAGATAATCGGCCGGCGGGTCCTCCGTGACCCGGCAGGGCGGCAGTCCGGACGGCGGTGCGGGCGGGGGCAATTCGGCCAGCCGCGCGCGCAGGGCATCCAGCCCCTCCGCCCCGGGCTCGGCCACCAGCCAGGCGCGTCGCGTTTTTCGATCACGCAGGACGGCGCCACGACAACGGTGCGCCAGCGCCGTCGGGAAATGCGGCGCGAAAGACGGCAGGCGCAAGGTCGGTTCGATCTGCGCGGCCAGTTCGTAGCCGAGATAGAAAAACCAACCGCCGACGAACGGCAGCCCCGGCTCGCCCGTGCCGGGACCTGCCGCTGCCCGAAACCAGTCGTCCAGGCTGGCAAGAAAATCCCCGTCGGCGCGGGCGTGCGGGCCTTCAAGCTGCCCGTCGGCTCCCAGCACCAGCGCCTCGCCCGGCAGGCAGAACAGCAGATCCCAGCGCCCGTTTGGCCCGGCCGCCGCACTCTCGAGCAGGTGGGGGAAGGCGCACGGATCGGTCCGGTGCAGGACCAGCAGGTCTGCATCGGCAAGACCGGGCAGCGACTCGACCAGCGGCTTGAAAACGGTGGGCATGCAGGACAACCGGGACCTCAGGCCCGCGCGAACAACAGCGTGCCGTTGGTGCCCCCGAACCCGAAGGAGTTGGACATGACCACGTCCACCCGGGCCTCGCGGGCCTCGCCGGGCACGAAGTCCAGGTCGCAACCTGCCGAGGGCTGTTCCAGGTTGATGGTTGGTGGCAGCACGCCCGTCTGCAGCGTGAGCACCGAGAACACCGCCTCGACCCCGCCCGCGGCGCCGAGCAGGTGCCCGGTCATCGACTTGGTGGAACTGACCGGCAACCGGTCCGCCTGCGTCCCGAAGGTATGCCGGATGGCGGCCACCTCGGCCAGGTCCCCGGCGGGTGTGGAGGTTCCATGCGCGTTGATGTAGCCGACCTGATCGGCTGCCAGGCCGGCATCGCGAAGTGCGGCCGCCATGCAGCGGGCAGCGCCCTCTCCGCCGACCGAGGGCTGGGTCATGTGATAGGCGTCCGAGCTCATCCCGAAACCGATCAGTTCGGCCAGGACGTGCGCGCCCCGGGCCCGGGCATGTTCGTACTCTTCGAGCACCAGGATGCCCGCGCCCTCGCCGAGCACGAAGCCGTCACGGCCCTCGTCCCAGGGACGACTCGCACGCTCCGGATCATCGTTGCGTGTCGAGAGCGCCCTCGCCGCGGCAAAACCGGCAATCCCCAGCGGCGTCACCGCACCCTCTGCGCCACCCGCGATCATCACATCCGCATCCCCGTAGGCGATCAGGCGGGCCGCCTGACCGATGCTGTGCGTGCCCGACGTGCAGGCCGTGACGGTCGCGAGGTTGGGCCCCCGGAAGCCGTGCCGGATCGAGATCTGCCCGGAAATCATGTTAATGATCGCTCCGGGCACGAAGAACGGCGACACCTTGCGCGGCCCGCTCTGCTCAAGCAGCAGGGTGTTTCGCTCGATGCCACCGAGCCCGCCGATGCCCGAGCCGATGAAGGTCCCCACCCGGTCGGGATCGAGCCGCGCCCGATCGTCAAGCAGGCCGGCAGACGCGATTGCCTCCTCCGCCGCGGCCAACCCGAAGTGGATGAACGGGTCCATCTTGCGGGCGTCCTTGGGCTCGATGATCGAGGTGATGTCAAAACCCTGCACCTGCGCGGCAAACCGCACGGGCATTTTCGACACATCGAAACGCTCGATCGGGCGGACACCGGACCGGCCTTCGACCAGGGAAGACCAGCTGGTGGCGACATCATTGCCCAGCGGAGTGACCAGCCCGAGGCCGGTAACGACGATACGACGCTTGCTCATCGATTGAAGATTTCCCAGTCAGCCCCGGGCGCTCCCGCGAGCAGGTCCCGCACAAATGACATCGGGCCGGGCCGGCATGTCGCGCGCGGTTCCGGCCGCAGGGGCGCCCGGCGCATAGTTGACCCGGGCGTGCGTGGACTTCCCTTGCCCGACGCGCAGGAGACAAACCCTGACGCACGCATTAGCAGGGGAAGCACTGCCTCGCTTGTTCCCGACCGGATGCGTTCCCGGCCGAAAAAGGATGCACCGCGATTTCACCCGGGCGGGGACCGAGCGCGGCATGACCGCCCAAAACGCCCGGCTTGAACACAACAAAGCCGCGGCTCTCTCGAGTCCGCGGCATCCGGATCACCGTGCCGTCAGGCGGTTCAAGCGTCCAGATGTTCGTTCACGTAATCGATGGCTTGCTGCACCGTCGTGATCTTCTCGGCTTCCTCGTCGGGAATCTCGCACTCGAACTCTTCTTCGAGGGCCATGACCAGCTCGACGGTATCCAGGGAGTCGGCACCCAGGTCGTCCACGAAGGAAGCGTCGTTGGTCACTTCTTCTTCCTTGACGCCCAGCTGTTCAACGACAATTTTCTTCACACGTTCTTCGACGGTGCTCATGCGGCTAGAACCTCATCAATTACCAGATACGGACAAACGGCATGCAGCCGTTTGCGCGCCATTCTAGTGAAAACGCGCCCCGAGCGCCAACACAATTTGACGGCCGGGGCATAACGGGTGGTCACCCCATGTACATGCCCCCATTGACATGCAGGGTCTCGCCGGTGACGTAACCGGCCGCATCGGAGGCGAGAAAGGCCACCGCCGCGGCAATCTCCTCCGGCTGCCCCAGGCGTCCCGCCGGAATGTTGTCCAGCAGCCTTTCCTTGTGGGTGTCGGGCAGGTCGCGGGTCATGTCGGTGTCGATGAATCCCGGCGCGACCACGTTGACCGTGATGCCTCGCGGTCCGACCTCGCGGGCCAGGGACTTCGAAAAGCCGACCAGGCCCGCCTTGGCAGCCGCGTAGTTGGTCTGTCCGGCGTTGCCCATCGCGCCGACCACCGAGGCGATCGAGACGATGCGTCCCTTGCGCGCCTTCATCATGCCCCGGAGTACCGCCTGCGACAGGTGGAATACCGAGGTCAGGTTGGTGTCGATGATCGCCTGCCAGTCCTCCGGCTTCATCCGCATCAGCAGGGTATCCCGCGTGATGCCGGCATTGTTCACCAGCGTCGTCACGGCGCCGTATTCCTCGGCAACCCGGGCCACCAGCGCATCGATCCCCGCGCGATCCGTGACATCCAGCATCATGCCCGTCCCCCGGATGCCGGCATCGGCAAGCGCCGCGCTGATGCGTTGCGCGCCGGCCTCGCTGGTGGCGGTGCCAATGACGGTCGCGCCGCCGGCACCCAGCACCCTGGCGATTGCCGCCCCGATTCCCCGTGTCGCCCCGGTGACCAGCGCCACCTGCCCTTCGTGACTCATCTGTATTCTCCTGTTCCTTGCCGCATGCGCCTTCAGTCTGCGTCGACGACCGCTGCCATGGCCTTTTCCAGGCCCGCAGGATCGAAAACCGGCACCGCGGCGACTTGTCGGTCGATCCGGCGCGCCAGGCCGCTCAAGACCTTGCCCGGACCCATTTCAAGCAATGTCCGCGCACCGCGTGCCTGCAGGACGCGCACGCAATCGACCCAGCGCACCGGCTGCCACAGCTGCGCGGCCAGTGCTTCCCGAATCGATGCCGGCTCCGGTTTTTCCGAGGCATCCACGTTGTGAATCACGGGCACCGAGGGCGGAACGATCTCGACACCCTCCAGAACCTCGGCCAGCCGGACGGCCGCGGACTGCATCAGGGTCGAATGCGAGGGCACGCTGACCGGCAGGGGCACGACCTTGCGCGCCCCGGCCTCCTCCGCACCCAGGATCGCCCGCTGGATTGCATCGGCATCTCCGGCCATCACCACCTGACCCGGCGCGTTGTAGTTGACCGCCTCGCACACCGCCCCGTTGGCGGCCGCCGCGCAGACCCGTTCAACTTCGGCATCCTCCAGGCCGATCACCGCGGCCATCGCCCCGGCTCCGGCCGGCACCGCCTCCTGCATCAGCAGGCCGCGCTGACGCACCAGCCGCAGGGCGTCCGCAAAACTCATGGCCTCGGCGGCCACGAGCGCGGTGTATTCGCCGAGACTGTGCCCCGCCATGGCCACGGGCAGCGGCCCGCCCGCCGCGCGGTAGGCACGCCATGCCGCCACGCCTGCGGTCAGCATGGCCGGCTGGGTGTTCTCGGTCCGGTCCAGGACTTCGGCGGGCCCGTCGCGCATCATGCCGGCCAGGTCCAGGCCGAGGATCTCTCCGGCCTCGGCAAGGGTCCGGGCGATCACCGGATCGGCCTTGGCCCAGTCGCTCAGCATGCCGACCGACTGGGACCCCTGCCCGGGAAAAACGCAGGCAAAGCTCATCGTGCAATTTCTCCGGATGTGTTTCCCGCACGCCGCGCGCACCTCAAGCCTGCTCGCCGTGGCAGGCGCAGCCCAACCGCGGCAAGCAGGCTTGCGATGGCCAGCGCAAAACGGGTACTGGCTGGATTCAGTCGGGCCAGACGCGGCGCGAAGCGAAACGCCGTACCGGCTGCTCTTCAGGCGCCTGGGCCGTGCGGGCCGGTGCCTTGCGCTGGGCGCTGCCCGACCCGGAGCGACCCGCCGTGCTGGTGCGCTTGCGCGTCGCGGCGCCCGTACCGCTCCGGGAGGTGGAGCCGGACTGGGTGCCGGTCGCCGCTTCGGCAGGACTGGACTGGGCCGCGGCCCCGCCGCCGGCCTTTTCGCCATCCTGGGCTTCGACGGCCGCACGCACACCGGCGGCCAGCTTGTCTTTCATGTCGGTCATGAGACGATTTCCTCGATTATGGCTTGAACTTCTTCGGCGGCCGGCGCCCCGGAACGACCGAGGTCGAACACCGAACAACCTTCCAGCGCGCTGCGCCGGTACACGGCCCGGCGACGCAGCGGCTGTTCCAGTGCGGGGATGTCGATTTCCATCAGCGCGTGCTTCATGGCCCGCGACAGGGCCGAGCGCGGTTCGAGCTGATTGACGAGCACAAAGGGGCGCAGCTGCGCATTGATGGCCCGCGCATCGGTGAGACCACGCACCATGCGCACGCTTCCCCAAAGGTCCACCGGCGAGGGCAGCACCGGGATCAGCACCACGTCCGCAGCGGCCAGCGCGCCCTGAACGACACCGCCGTCGAGCGTCGGGGGGCAGTCGACCAGCACGTGATCGTAATCCTTGCGCAGCGACTCGAGCTCGCGCTCAAGCGGGCCGGCCACCGCAAACACCGAGGCCGGAAAGGGCCGCTCGGGCGGCGCCACCCGCGCCCACTGCCCCGCCGATCCCTGCGGATCGGCGTCCACCACCAGCGTCCGGCCACGACGGGACAATCCGCCGGCCAGGTTCATGGTGACCGTCGTCTTGCCGGTGCCGCCCTTCTGGTTGACTACCGCGATTACCTGACTGCTCAACGACAAGCCTCCTGCCGCTGGATGATGCCGAATCGCCCTCCGCGACCGCGGACAGCGAGGCCCGACAAGGTATCCCGAAAGCGCGGCCAAGTCCACGTCCCCGACCAAACCGGCCGGGTCCGCTCGCCCACCCTTGCCCACGCGCGCGCCGACGGGCAGGCTTCAGAACAACTCAAGCTCGTTGCCGGCCTCGGGCCGGGACACCAGGCCATCTTGCTCCAGCATCTCGTAGCTGCACACCTGGTTGCGCCCGTGTTCCTTGGCCCAGTACAGCGCGGTATCGGCCCGTCCGAGCAACTCCGAATGAATGTCGCCCTGGCGGATTCGCGCGTATCCGATGCTCACCGTCACCCGGCCGACCTGCGGGAACTGGTGGTTTTCCACCGTCCTTCGAAAGCGCTCAAGCACCACTTCGACATGGTTCGCCTGAGTCGGCGCCAGCACCACCACGAATTCCTCCCCGCCAAACCGGAACAGCTGGTCGGTCCCGCGGAACACCCGGCGCATGAGGGTCGCGAACAGCAGCAGGATCTCGTCCCCGTAGACATGCCCCCAGGTATCGTTGATCCGCTTGAAGTGGTCGATGTCGCAGATGGCCAGCCAGTGCGGCGCGTCCTCCGGCTCGTGCCGGCGCTCCGGACAGCGGGTGGTCGGCGCAGGCCGCGCGGCGTCGATCACGCGTCCGAGGTTGGCGTCAAACGTCTTGCGATTGCGCAGGCCGGTCAGCGTGTCGCGCTCGGCATCGTGCAGCACGTGCAGGTAGTTCCGGTAGACGTCGCAGATGCCCCGGATCGTGGGCAGCTGCACTTCCAGCGAATGGGTCGCCAGCACCAGCACCAGGGCCACGACCTGCTCGTCGATGCTCAGGGGAATGCAGCACGAATGCATCTGCGCCGGGCCGTAACCGCATTCTTCCTGGCAGGAGGCGAGGCTTTTCCGGACCATCGAAAGGGCGCCGATCGCCTCGTCCTTGCAGGCGTCCGAACGTGGAACCGCGCTGGCGACCACTTCCACGAATCCCCCCACGGCCGAGGGATGCGGAGCGAGAATCAGCACCTGGCGGGCACCGACCACCCGCTGCAGCGCCTGGGCCACGCTCTGCTCAAGGGTCTCGCGACTGCGCTGCTCGGTCATGCGGACCACCGATGCGAGCAGCGCTTCCGGGCATACGCTTTGATTCATCTCATTCGCTCCGTGCGGCGGGCCGGGGCGCCGAACCAACCCGTCGCAGCGACCCGCTCCGGGACAACGCCCCGGCCGGGGGCACCGTTCACGTCCGCAGCCCCGTGGCTGCAGCCGGCCCTTGATGCATTCGCCCGCCAGCCTGCGGACACACCCGCCGGGGTGGCAAAAGCCGGGGACGAAGCACCCCGCGGGCGGGAACCAGCCCGGCGGGCCCGTTCAGGCCTGCACCGCGGCATGCCGGCCTGCCGACAGGTCAGATGCCAGCCACGCGGCCCCGCGGACCCCGCTGGAATCACCGTGGGCGGGCGGCAGCAGGCGCACTCCGTCCACCCGGTCGGAAAACACCCATCTGTCCCATTGCTGCGGAACCTGCGTGTACAGACTCTCGACGTTCGACATGCCGCCGCCGAGCACGATGACGTCCGGGTCCAGCATGTTGATCACCTGGGCCAGCGCCCGCGCCAGCCGCGACTCGTAGTCACGAAGCACCGCCATGGCCACCGGGTCGCCCTCTCCGGCCCGCTCCACAATCTCGGGTGCCGGGCGGCGGGTGCCGGAGCGCGCCGCGTAATCCCGCTCGAACCCGGGCCCGGAAAGCCAGGTCTCGATGCAGCCGGCCAGGCCGCACCAGCAGGGCCGCCCGGGAAACTCGTCCCGGTCCATCCACGGCAGGGGATTGTGCCCCCACTCGCCGGCGATGGCATTGGGCCCGGTCAGGACCTTGCCGTCCACGACCACGCCACCACCAACGCCGGTGCCGATGATCACGCCAAAGACCGTGCCGGCTCCGCGCGCCGCTCCGTCGACGGCCTCGGACAACGCAAAGCAGTTCGCGTCGTTGGCCATTGCCACTTCGCGGCCCAGCCGTTGCTGGATATCCTCCTTCAGCGGCCGGTCGTTGAGCACCACCGAGTTTGCATTCTTGATCAGGCCGGTCGCGGGCGAAATGGTCCCCGGCGTGCCGATTCCGACCGCGCAGCGTCCACCGGCCTCGGCCTCGACCTGCTCGACCAGGACGGCAAGGGCCTCCACCGTCCCGGCGTAGTCTCCCTGGGGGGTCGGAACCCGCCGGCGCAGGACAATCTCGCCCTGATCATCCAACACCGCGGCTTCGATCTTGGTTCCACCCAGATCCACGCCAATACATCTCATCGATCTTCCCTCGCTTGCCTCGTTGCTTCACGGCATGATCCGACATGAAAGCGCACCACGTCAGGACCGATCAATTCCAGCTCAAGCCCGTGACGCCGCGCCAGCCATGCGAATGTCGCCGCGCTGAAAAAGGCCACATGAGTCGGATCGTGCCGGTAGTGCCAGCGCGCAAAGGCCTCGCGATCACGCACCCGCTTGGTCATCACCACCATCACCCCACCGGGGCGAAGCCGGGACACCAGCTGCTCGAACACCACGCCCGGCTCGGAGAGGTGTTCGAAAACCTCGGTACTGAGCACGAAGTCCCGGACCTCGGCGAGCACGCTCGAATCCGGCCGGTAGTACGGATCGTATGCCGCGCAGCGATGACCCTGGGCCTCGATCATTTCTGCCGCCACCGGCACCGGTCCGCAGCCGAAATCCAGCCCGTCGGCCGGCACCTCGAGCGAATCAAGCAATGGTCCGACCGCCCGACCGAGAAACCGACGGTACCCCGGATCGTCCGCCTCGTTGCGGTGCAGGTCGTAGATCGCGCGTTCGGCCGTCTGGTCCAGGTGCCAGCGCGACGGCACGAACACCAGGGCACATTGCGGACACCGATGATAACAGCGTGGGCGCAGACCGGGACAGGGCTCGACGAGCCAGCAGGCAGACCTGGCACCGCAAACCGTGCAGGCCGGCCTATCCGCGCAGGCCGACACCATGCCGAAACAGCCACATCGCGTAGGCAAACAGCAACCCGATGCCCCCGAGCAGGATCAGCACCCCGATCCAGGGGCTGACATCCGAGACACCCAGCATGGCATGGCGGAACCCGTTGACCAGATAAAGCACCGGGTTGAACAGCGAGACGGCCTGCCAGAAGTCCGAGAGCATCCCGATCGAGTAGAACACCCCGCCCAGATAAGTCAAGGGGGTCAGCACAAAGGTCGGCACGATGGAGATGTGATCGAAATGCGTCGCGTAAACCCCGTTGATCAGCCCCCCCAGGGAGAACATCACCGAGGTCAGGATCGCGAACAGGACCAGCAGCGCGACGCTGTGGACCTCGATCTGCGCGAACAGCAGCGCGACCACGGTGACGGCAAAGCCGACCGCCAGCCCCCGGGCCACGCCCCCGGCGATGTAACCGACGATGATCAGTGCGTGCGGCATCGGCGAAACCAGCAGCTCCTCGATGTTCTTGCCGAACTTGGCGCTGAAGAACGACGAGACCACGTTGGCGTAGCTCTGGGTAATGACCGACATCAGGATCAGACCCGGCACCAGGTAATCGATGTAGGCCACACCGTCAATCGCGCCGACGCGCGGCCCGATCAGGTGCCCGAAGATCACGAAGTACAGCGCCGTCATGATCATCGGCGGCAGGACGGTCTGAACCCAGATCCGGGTAAAGCGAAGGACCTCCTTGAGCAGCAGGGTATTGAAGGCGTTGAGCTGCGCCGCGAGGTTCATGCCGCGTCCCCCGTCCGCGATTGCGCGGTCGAAACCAGCTTGAGAAACAGCGTTTCCAGGCGGTTGGCCTTGTTGCGCATCCGCGCGACCCGAACGCCCGCCCGGTCCAGCGCCGCGAAGACCTCGGTCAGGCTCTGGCTGCGATCGAGATCCACCTCGATGGTCCGCCCGTCGATCAGCCGCGCATCCAGCGCCGGTACGGTCGGAAGCGATTCCAGGGCGTGTTCGGCGTACAGTACGAAGGTCTCTTGGGAAAGCCGCTCAAGCAGGCTGCTCATCGATGCATGCTCGACAATCCGGCCCTCGTCGATGATCGCGATGTTCCGACAGAGACTTTCGGCCTCCTCCAGGTAGTGCGTGGTCAGGATAATGGTGGTCCCCGTTGCGTTGATCTCGGTCAGAAACTGCCACATGCCCCGTCGCAGCTCGATGTCGACCCCGGCGGTCGGCTCGTCGAGGATCAGGAGCCGCGGGTCGTGCACCAGGGCCCGGGCGATCATCAGCCGACGCTTCATGCCCCCGGAGAGCGCGCGGGCCATTTCCCGGCGCTTCTCCCAAAGGCCGAGCTGCCGCAGCAACTGCTCTGCCCGCTGACGCGCATGACGCCGGGGCATCCCGTAGAAGCCGCCCTGGTTGATGACGATTTCCTCGACCGGCTCGAACACGTTGAAATTGAATTCCTGCGGCACGATGCCGATCAGCGACTTCACCGCGGCCCGCTCGCGATCGAGGTCATGCCCGAACACGGTCACGGTGCCCCCGGTCTTGTTCACCAGCGAGCTCAGTACCCCGATCGCGGTGGACTTGCCCGCCCCGTTGGGGCCAAGCAGCGCAAAGAAGTCACCCGCCTCGATCGCGAGGTCAACGCCCTTGAGCGCCTCGGTCCCATTGCCGTAGGTCTTGCAAAGATCGCGAATCTCGATGGCTGCCATCGTGCCCCTCTTGAGTGCGAATACCGGCCCGCAAATGCCGAGCGGTCTGAAAATTCAGGTCGCGCAGAATAACATGCTCCGGCGCGGCATGATTCCGGGACGGGTCCAGCCCGCAAACCCGGGCGGAAAAAAGAAAAAACGCCCGTCGCTGACGGGCGTTTTTCGACTGTGCGGCTTCCGGCGGCCCCGCAGCGCGACAGTACACCGCGCTGCAAGCGGACTTTAATTACCCGCTCGCACGCGGCTCACTCCTTGCCGGACATGCCGCTGTGGTACTTGGCGATGAAGTTCGGCTCGCCCATGCGCTCGAGCAGGTCGATCTGCAGCGAGAGCCAGTCGGCGTGGCCTTCCTCGTCCAGGACGATGCTCTCAAACAGCCTGCGTGTTCCGATATCGCCCTCTTCGTTGGCGTCGATCACCGCCTGGGTGTAGAACGCGATCGCGTTGCGCTCCTCTGCCAGGTCCGACTCGAACATGTCCTTCAGCGACTTGGCGCGGGTCGCGGGCTTTTCCTCGCTGACCTTGGGGTCGCCGTTCAGGAACAGGATCCGCTCGATGAAGGAGCTGGCATGCCCAAGTTCCTCCTGGATCTCCTCGCGCATCTTCGAGGCCAGCTTGTCCAGCCCCCAGTCTTCCAGCAGGTGGGCATGCAGCAGGTACTGGTGACTGGCAGTCAGCTCCATGCTCAACGCGGTCTGCAGGTTCTTCAGGCTCTTGCTTTTCTTGCTCATGGTTTGTCTCGCTCCGTACTTGCGGTATCTGAATCACACAGGACATTCCCGCCTGCGGTCATGCCGAGGCGATGAACTGATCGTAGCAGTTCGGGGAAGCTCTGCACGAATGCAGCGCTTCCCGTGCAGGGCCCGGATGCCCTGTCGCGCCAAGGCGCAAGCCAGGGAATCGATCAGCTCGGGCCGGGCATGTTTCGGCGCCTGCGTTGCCACGCGAAGCCACGGATGACCTGAAGCCACGGATGACCTGAAGCCACGGATGACCTGAAG